>JAYUZO010000130.1:0-21150 GCA_043751715.1 Rhodobacterales bacterium | reverse complement strand
CTGGAAGACCGCGGGCATTTTTTCATTGGCGTGCAGGAACCGGTTTACACGGGCATGATCATTGGCGAACACAACCGCGACAATGATCTGGAGGTCAACCCGCTGAAGGGCAAACAGCTGACCAACGTGCGGGCATCCGGCACGGATGAAGCGGTGCGCCTGACCACGCCGGTGCGGTTGTCACTGGAACAGGCGATTGCCTATATTGATGATGATGAGCTGGTCGAGGTCACGCCAAAGGCCATCCGCATGCGCAAACGGTTCCTTGATCCGAATGACCGCAAGCGCCAATCGCGCGCTGGCTGAACAGAAAAAGCGCCTCCCCTCCCCCTTTTTGGGGAGGGGCTGGGGGTGGGGGCCTTGCCCGGACCTTAGGCCGCTTGCGCCAACCGACAGGGTAAAAACGGCTCAATCTTCACGTCAGGCCCGTCAAAGGTGCAGAAACTCGCCTCTGGCACCTCGGCCCAGCCGGCTTCTTCCGCCTCCAGCGGTTCAGATACCACAGCCATGCCGCCGCGCGTATCTGACCAGCGATAATACAGCGACGGTGCGGCCTCATCCGTGGCATAGCGCACTGCAAACAGCCGCCGCCCATCAGACAGCGCCGCCGTCATCCGCAAATGCGGCCCAGCCCCCTTGGCCCGCGCAAGCGTGATGAACCGCGCACAAGCCCGTTCCAACGCCCCGCACGGATCATCCGCCAGCCCTTCGGCTATCGCCACCAGAAACAGCGCCTCACTGTCGGTGGCCCCTTTGCGCCCCGGATACAGATCATCCGGGATCATCATATCGGCATCCCGCCGAAACGCCTCATACCCGCCGACCTGACCGTTATGCATGAACGACCACGCGCCATGTACAAACGGGTGGCAGTTGTTGCGACTGGTCGCCGTGCCGGTGCTTGCGCGCACATGCGCCAGAAACAGGCCAGATTTTACCTGCGCCGTCAGGCTGCGCAAATTGGGGTCCGACCACGCCGGCATCACATCGCGGTACAGACCGGGTTCGGCCCGGTCACCGTACCAAGCCACGCCAAAGCCATCAGCATTGGTGGCAGTGTGGCACTGCGTGGCGTGATGGCTTTGATGGATCAGCGAATGCTGCGGACGGCTTATAATTTCCTCAAGGAAAATCGGCTTGCCCGCATAAGCGGCCCAACGGCACATCAGCGTGCCCCCTTAATCGTAAACATTACCCGACGCCCCATTTTCTTGTTTTCACAAGATTAGCACGGTTTTCGTGGCACGCATCGGGAAAAATGCAGCGATTGCAATCAGTCGCCGACCTCTTCCACCACCATCAGATCACGCAGGCTTGCGCCGCGCGCATGGGCAAGGGCGGCCTGATAGGCGGCCGAATGGTAGCATTCGACTGCCTTTTCCAGACTGGGAAACCGCGCCACCACATTGCGGGGCCGGTCATTGCCTTCCAGCTGCACATAGCGCCCGCCGCGCGCCAGAAACTCGCCACCATGATCGGCAATCGCCAAAGTCGCTCCCTTGGCATATTCCGCATAGGCCGCCGGATCACTGACCTGCACATGGGCAATCCACAATGCTGTCGGCATGTTACGCCCCCACCACGGCTTCGGCGGCGGCAATGGCTGCCGCCGCATTGCTGATGTCTGCTCCTCCCGCCTGCGCCATATCGGGGCGCCCGCCGCCACCCTTGCCGCCAAGCGCCTCGGCTGCCGCTTTGACGATATTCACCGCACTGATGCGCCCCGTCAGATCCGCCGTTACCCCCGCCGCCACCGCCGCCTTGCCACCGGTATCGGCAATCAGCAACACCGCACCAGACCCGATGCGCGCCTTCATCTCATCAATCAGGCCCGGCAGATCCTTGCCCGACACCCCAGAAAGCACCTGAGCAATGAACGCTATCCCGTTGATCTGCTTGGCTTCCGGGCCATTGTCCTTGCCACCCATCGCCAGTTCACGCCGCAGTTGCGCCACTTCGTTCAGAAGCGCGCGGCGTTCATCTGCCAGTGCCTTGACCCGCTCCACCACCTCAGCCCCATGGGTTTTCAGCATGGCAGCCACATCCGACAGCCGCGCATCCTGCTGGCGCAGATAATCAAGTGCCGCCTGCCCGGTCAGACCTTCTATCCGGCGCACGCCAGAGGATGACGCGCTATCACCCAGCAGCACAAACGCCCCGATATCACCCGTGCGCGCCACATGCGTGCCGCCGCACAGCTCCAGCGAATAGGTCGCGCCATCGGCACCCTTGCCAGCGCCCGGCTGCGTGCCCATCGACACCACGCGCACCTCATCACCGTATTTTTCGCCAAACAGCGCCTGCGCGCCGATTGCGCGCGCGTCATCCGGCGTCATGATCCGGGTTTCAACGGGCGTGTTCTGGCGTACGAATGCGTTCACCTCACCCTCAACCTGCGCCAGTTCCTGGGCCGACAGCCCCTTGCCGTGGCTGAAATCAAACCGCATGCGGTCAGCCGCGTTCAGCGACCCACGTTGCGCCACATGATCACCCAATGCGCGGCGCAGCGCCTCGTGCAGCAGGTGCGTCACCGAATGGTTGGCGCGAATGGCGCTGCGGCGGGCATGATCAACGGTCAATTGCGCGCCCTGCCCGGCGGCAATCACGCCCGCTGTCACCTCACCAATATGCAGGAAAAGGCCTTGTGATTTTTTCACATCGGTCACGCGCATGCTGCCGGACGGGGTCACAAGTGTGCCCTGATCACCAACCTGCCCGCCCGATTCTGCATAAAACGGCGTCTGGTTCAAAATCACCTGCACCCGCACGCCCACCACTGCATTGCTGGCCAGTTCACTGTCTGCAACCACAGCAAGCACCTGCCCTTCCGCAATTTCAGTGTCAAAGCCCAGGAATTCCGTCGCGCCATGCGCCTCGGCCAGATCAAACCAGACCTGCGCATCCGCCGTTTCGCCCGTACCCGCCCAGGCCGCCCGCGCCTTGGCCTTTTGTTCGGCCATTGCCGCATCAAAACCCGCCACATCGGCACCCCGGCCTTTTTCACGCAAGGCATCCTGCGTCAGGTCCAGCGGAAATCCGTACGTGTCATACAGCTTGAACGCCGCCGCACCGGGCAGATCGGCACCGTCCGGCAGGTGGGCCAGTTCATCATCCAAAAGGCGCAGGCCGCGTTCCAGCGTCTGCTTGAATCGCGCCTCCTCCAGCCGCAGGGTTTCTTCGATCATCGCCTGCGCGCGTGCAAGTTCCGGATAGGCCCCGCCCATCTGCCGCACAAGGGCCGGCACCAGACGGTGCATCACCGGATCAACCGCCCCCAGCATATGCGCATGGCGCATGGCCCGGCGCATGATGCGGCGCAGCACATAGCCGCGCCCTTCGTTTGACGGCATCACACCATCGGCAATCAGGAAAGACGTGCTGCGCAGATGGTCAGCAATCACCCGGTGGTGGGTTTTGCCTGGGCCATCAGGATCGCTGCTTGTGGCATGCGCGCTTGCCTCAATCAGGCTGCGCATCAGGTCCGTGTCGTAATTGTCATGCTTGCCTTGCAGCAGCGCGCCGATCCGTTCCAGCCCCATGCCGGTGTCGATGCTTTGCATATCAAGCGGGCGCAGCGTGCCATCGGCGAACTGTTCATTCTGCATGAACACGTTGTTCCAGATTTCAATGAAACGGTCGCCGTCTTCATCCGCGCTGCCGGGCGGGCCGCCGGGGATGTGATCGCCGTGATCATAGAAAATTTCCGTACAGGGGCCGCAGGGGCCGGTGGGGCCCATGCGCCAGAAATTGTCATCGGTGGGAATGCGGATGATCCGGTGGTCGGGCAGGCCCGCCACCTTTTTCCAGATTGCGGCCGCCTCATCATCGGTGTGGTACACCGTGACGCAAAGCTTGTCTTTGTTGATGCCAAAATCGCGGGTCAGCAATTCCCACGAAAAGCGGATCGCATCATCCTTGAAGTAATCGCCAAAGCTGAAATTCCCCAGCATTTCAAAGAACGTATGGTGCCGCGCAGTGTAGCCCACATTATCCAGATCGTTATGCTTGCCACCCGCCCGCACGCATTTCTGCGCTGTTGTGGCGCGTTTGTAATCGCGCGTTTCCACCCCGGTGAAGCAATTCTTGAACTGCACCATGCCGGAATTGGCAAACATCAGCGTCGGGTCATTGCGCGGCACCAGGGGGCTGCTGTCAACCACGCGGTGATCGTTACGCTGGAAATAATCAAGGAAAGTCGACCGGATATCGTTCAAGCTGGGCATGGGGCGCGCCTTGTTTTTATGCTGCCGCCTGATGTAGCCGCCAAGGCAGCGGCTGTCCACCACGGGCGCCATGAAAAAGGCCCGGCGCTGCTGCGACCGGGCCTGATTTTTGGGCTTTCGGGGGGACTACATATCCACCAGATCATCACCACCGGGAGCGGCCTCGGCCACGAAATCAAGGCCGTTCGACCCGCGAATCTTGTCCTCGATCTCGGACGCGATGGCCGGGTTTGATTTCAGGAACTGTTTGGCATTTTCACGGCCCTGCCCGATACGTTCATCCTTGAACGAATACCAGCTGCCCGACTTTTCCACGACCCCGGCCTTGACGCCGATATCAATCAGCTCGCCCGTCTTGGAGATGCCTTCGCCATACATGATGTCGAATTCCACCTGCTTGAAGGGCGGGGCTACCTTGTTCTTGACCACCTTCACGCGCGTGGTGTTGCCCACCACATCATCCTTTTCCTTGATCGACCCCGTGCGGCGAATGTCCAGGCGGACGCTTGCATAGAATTTCAGCGCATTGCCACCGGTGGTGGTTTCCGGGCTGCCGAACATCACGCCGATTTTCATGCGGATCTGGTTGATGAAGATCACCATGCAGTTGCTGCGGCCAATGCTCGCGGTCAGTTTGCGCATGGCCTGGCTCATCAGGCGGGCCTGGCTGCCCATCTGCATGTCGACCATATCGCCTTCCAGTTCGGCCTTGGGGGTTAGTGCTGCCACCGAATCAACCACGATCAGGCTGACGGCACCAGACCGCACCAGCGTATCCACAATCTCCAGCGCCTGCTCACCAGTGTCGGGCTGAGAAATCAGCAGCTCATCCAGGTTCACGCCCAGCTTTTTGGCATATTGCGGGTCAAGCGCGTGTTCGGCATCCACAAAGGCGCACACGCCGCCCTTTTTCTGCGCTTCGGCCACCACATGCAGCGTCAGCGTGGTTTTGCCCGATGATTCCGGCCCGTAAATTTCAATGATCCGGCCCTGCGGCAGACCACCGATGCCAAGCGCGATATCCAGACCCAGTGATCCGGTCGAGGTGGCCTCAATATCCATTGCCGGGCTGTTGGCGCCCAGCCGCATGATAGAGCCCTTGCCGAACTGCCGTTCGATCTGCGCGAGCGCGCTTTCCAAAGCTTTCTGCTTGTCCATTTCCCGCTTTCCGCCGAGGTCGATAAGGCTTGCTGTCGACATGTTGTTCTTCCTTATTCCACAGCCGCGTATCGGCGGCAACGTTTCGGTTTGTTCCCCAAGTGTTCCGGCCATATGAGCACAAATAAGGAACATTTCAATCGAATTTTTGGTAAATCATCTTTTTCACCGAAGGATTAAAGGTTAGTTACCACGCACCGCGAAATTGGCGGGTTTGCAGGGTGGATGACGCGGAATGTTGGTATTCTGGGAACAACGCCTGGTTATTCTGGCCACGCCCAAGGCGGGGTCCACTGCGATTGCAACGGCACTTGGGTCTTTGGCCGCCCTTTCGGTGCAGCGGCCCGAGGCGCTGAAGCACACCACGGCGCGTGATTACCAACGCTTTGTGCGCCCTTATCTGGAATCAGTCGCCGGTCACCCTTTCACCGCAGTCGCCCTGATGCGCGAACCACAAGAGTGGCTGGGCAGCTGGTACCGATTTTATCAAAAACAAGATCACGCCGATGGTCCGCGCAGCACGCGTGGCCTGTCGTTTGATGAATTTGTGCAAGGCTGGTGTGCGGATGAACCGCCACCCCATGCGGATTTCGGCACGCAGTCAGATTTTCTGGTGCCGGATCACGGGCAGCCAAGGCTGGACCGACTGTTTCGCTACACCAACATCGGCCAGTTCGTGCAGTTTCTGGAAGATCAGTTGCACTGCGAAATCATCTTGCCGCAGGTCAACGTATCACCCCTTGCCGCACTGACGCTGACAAATGGCACGGCCGCCCGGATGCAGGGTCGCGCGGCGGCTGATCAGGCGTTGTATGCGTCACTATAGTGCAATGCGCCCTGCACGGTGATGGTCAGTTCATTCAACGAAAACGGTTTGGGCAAGAACACCGAATTCGGAATGCGTGACTGTTCTTCGGACAGCACATCTTCGGCGTAGCCTGATACAAAGACCACCCGCACATTGGGCCGCGTCACAAGCGCCTCTTTTACCCAGCTTGGCCCGTCCATGCCCGGCATCACCACATCGGTGACGAACACATCAACCTCAACACTCGGGTCTTCCAGCGCGCGCAGCGCCTCTTCGGCACAATCCGCCTCGATCACCGTATAGCCCCGCAGGCGCAGCGCACGTGAGGCAAAGGCCCGCACCGGTGCTTCATCTTCCACCAGCAGAACCGTGCCCTGCCCGTTGCGCGGGGTCAGCCGCGGGGCTGCCACGAAATTGGCGCGGTCCACCTCAACGGTTTCATTGATCGGGAAATACAGGGAAAACAGCGTCCCCTCCCCCAGCGTGCTGTCAACAAAGATGAACCCGCCCGATTGTTTGACGATGCCATACACCGTAGAAAGCCCAAGCCCCGTGCCTTCGCCCTGCCGTTTGGTGGTAAAGAACGGCTCGAATATCTTTTCCAGCTTGTCTTCCGGTATGCCCGTGCCGGAATCCTGCACCCGGATCACCGCATAGTCGCCCACCGGTACCCGCGCCCGGTTGCAGTGCAATTCTTCGGTCAGGGTCAGCGCTTCGGTTTCCACCCGGATCGTGCCGCCATGCGGCATTGCATCACGGGCGTTCACCACCAGGTTCATGATCACCTGTTCAAATTGCCGTTTGTCAGCGCGGATCGTGCCCAGATCAGGGGCATGGGCCAGCCGCAGGCGGACCTTTTCACCGACCAGCCGGTTGAGCAGGTGCATCAGATCCGATAGCACATCCTGCAGCGCAATGCGTTCGGGTTTCAGCGTCTGTTTGCGCGAAAACGCCAGCAATTGGCTGACAAGGGCCGCTGCACGGTTGGCATTCTGGCTGATCTGCACCAGATCGCCGTAATCTGTATCATCGCGCCCGTGCCGCAGCAGCAAAAGGTCGCAATGGCCCGAAATCGCGGTCAGCAGATTGTTGAAATCATGCGCCACACCACCCGCCAACTGCCCGATTGCCTGCATTTTCTGGCTCTGCACGAACTGCGCTTCCAGCGTTTTCAGCTTGGTTGCATCCTGCAGCACGGCCAGCACAGCCGGGCGGCCCAGTTCCACAATGCGCCGCAGGGTGATTTGCAGGAATGCCTCGGCGTCCGCCCCATGTGCGCGCAGCACCTCTGACCCGCCGGGCAAGCGTTCTTCAACTACGTCAGACAACCATTCTGCCACCGGCCGCCCCAGCCCTTCGAACAATTCATGCGCCATCGCACCCGTTGCTGCATCAATCGCCACCAGATCACGCGCCGCGCGGTTGGCGGCGATCAGCGCGCCACTGGGGGTGAACTTCATCAGCGCCACCGGAAGCTCTTCAAAATCAGTCAGTTGCGCGCGGTCATGCGTGCGCGTAGCCACCGGCAGCAAGTAAATCTCGCGCCGTTCACTTGGCCCTTCCACCTCGGCCAGAATGGCGCGGATCGGGCCACCGGCTGCGTTGATCGTCACCTCTTCTCCGCTGTGCAGACGGTCTGTGCTGAACACATCTTCCAGCCGCTTGGGCCGCCCCGCAATCAGCCGCCGCGCTGCATCATTGCAAAACAGCACAACGCCGGCCTTGTTGGCCACAAACATCGGCAGGCTGAGCGTATCACCGCCGCGCGACGCGGTGACGCGATCACGAAACTCCTCCAGCCGCCACAGAAACTGACCTTCGGCCACCTTGTGCACCGACAGGCGCAGATGGCCGCGCCGGGTGACCACATCTTCGCTGGCGCGGCCCTGGTGGCCAGCGCGATTTTGCAGGCGGTACAGCACGGCTTCGGGCGCAGTGAAGTGTGATTTCAGCACGGACACCAGCGTGGCTGCGTCCTTGTCACCAAAGCGTTCGGTGGCAACCGTGTTCTGATAGACAATCTGCCCGATATCATTGGTGGCAAAACAGGGGGCTGCATCCTGACCGACCAGATCAAAAAACGCCTTGTCCAGCACAGGTGCCACATTCAACTGCATGCGGCCCATGAGTTTTATTACCGCAACCAGTGCCACAAGGCTGCCCGCCGCCACGGCACAGGTCAGCCTGACTGACGGGTCCGTCAGCAAAAGCGCCATCCCGGCAAACACCGCAGCAAGACCCAAAAGCACGACCACGCGTGAAGACAGCCGGTCTGCCGTCTGAAAAACCTCTGAAAGTGTAACGGCTGACCTGTTCACCTGTTTCCCCCGACGGACCGCACCGCCCCCTATCAGGGGGTTCAAATGTTAAGCGGCCCTTAAGAGGCGAACAAAAACACCTAAGGGTTGTATCGGTCAGGAAGGTTTTCGCGTCAACATTGAATGAAAAAAACCATCGCCCCCCGAAAGCGGCGAAAAGACATGGGTCTGCATCACCGACCACTGCGGAAATCTGTCCAGAAAGGCCTGAATCTGGTCCTGATTCTCGGATTGCAGCAGCGAGCAGGTCGCATAGGCCAGCACACCCTTGGGGCTGACAAAGCGCTGCGCCTGATCCAAAACATTGGCCTGTTGCTGATGCAACGCCGCCAGCTTTTCCGGCGTCAGCAGCCATTTGCCCATCGGGTCGCGCCGCCAGCTGCCCGAACCCGAACAGGGCGCGTCGGCCAGCACGATATCATAGGTGCCCTGCGGTGTACCCACCACATGCACCCGCGCACCTGCCCGCGCCGCGCGTGCGGGCAGATCAGCCATGCGGCGGGGGGAAATATCATGGGCATCGACCGGGCCGTTCAGCCCTGCCGCAAGCGCCAGCGTCTTGCCGCCCCCCCCGGCGCAGTAATCCAGCACGCGCAAACCGGGGCGCAGCGGCAAGGCTGCGACCACGGCCTGCGATGACGCATCCTGCAGTTCGACCATGCCATCCAGATAGGCGCGCGAGTTTTGAATTTTACGCGCATTCGCAATGGCTTGCAGCGCATTCTTGACATCTGGAAAGGGTGCCGTGGCAACACCATCCTGCAACAGCAACGCCACAGCCGTTTCGACTGTGCTGCGCAAGGTGTTCACGCGCAAAAACACTGGCGCGCGCCGACGCATCGCCATCAGAACGGCGGGTGCATCGCCCCCCAGGCTTTGCTTGATCAGCGGCAGTATCCAATCCGGGTAATCCAGTGCTGCGGCCCCTTCTGGTGGGCATCCCGCATCGCCACCTGTCACAGGCGCGGGCGCATGCCCTTGCCCGGAAAACAAGGCCAGATCACCGCCCCGGTCGCGCAGGCCACCCAAAACCAAACCACGCCCGGTGTCACTGCCGCCAAGGGCCGCATGGCTGCGGCGACAGCGCAGTGCATCATACACCAGATCGCGCACTGCAGCGCGATCACCTGACCCTGCATAGCGGCTGGCCCGGCCCCAGTTGGTCAGCGCCTGTTCGGCATTGGACCCACCAAGGATACTGTCCAGAATGCCAATTGCCGCTGACAGCCGCGCGCCGGGTGTCATGGCAGGTTCGGCCCGCAAGGCATTGAACATAAATCCATATCAGCCCACGCGGTAATTCGGGCTTTCGCGCGTGATCTGCACATCATGCACATGGCTTTCCTTCAGCCCTGCCCCGGTGATCCGCACAAAACGGCAGTTGCTCTGCATGGCCGCTATCGTGCCGTTGCCGGTGTACCCCATGGCCGCACGCAGGCCCCCCACCATCTGGTGCAGCACGGCCGCAACCGACCCTTTGTAGGGCACCTGCCCTTCGATGCCTTCGGGCACCAGCTTGTCGCTTGCCGCATCTTTTTGGAAATACCGGTCGGCTGATCCGCGTGCCATCGCCCCGAGTGACCCCATGCCCCGGTAGGATTTGAACGACCGACCGTTATACAAAATCATCTCACCCGGTGCCTCATCCGTGCCGGCAATCGCACTGCCCACCATGGCGCAGGATGCCCCCGCTGCAATCGCCTTGGCGAAATCACCGCTGAACTTGATCCCGCCATCCGCGATGACTGGCGTGTCGCCCGCTGCCCCCGCCGCATCCATGATCGCCGTCAGCTGTGGCACACCCACGCCCGCCACGATCCGCGTCGTACAAATGCTGCCCGGCCCGATGCCGACCTTGATCGCGTCTGCCCCGGCCCCGATCAGTGCACGCGTCGCCTCGGCTGTGGCCACGTTGCCGGCCACCACCTGCACGGTGTTCGACAGTCGTTTGATCCGTTCAACCGCACGCGCCACCCCTTCGGAATGCCCGTGTGCGGTATCAATCACCACCATATCGACGCCCGCATCAATCAACGCCTGACTGCGCGCAAAGCCTGCATCGCCCACGGTGCTGGCAGCGGCCACCCGCAAACGCCCCATCGCGTCCTTGCAGGCATGCGGGTTCAGCACGGATTTTTCGCTATCCTTCAGCGTCAGCAGGCCCGTCAGCTTACCCGCGCCATCGGTGACCAGCAATTTTTCGATCCGCCGCGCCTTCATCAGCGAAATTGCCTGATCGCGGTCAACCGGTTCATGTAGCAGGGCAAGGTTTTCGCTTGTCATCATCACCCGCACCGGCGTTTTATCATCTGATGCAAAGCGCATGTCGCGGTTGGTGACAATGCCCATCACGCGGCCTTTGTCATCAACCACCGGAAAGCCTGTGATGTTGTAGCGGTCCATCAGCGCCTTGGCATCGGCCAGCGTCTGATCCGGGGTCAGCGTGATGGGCGCATAGACCACGCCGGATTCAAACCGCTTTACCCTGCGCACTTCGTTGGCCTGCGCCTCCAGATCCAGATTGCGGTGAATAACGCCGATCCCGCCCGCCTGCGCCATGGCAATCGCCATGCGCCCTTCGGTGACCGTATCCATCGCCGATGACAGCAAGGGAATGTTCATCCGGATCGCGCGGGTCACAAAAGTAGAGGTGTCGGCATCACCGGGCAGCACCGCGCTTGCCGCGGGCACCAGAAGGACATCGTCAAAGGTAAATGCTTCACGAATCTCCATCGGGGTCTCCTGCGGATGGGTCTGTGTTGCCGCGTCCCCATTTCACCACGGGCTGGCAAAGACAAGGGGTATTGTCCCTTGCGGGCGCTGTGGCGCTGCATATTGTGCCCATGGGCGTAACGAAAGGTGCATTCATGCGCGTGGCGATTGTTGAAAACACCAGGATCACTCACCACGGGCAGGTCGGCGTGGCGCTGCACGAGGTGGGTGCGTTGGTTGATATCTGGCGGCCCTTTGCCGATCAGCGCCTGCCTGATGGCGTGGATGGTTTTGATGCGCTTGTGGTGTTTGGGGGCGAACAATCGGCAAGGGATGATCACACGCACCCTTACCTGCCACGCCTTGCCGCCCTGATGGCGCAGACCACTGCGGCGGGAAAGCCGGTGCTGGGCATCTGTCTGGGGGCGCAAATTCTGGCGCGCGGGTTTGGCGGTGACAATCACCTTGGCACAGCACCGGAATTTGGCTGGGTCGACATAGGCCTGACCCAAACAGGGCGCGCTGACCCGGTGTTTGCCGGGGTTGATCTGTCATTTCCGATCTTTCAGTGGCACAGCGATACGTTCACCCTGCCCGCAGGGTCTGCACATCTGGCATTATCTGCAGGGGCTGTCAGCCAGTGCTTTCGCATCGGTGCCGCAACCTATGGCATGCAGTTTCATTTTGAAGCGTCGCGCGCCGTGGTCATTGACTGGACCCGCACCTTTCCAGAAGCAACCGAGCGGATGCAGCCGGGCTGGGCTGCGACACATCAACACCGCGCTGCGACCCGTGGTGTAGTGGCAGATGCTGCCGGATTGCAGATTGCCCGCAACTGGGTGGCGCTGATCAAACAGCCCTAACGGAACACCCGGCGCGCCAGCAGCACACGGGCAAACGCCGTCATCAGGCACAGCGTGCCAAACAGCCATGCCAGCGGTGCAAAGGCGGTGGGCCACACACACAGGATAGCGAAAAAGGCGATGGTTTCCGTGCCCTCCAGCAAGCCTGCGGTAAAATACAGCGATTTGTCACCGCGCGCATCAGTCTGCATGCCACGCTTTTCCGCGAGTATCGCATAGGCCAGAAAGGTGGACCCGTTGGCGTAAAACGTCATCAGCAGGAACGCACCCGCCATGCCGTTGTCCCCGTCCCGCAGCACAAAGGCCAGCGGGATGGCACCGTAAAACAGAAAATCACAGCCGATATCCAGAAACCCGCCAAAATCGGTCTTGGCACTGGCACGCGCCACCGCACCGTCCAGCCCATCAGCCACCCGGCTGGCAAGCAGCGGCAACAGCGCCGCAATTGTGGACCCGCCATACGCAATGATCGCCGCCGCCATCAGGCCAAGCGCCAGCCCGACCAGCGTGACCATATCCGCCCCGATGCCGCGATGTGCTATGCGCCGGCCCGCCGCATTCAGGGCCGGATCAATCAATCTGCGCATCACACCGTCCAGCATTATCTGACTTTCCCTGTTCACCCCTGCCTGCCAGAGTTGCATCCCGGATGGCAAGCGCAGTGCAAAGCCCTGTCGCGGTCGTGATCGCTGCATATTCTTGCCGAACGCACAGAAATTTACGGCGAAGGTCCGCCAATTTGGCCTGACCTGCCCAGATTGCTGCTGGATTTTGCCCTGAAAAGGCCCAAATGCTGTGAATACTGTTACTTCTTGCACAAGAGGTTGCGCCATGAACTCATCTCGCCTGATCGCTGCACTGGTGTTATGTGCGGCTGCGTTTTCTCCGATTTCCGCGCAGGCGCGGTCCTGTGATCTGCCGGGCAACATGGCGCAGCTTCGCGCGCAGGTTGTGGCTGATGTGAATGCCGAACGCGCGGCACGCGGTCTTCCCGCGCTGCGGCAGAATGCGGAACTGGTCAAGGCCGCACAAGGCCATGCCTGCGACAATGCGAAACGGCAGGGTACGTCGCATGTGTCATCTGACGGGTCGCGCTTGCAACAGCGCCTGCGCCGGGCAGGGTATTCGTTTGCGCTGGCCAATGAAAATACGGGCCGCGGGTTTGGATCGTCGCAGCATGCGGTCAGCTGGTGGATGAATTCACCGCACCACCGTGATAACATCCTGATGCGTGGCACTAACGATATTGGCGTGGGGATTGCATTTTCTGATGCACCGGAAAGCCGGTTGCATTGGGTGATTGACATGGGTGCCACGCGTTAACGCGCAAGCACGATTTCGGCTTTCAGCCCCCCCAGATCACTGTCGCCCAGACGCAGCGCGCCCCCATGGCTGCGCGCCACATCCACAGCGATGGTCAAACCAAGGCCTGCACCACCACCGTGGTTCGGGTCGCGCGCCGCATCAAGCCGCGTAAAGGGTTGCAACGCCTCATCCCGGCGGTCCTTGGGGATGCCCGGCCCATCATCATCAACCGTCAGGCGAACAGACCGGTCGGTCAGCGCCACCGTCACCACCACGGTCTTCGCATGGCGCACGGCATTGCCGATCAGGTTATCCAACGCGCGGCGCACAGCCATGGGGCGGATGATCGCCACCCCTGCCCCGGTTCCAGGTGCCAACGTCACGGGTTGGCCCAACCGCTGCGCATCATCCACCGCCCTGCGTGCCAGGTCGTGCACATCGGTGGGTGCCGGTTCCTCCATCGCGTCACCGCGTGCAAAGGCCAGAAACTCATCCACCATGCGCACCATATCAGCCACATCACGGGTCAGGGCCTGCACATCCTCATCATCAGGCAGCAATGACAGGCCAAGCCGCAGCCGTGTCAGCGGGGTGCGCAGATCATGGCTGACGCCCGACAGCATCAGCGTACGCTGTTCAATCTGCCGTTCAATCCGGTTGCGCATATCAACAAATGCCGTCCCCGCCGCCCGAATTTCCTGCGCCCCGCGCGGGCGGTAATCCATGGATTGGCCTTTGCCAAAGGCCTCGGCCGCGCGGGCCAGCCTTGCAATCGGCCGCAACTGGTTGCGCAGAAACACAAAGGCCACCAGCGTCATCAGGATGGATGTGCCAATCATCAGCACCAGCAACTGGTGCGGGTTGGACGCTGATACGCGTGACCGCTGTATGGTAAAAAACACCGGCCCCGTGGCCGTATTCACCCAAAGCCGCACTTCGCGCCGGTTGGATGCCAGATCAACGGCGCGCACATCCGGCACGATCTGGCGCAAACCTGCAATCACAAAGCGCGCAGATATATCCCACCACAGGCGGGCATCGGCAGCAGGCATCTGCTGTGCGGCAGGGTAAGCCATGGCAAGATCAAGCGCTGTAGCAAGCGCCACGGCACCATCCCTGTCAGTCTGGCTGCGACGCAGCAGCAGGTTCAACTGGCCATCCAACCCCTGCACCATCTGGCGCGTGACATCTTCGTAGTGGCGCTGGATAAAGGCGGTGGACACGACAAGCTGAATGGTCAGCACCGGCACGATCAGGATCAGTGCCGCCCGTCCGAACAGGCCACGCGGCCAAAGCATTTTCAAGCTGTTGCGCATGCTGACAGCCTAACAACGGAAAGGCCCGGTGAAAAGCGAATGTCAGTGACAGAATACCTTGCGCAAGATCTGCGACTGGTCCGCGCCAACAATCCGGGCCCGTTAACCGGCAGCGGCACCAACACCTGGCTGATCGGGCATGGCGATGTGGCGGTGGTTGATCCGGGGCCTGCCATGGATTCGCATCTGGCATCTGTTCTGGCGGCCTTAAGGCCGGGTGAAAGAATCAGCCATATTCTGATCAGCCATACCCATCTGGATCATTCCGGGCTGGTTCCCCGCCTGGTGGCGGCCACCGGGGCAGTCACGGCAGGTTTCGGGCAGGCCTTTGCGGGCCGCAGTGCCACGATGCAAGCGCTGCTTGCACAGGGGCTGCAGGACGGTGGCGAAGGCATTGACCACGATTTTGCGCCCGATATGACCCTTGCTGACAATGACACAGTTGCGGGCACTGGATGGTGCTTGCGCGCGCTGCACACGCCGGGCCATGCCGCGAACCATCTGTGCTTTGCTTGGGGGAACCGGCTGTTTTCGGGCGACCATGTGATGGGGTGGTCATCTTCGCTGGTATCACCCCCGGACGGCGATATGGCCGATTACATGCAGTCTTTGGAACGGCTATTGTCGATGCCGTGGAGCACCGCCTACCCCGGCCATGGCCCCCCGGTTGATGCACCGGGCGCGCGGATGACCGCATTGCTTGCGCATCGCCGCGTGCGCGAGGCGGCCTTGCTTGGTGCCATTTCAACCCAAGGCATCAGCCTGTCAGCGTTGACCGCCGCCGTCTACAGTGACGTGGACCGGTCCCTGCACCGCGCAGCCCGCCGTAACGTCCTTGCACATGTGATTGATCTGATTACCAGAAACCAGATTGCCTGTGATGATCTTTGCGCGCCTGACCCTGTCATCCGCCGCCGTTGATCTTTCCCGACATAGCCCCTTTACGCCCCCGACCACCCTTGCTATACGGCCCCAGTGTTCCGGCGTAGCTCAGCGGTAGAGCAGTTGACTGTTAATCAATTGGTCGTAGGTTCGATCCCTACCGCCGGAGCCAATTTTTCTGATAACATAGAAATTTTGGCAAACACCTTGTTCCCACGGCCTCAATCGGCAGTCCGGAATCAGTTAGACAGCGCTGTGAATAGCCTGATCAATTGCAAAATCTCATATGTATCGGCGTCGATCGTCACAATCTGGTCGTCGACCACGGCGTAGCGCTGGCCAGCGGGCAGCGCGGGCAGGCTGTAACGCGAGTAATCGTCCAGAAAGTAAAGATTGTCCCGGTCGGCAATGCCGCCACGGTGCGTGTGCGTGCCCAAACCATCCCCGTTGCGCGCCTGCCCCGGCGGCACACAAGGCGGGTCTTTCTTGGCAAGACCGGGCGGACAGGCAATAGCCATGCCGCCGCCGGGTTGCAGAACCGGTACAGCAAGCGCCACAACGATGGCGGCGAGGACAAATGCGATTTTCATATTATGCTTGGACCCTTTGGGAACGATTGGTGTGCTGCCCTGCGGAAGCCACCTACAGGCGTACCCAATGCGGTGTCAGAACAGAACGGCAAAAGGCGGCGTTGGCGCCACATCGGCAGTTTCGTGCCGCTTTCGCGAAGCACATGCCCCAAAGGCCGATGCGCAACAGGTCAGGCGGCAAGGGTAACTGACAGAACCCGTGCCATGGTTTCGCCCATTGCACTGGGGTTGGGGGCCACGGTAATGCCTGCAGCCGATAGGATTTCCACCTTTTCCTGCGCGCTTTCGCCGAATGCGCTGATAATTGCGCCCGCATGGCCCATCTTGCGGCCCTTAGGCGCGGACAAGCCCGCGATATAGGCCACCACCGGCTTTTTCATGTGGTCGCGGATGTATTCTGCCGCCTCGGCCTCTTGCGGGCCGCCGATTTCACCTATCATCATGATTGCATCGGTTTCCGCATCCGCCTCGAACAGCTCCAGAATATCGCGGAAGGACGACCCGTTGATCGGATCACCGCCGATCCCCACCGATGTCGAAACACCAATGCCAAGCGCCTTCATCTGGCTTGCCGCCTCATACCCCAGGGTGCCCGAACGCCCGATGATGCCTACGCGCCCCGGCATGTAGATACTGGGCGGCATAATGCCCATAAAGCCGCGGCCGGGACTGATGATGCCTGCGCAGTTCGGCCCGATCAAACGCATTTTGCGCGCCTCCGGATAGCGGCGCAAAAACCGCTTCAGACGCATCATGTCCTGGCTCGGGATGCCGTCAGTCACGCAAACGGCCGTCTTTATGCCCGCGTCCGCCGCCTCCATGATCGCGTCGGCGGCAAAAGGTGGCGGCACGAACACCAGGCTCGCCTCGGCACCGGTGGCCTGCACAGCCTCGCGCACGGTGTTGAACAGCGGGCGGTCCAGGTGGTTACTGCCACCCTTGCCGGGGGTCACGCCGCCAACCACGTTGGTGCCATGCCTGATCATGTCGGCGGCATGAAAGGCGCCGATGCGGCCTGACATGCCTTGCACGATGACGCGGGTCTTTTCGGTAATCAGAATGGCCATCGTGTTCTCCTATGCGGCAAAGCGGGGGCGGGCGGCGACGGCTTTGGCGGCAGCCTCGGCCAAGGTATCAGCGGTGATAAGCGGCAGGCCCGAAGTGCGGATGATCCGGTTGCCGTCCTCAACGTTCGTACCCGCAAGGCGCACGACGACCGGAATGGTCAGACCCACCTCTTTATACGCCTGCACCACACCTTCGGCGACCCAATCGCAACGGTTGATCCCGGCAAAGATGTTGACCAGAATCACGCTGACCTTGGGGTCAGCCAGCACGGTGCGAAACGCGCGCACCACACGTTCGGGGCTGGCACCGCCGCCGATATCAAGGAAATTCGCAGGCTCACCGCCCGCCAGCTTGATCATATCCATGCTTGCCATGGCCAAACCGGCCCCGTTGATGATGCAGCCGATATCGCCATCAAGGCCAACATAGGCCAGACCGTAATCCCCCGCTGCACTTTCACGCGGGTCTTCCTGACTGCGGTCACGCAGTTCGGCCACCTGCGGTTGACGGAACAAGGCATTGGTATCAAACGACATCTTGGCATCAAGGGCAACCAGATCACCGGCACCGGTAATCACCAGCGGATTGATTTCCACCATCACGGCATCCAGATCGCGGTAGGCGCGGTAGCAGGCCTTGAGGATCGTCACCATCTGCGCAATCTGTCCCCCCGCCAGCCCAAGCGCAAAGGCCAGTTCGCGCGCCTGAAATTCTGATAAGCCCACGGCAGGGTCAACCGTCATACGGCGGAGGCTGTCGGGGTCGGCTTCGGCCAGATCCTCAATCTCCATCCCGCCATGGGCCGAGGCCACGATCATGATCCGTTCAGATTTGCGGTCGAGCACGAAGCCCAGATACATCTCGCGCGCGATGTCGGACGCGCCTTCGACCCAGAGGCGGTACACGCCCTTGCCGGTGGCATCGGTCTGCTTGGTCACCAGCTGCTTGCCAAACAAGGTGGCGGCATAGGCCTGCACCTCATCTGCTGAACGGCACAGTTTCACGCCACCTGCAGCCCCCCGGCCCCCGGAATGGATCTGCGCCTTGACGACCCATGCACTGCCGCCCAGTTCGCGCGCGCGGTAGCCTGCCTGTTCGGGGCTATAGGCCAGCCCACCACGCGGCACCGGCACGCCGAAACGCGCGAGAATTTCCTTGGCCTGATATTCGTGAATGTCCATAAGCTGTCCTTTCCTGCGGGGGGCTAAAAGTTTTCGTCGAAAACTTTTAGCCTTGCCTTGCGGCAATAGCCTCGGCCATCACCAGAATGTTGTTGGCCTGTTTTTCCGAGGCCGCATCGATCATCTTGCCATCAAGGCTGGCGGCACCTTTGCCCATGCTTTCCGCCTTGCGCAGTTCTTCGATGATGCGGCGTGCCTTGGTCACCTCGGCCTCTGTCGGGCTGAAGATTTCATTGGCCAGCGCCACCTGTGACGGGTGGATCGCCCATTTGCCTTCACATCCCAAAGCCGCCGCCCGCCGCGCGCCATCCTTATAACCTTCGGGATCGGAAAAATCACCAAACGGCCCGTCAATCGCCCGCAGGCCATAAGCGCGGCAGGCAATCACCATCCGGCAGATCGCCGCATGCCACTGATCGCCCGGATACATCGGGTTCAGCCCGCCGATGCTGGTGGTGCGTGCACGCATGCTGGCCGAATAATCCGCCACGCCGAAATGCAGCGCCTCAAGCCGGCCACCAAACTGCGCAATGCTTTCGACATTCGCCATGCCAAGTGCCGTTTCGATCAGCGCCTCCAGCCCCACGCGCGATGTGTACCCCTTGCCCTGTTCAATCTGGTTGACCATCGCCTCGACCATATACAGATTGTCGCGCACGCCGACTTTGGGCACCAGCAGCGTGTGCACGAAGGCACCCGCCTGCTCCATCACATCCACCACATCGCGGTACATGTAATGCGTATCCAGCCCGTTGATGCGCACCGAAACGGTCTTACCCTTGGCCGCCCAGTCAATGTCATTCAGCGCCTGAATGCAGTTGCGGCGGGCCTGTTCCTTTTCCGGCGGAGCAACCGCATCTTCCAGATCAAGAAACACGAAATCGGCGGGGCCCGCGGCGGCCTTGTCGATCATCGCTGGGTTGGACGCGGGCACAGCAAGTTCGGACCGCTGCAGACGCGTGCTGCGCAGCGGGTAAAGCGTATGGCTCATGGCTTGGGTTCCTTTGGGTTACGCGGCAGCAACGGCAGGGGCAACAGCGGCGCGCTGACCCGTGGAAAACCACGCCTGCGCCGCCGCCACGCCTGATCCAAAGCGGATATTCACCCCCGCCTCGGACAAGGCCATTTCTGTCACAGCAAGGGCGGTCAGCACCATCCCTTCGTTCAGATCACCCAGATGGCCGATGCGAAACACCTTTCCCGCCAGTTGTGACAGGCCTGATCCCAGCGATGTGCAATAGCGGTCATATGCAATGCGGATGACATCACGTGCATCCACACCTTCGGGCACGCGGATGGCAGAAACCGTGTTGGAATACAGGATCGGGTATTGCGCCACCAGTTCCAGACCCCATGCAGCCACGGCCCGGCGCACGCCTTCGGCAAGCCGTGCATGGCGGGCGAGCACGTTGTCAAACCCTTCGGCATTGATCCGGTCAAGTGCGGCACGCATCCCGTGCAGCAATTGCGTGGGCGGCGTGTAGGGAAAATAGCCGCCCGCGTTCATCGCGACCATGTCCTTGAATTCAAAATATGCGCGGCGCAGCGTAGCCGTCTTGCTGGCCTCCATCGCCTTGGGGCTGATCCCCAGCACGCCAAGGCCCGCCGGGCACATCAGGCCCTTCTGGCTGCCCGCCACCAGCAGATCAACGCCCCAATCATCCATCCGCACGTCAATCGACCCAAAGGATGACACCGCATCCACAAACAGCATCGCCTTATGAAATGACGCGTCCATTGCCGCGCGCACGGCGGCAATGTCGCTGGTCACACCCGTGGCCGTTTCATTATGCGTGGCAAACACGCCCTTGATCAGCCCATCCTTGTCCGCCGCAAGATGTGCTGCAAATTCCGCCACCGGCGTGCCCACGCCCCATGGCGCATCGACTACGATCACATCCAGACCTAACCGCTGCGCCATTTCCACCCACAGCGTGGAAAACTGCCCGTGCCGCGCCATCAGCACCTTGTCACCGGCGGACAACGTGTTGGTCATCGCCGCCTCCCACGCGGCCGTGCCTGACCCCGGCAATAGCATCGCCGTGCCATCCGTCATGCGCATCATCGCCTTGAGGTCGGTATACAGCGACAGCCACTGCGCCCCGAAATCATGCGCGCGCATATCCTGCATCGGCACGTTCATCGCCTGGCGCACCACGTCAGGCACATTCGTTGGGCCGGGGATGTAAAGGTGGTTGATGCCGGTTTTCATGTGCGCCCTCCGCTGCTGTTGCACCGTTCTGACGCAGGACGGGCGATGTGCAAAGGCAAAGTACGTTCTGCTGTAAATGCGAAAGTTTACAGATTGTGATTTGTGTAATATTGTAAAGCTAACAAATCAGGAATGTGTGCGACTGTATGCAGAAAACCTTTATCGGCCCCCATCTGCGCCGCCTGCGGCAGGAACGCAGCGAAACCCAAGGGGCAATGGCGCGCGCGCTTGGGATCAGCGCGTCCTACGTCAACCTGTTGGAAAACAATGAACGTTCAGTTTCAGTGCAGGTTCTGCTGCGGGTGTTTGAAGCCTACGGGGTGGATTGGCGCGATATTGCTGACGATGATGCAGCAGGCCAGCTGGCCGATCTGCGCGCCGCCATGCAAGACCCGCTTTACGCCGAGGCGCGCCCTGACCTGGGCCAGTTGCGCGCAGCCCTGGTGCATGCACCTGATCTGGCGGCAGCGTTTCTGCGCCTGCACCGGGCGCATCAGGCGGCCACCGATCAGCT
>JAYUZO010000129.1:0-12506 GCA_043751715.1 Rhodobacterales bacterium | reverse complement strand
GCGGTCACGTGACAGCTTTCTGGTCAAACGTGACCGGGGCCGGGTGAACCATACGGGCCAGCCGAAGGACATTGAATATTGGGACAGGTTTGATGTGGCACAGGTGCGGTGCGATGCGATCCGGCGCTATGACGCGGCGGGGGGGGCGTGGATGGACAGGCTGATGGCGGACGGGCTGATGGCGGACGGGCTGATGGCGGACGGGCCGCTGGCGGGGTTGCATGCGCGGGCGGTGGCGTGGCACCGGGCGCGGATTGCGGCGCTGCATGGTGATGCGGACTGGGCCGGGATCATGGCGCAAACCAATGAAAGGCTGGCGCAATGCGTATCCTTGGCATCCTGACGGTACGGAACGAAGGGGCGTTCCTGCTGGAATGGCTGGCGCATCACCGGGCCTGCGGATTTACAGATTTTCTCGTGTTTTCCAATGATTGCGATGATGGCACCGAGGTGATGCTTGACCGGCTGGCGCAAATGGGCTGGCTGACCCATATCCGCAATGACGGCCCGCATGACGAAGGCCCGCAATGGGCGGCGCTCAAGGCCGCCGACAAGCACCCGTTGATGCAGGTGGCCGACTGGGTGCTGTTCTTTGACATTGATGAATTCGTGAACATCCATGTCGGCGCGCGCACGGTGCCTGCCCTGCTTGACGCCCTGCCAGATGCCGATGCAATCACGCTGACATGGCGGATGTTCGGCAATGCGGGCGTGGTGCATTATGCCGATCAGCCGGTGACCGACACGTTCAGGCTGGCAGCACCGGCTGTGCTGCACTGGCCGTGGCGGGCCTCGCTGTTCAAGACGCTGTTCCGCAATGACGGGGCCTATGGCAAGCTGGGCGTGCACCGCCCGCGCAACCCGAACCGCAGCCGCAACCCGCGCTGGTATGATGGCACGGGCCGCGCGCTTGGTCCGGCGTTTCAGACCGGGCGGATCTTTTCAGACTTCGGGCAGGATAATTACGCGCTGGCGCAGTTGAACCACTATGCTTTGGGCGCGATGGAAAGCTATGTGGTGAAATGTGACCGGGGCCGCGCCAACCGGGATTCGTCGACCTTTGACATGGGCTATTGGATAGAGCGGAACTTTTGCGCGGTAATCGATACTACAATCAGCGCCCTGCCCGTGGCCGATCTGCGGGCAGAATTGATGGCCGACACCGTGCTGGCCGACCTGCACGAAACGGCGGTGATCTGGCGCAAACAGCGGTTTGCGGCGCTGATGGCGCAAGAGGCGTGGCGCGCGCTGTTTGGCCGCCTGCTGATGGCGCAACCGACGCGGGTGTTGACGGCGCAAGAATCGCGCCTGATCTGGGGCAATCACCCGCGGATCAGCTGAATATCGCGCATTATCAAATCATTAAACCATTTCGCGCAGAAACAATGCCACGCCAGTGTCTGCGGGCGGATGGGTAATGGCGCGGCAATTCCGCTTGCCCCACGCCCCTATTCGGTTGACAACATGGAACTACGGCGGCGGAGCATAGGCGTTTCTGGTCTGGGTATGACAGTGATCGAGATGAGCGAACGGACAGTGCCGCAGGATGCAGCGGCAGCAACATCAGATACCGAATGGCTGGCCCTGATGGGCCGCATCGGTGAGGATGGGGGGTATTTCCAACCCTTGGGCAAACGCCACCACGCATTTTTCATGGATGATGATCCTACATTGCTGGTCACGTTTGACAGCCTGCACAACATTCGCACCCGGCCCGGCCAGATGCCCGCAGGCTTTGCCGTGGCCCGTGAAATGGGCTGGTCCTATCTGTGCATCATCGCAGAGGGTGAGACGTGGTTTCGTGATCCGGCGGTGTATGGCTATTTTGACCGGTTGGTCGATGATGCGTTCTTTGAAGATTTCAACGCTACCGTGTTTCTGGGCACGGATATGGGGGCCTATGCGGCCTGTGCCTATGCGGTGACAGCACCCGGTTCCACCGTGCTGGCCTTTAACCCGCGCGCCACACTGGATGTGGCACGCGCCGGGTGGGACATGCGCGCGCGGGCCGCACGGCGGATCGAATTTACCAGCCGCTATGGCTATGCCCCCGACATGACCGAAGGCGCGGGGCAGGTGTTTGTGGTTCACGATCCGGGTGTGGCGCTGGATGCCATGCACGCATCACTGTTTGCCGGCGCGTGGGTGACACAGGTGCGGCTGCCGCATCTGGCCGGGCGTACGGAATGGGCGATAGCCCAGATGGGGCTGATGCCGGAATTGCTGCAACAGGCGATGAAGGGCACGCTGACCGCGACCAGTTTTGCCCGGATGTGGCGGGCCCGGCGCAACTTTGGCCCCTATCTGAAGGGCATTCTGGCCGCGACCGAGGGTGCAGGGCACAAACGCCGCGCGATGGCGGTCTGCGCATCGGTGACACAGCGCCTGAACGCGCCCCGGTTCCGGCGACGTTTGGCCGAATTGCAGGCGGAAACCGCGCCTTAAAACCCAGTCGCGATGGATTGCAGTTCTGCGATCCGGTCTTGCGTCATCACCCGCAGGCAGCCATTCACCAGCAACGGTTCCGCCGACCCGCCCCGCATCTGAAACCCCGCTGCATCACAATTTGCATCGCGAAACGCCACCCAGGCCCGTTGCGCGCGGCGCAGACGGACCTCTTCACTGTCGCCATCGGGGTTATATTCTGCATCGCTGGCCTGCACGGTGGCCAGCGCATCTGCATAGACGGTGTTCAGGGTGGCATCGGCGGCCTGCCAATCCTGATAGGCGCAGATGTTCATATCCATCTGGGTGGGTTGATTGATGCAATCCGCCTCTTGGGCGGTGGCAACGCCGGGGGCCGCGATGGGGGCCAGGATGGGGGCAAGGCACAGGGCAAAGGCATAGCGCAGCATGGGGCGGGCTTTCTGTCTGGGAACACACAAGACTATAACGCAGACCTGCGGCTAAGTCTTGGGTGGGGCCAGCAGAAAATTCTGCAGCCGGTCACTGTGATCTTGGGCTGGAAACCACGCACACTTTGCGCTACCCCACGTGCCATGAAAACCCTGACCATCCGCCGCCCTGATGACATGCACCTGCACCTGCGCGACGGGGCCATGTTGCAGGGCGTGTTGCCCGAAACCGCGCGGCATTTTGCGCGCGCGGTCATCATGCCCAACCTTGTGCCGCCGGTGGTGCGCGGTGATGACGCGCGCGCCTACCGTGACCGCATTCTGGCCGCCCTGCCCGGTGGCGCGGATTTCACGCCGCTGATGACGCTGTACCTGACCGAAGGCACCGATCCAACCGATGTGGCGGCGGCGCATGCCAGCGGGCTGATCCGGGGGGTCAAGCTGTACCCGGCGGGGGCTACGACCAATTCGCATGGCGGGGTGCGTGACCTGTCACGCGTCATGCATGTGCTTGAAAAAATGGCAGAAATCGGCCTGCCCCTGTGCACCCACGGTGAGGTGACAACGCCGGAGGTTGATATTTTTGACCGTGAGGCGGTGTTCATTGATACCGTGCTTGATCCTTTGCGCCGCCGCCTGCCGGACCTGCGCGTGGTGATGGAGCATATCACCACCAGCCAGGGCGCTGATTATGCGGCAAGCGGCGGTGATACCCTCGCTGCCACGATCACCACGCACCATCTGGTGATCAACCGCAACCATATGCTGGTGGGCGGGATCAGGCCGCATTATTACTGCCTGCCGGTGGCCAAACGTGAAAGCCACCGTCTGGCCCTGCGGGCGGCGGCCACATCAGGCAAGGCGTGCTATTTTCTGGGCACGGATTCCGCCCCGCATGTGGACGCGTTGAAAGAACAGGCCTGCGGCTGTGCGGGCTGTTTTACGGCGACCAATACGATGGCCATTCTGGCGCAGGTGTTTGAAGATGACGCCGCCCTTGACCGGCTGGAAGGCTTTGCATCGGTGCACGGGGCGGCGTTTTATGGCCTGCCCTTGAACGCGGGCACCTTGCAGCTGGACCGGCGCGATACGGCGCAGGTGTTTCCTGACAAGATCATTACCGGGGCAGGCCCGGTGACGGTGTTTGATCCGGGGTTCCCGGTTTACTGGCATGTCGCGGGTTGACAGGGCGGATGCCTGCGGCGCGGATATTTATGCAAAGATGAAAGTTGAAAGATGATCCCCTCAACCTTTCCACCGGCAGATGAGATGGCGCGGCTGACAGCGGCGATGCTGCTGGATATCAAGGCTGTGCATTTCAATGCGGATACGCCTTTTACGCTGGCCTCGGGCCTGCCGTCACCCACCTATATTGATTGCCGCAAGCTGATTTCCTATCCGCGCATCCGGTCGGTGCTGATGGATTTTCTGACGGTAACGGTGATGCGCGCGGCGGGGCTGGAGGCGTTTGACAACATCGCCGGGGGTGAGACGGCGGGGATTCCGTTTGCAGCACTGGTGGCCGAACGCATGGCGCTGCCGATGACCTATGTGCGCAAAAAGCCCAAAGGGTACGGGCGCAATGCGCGCATTGAGGGCGTGATGCGCGAGGGGGAGCGCGTGCTGCTGGTGGAAGATCTGACGACGGATGGCGGATCAAAGCTGTCTTTCGTGGATGCGATCCGGGAAACCGGGGCGCATTGCGCGCATACGGCGGTGATTTTCTACTATGGGATTTTCCCGGAAACCACCCAGCGGCTGGCAGATCATGGGGTGGCGTTGCACCATCTGTGTACCTGGTGGGATGTGCTGGCGGTGGCGCGGCAGCGCGGCGATTTTGACGCAGCCACGCTGGATGAGGTGGAGCGGTTTTTGCAGGGCCCGCGCGCCTGGCAGGATGCGCGAAAGCCCGCGTAGCAAAACGGCCACGGTGGGCGGATGTCTGGGGCGGGCCCCTGTGAGGCGATTGTGGACAACTGGCGTGGCAGCCTGACTCGAATCGTAAAACGCGGTATGTTGGACGAGATGTGGTGGTTCATGGTGGTGCCAACCACAAAACGCCCAAGATATCCGGGCGGGTTATCCCCAGGGATATCCACGTTGCAGAACGGCGCAGACCGGCATAGCGATGGGGTGGCAGGCAGGTGAGGGTGCAATGAACGAAGTGGCGAAAGTGCGTGCAATTGTGCCAGCGGTGCCAGGAGACGCACCCGAGGCCCTGCCCCACAACATCGAGGCCGAGCAGCAACTGCTGGGCGCGATCCTGACCAATAATGATGTCTATGACCGCATCGCGAGCCTGATCAAGGCGGATCATTTCTTTGATCCGGTGCATCAGCGCATCTATGAGATTTGCGCGGCGCGGATTCAGAAAAACGCACTGGCGAGCCCGGTAACGCTGAAGGCGTTTCTGGAGGATGATCCGGGTCTGCGCGAACTGGGGGGGCCTGCCTACCTTGTGCGGCTGGCGGGGGCGGCGATTTCGGCGTTTGCGGCGCGGGATTATGCGCAGATGCTGTATGATCTGGCGGTGCGGCGCGAACTGATTGCCCTTGGGCGTGATATCACCGCCAAAGCGGCCAAGGTGGATGTGGCGTCCGAGCCGAAAGAACAGATCATCGAGGCCGAACAGCGGCTGTACCAGCTGGGCGAACAGGGGGCAACGGAACGCGGATTTCAAAGCTTTCTCAAGGCGGTAACCGACGCTGTGAATGTAGCCAACGCGGCCTATCAGCGCGATGGCGGCCTTGCGGGCATATCCACCGGATTGGCCGATCTGGACAAGAAACTGGGCGGGTTGCACCCGTCTGACCTGCTTATTCTGGCGGGGCGGCCGTCGATGGGCAAAACCTCACTTGCCACCAACATCGCCTTCAACATCGCCAAGGCCCACAAGCGCGGGCGCACGCATGATGGCACGGATGGGGCGGTTGAGGGGGGCGTGGTGGGGTTCTTTTCGCTGGAGATGAGCGCGGAACAGCTGGCAGCGCGTATCCTGTCCGAGGCCAGCGAAGTGCCATCGGAACAGATCAGGCGCGGCGATATGACCGAAGGCGAATTCCGCCGGTTCGTAGAGGCGGCCAAGGCGCTGGAATCCTGCCCCTTGTATATTGACGACACGCCTGCCCTGCCAATTTCGCAGGTGGCGGCACGGGCGCGCAGGCTGAAACGCACGCATGGGCTGGATGTGCTGATCGTGGACTATTTGCAACTGCTGAAAGGCACATCCAAAAACGACAACCGCGTGCAAGAGGTCAGCGAGATCACCCAAGGCCTGAAGGCGATTGCCAAGGAATTGAACATTCCGGTGATCGCACTGTCACAGCTCAGCCGTCAGGTGGAAAGCCGTGAGGACAAGCGCCCGCAGCTAAGCGATCTGCGCGAATCCGGGTCAATCGAACAGGACGCGGATGTGGTGATGTTCGTGTACCGCGATGAATATTACAAGGAACGCGAAAAACCGGGTGACCATGAACTGGACAAGATGGCGCAATGGCAGGCGGTGATGGAACAGGTGCATGGCAAGGCCGAAGTCATCATCGGCAAACAGCGCCATGGCCCCATCGGCAGTGTGGAACTGGCGTTCGAAGGGCGGTTCACCCGGTTCTCGAATTTGGCCAGGGCCTGGCAGGGCGGCGGGGACGACAGGTTCTGATCCCTGCGCGTTTTCTCTTTGCCCAAATACTCAATACGCCCCGCGCCACCGCACCAGACGCCGGGGCGATCTTCCATGGCAATGCCGTCCTGCGGGGGTCAATCCCCCAAAGGACGGCGGCCCCGTTCAGGGATCGCGGGTTTTCCCCCTTGACCCCGCTCTCATCCCCTGCATGAAGGGCGCTATGGCTACCGCAACGCTTTCCATTGACCTTGATGCCATTGCCGCCAACTGGCGCGCGCTGGATCGTTTGTCAGCACCCCAAGTGCAGACGGCGGCGGTGGTCAAGGCCGGCGGTTACGGCCTGGGCACGCCGCGTGTGGTGCGGGCCCTGGCACAGGCGGGGGCGCGGCGGTTTTTTGTGGCGGTGGCCGAAGAGGGTGCAGCCGTGCGGCAGGCACTGGGGCCGGGGCCGCAGATTGCGGTGATGGCGGGCCATATGCCGGGCGATACGGAAATGGTGCATGATCTTGACCTGACGCCAATGCTGAATTCCATCGACCAGATCACCCGGCATCTGGAATCACTGCCGGGCCACCCGTTTGGCGTGCAGCTCGACACCGGCATGAACCGTCTGGGGCTGGAGGCGCCAGAATGGGAAGCGGTGGCGGCGATTCTGCTGGAGGCGGGACCAGCATTGGTGATGAGCCACCTTGCCTGCGCGGATGATGCGGAATCGGCGATGAACGAGATGCAGCTGGCGCAGTTTCGCACGATGACTGATGGGATCGGCATTCCACGGTCACTTGCGGCGACGGGGGGCATTCTGCTGGGGCCGGAGTACCACTTTGATCTGACGCGTCCGGGCATCGGCTTGTATGGCGGCCGCCCGTTTGAGGCGGCTACGCGCGTGGTGGGCCTGTCCCTGCCCATCATCCAGACGCGCGAAGTGGCCGAGGGCGAGATCGTTGGTTATGCGGGCAGTTGGGTGGCGGAAACCGCGTCGACCATTGCGACGGTCAGCGCGGGCTATGCCGATGGCATTCCGCGCACGCTGTCGAATGCCGCCGTGCTGTGGGATGGGGCCACGCCCTGCCCGCTGGTGGGCCGCGTGTCGATGGACCTGATCACCGTGGATATCACCCATCTGCGTGAGGTGCCGCGCAGCCTTGATCTGCTGGGGCCGCACCAATCAGTTGATGATCTGGCCGATGCGGCGGGCACGATTGGCTATGAAATTCTGACCGGGCTGGGGGCGCGCTATCTGCGCCGCTACATTGAAGGTGCAGCGTGACGGCTGCAGGCGCGCTGGCAGGGCTTGGCCGCCCGGTGCTTGCGGCACTCGCGAGCCTGGGGCGCATTGCGATTTATGCAGCCCAAACCATTGCTGCGGCCCTGCGCGCGCCGTTTTACCCGCGTGAATTTGCCCAGGCGCTGTTGCAGGTAGGCTGGTTGTCGCTGCCGGTGGTGGGGCTGACAGCGCTGTTCACCGGTGGCGCGCTGGCCTTGCAGATTTTCGCCGGTGGCCAGCGTTTTTCAGCCGAGGCTGTGGTGCCGCAGATTGTGGCGATCGGCATGGTGCGCGAACTGGGGCCGGTGCTGGTGGGGCTGATGATTGCGGCGCGCGTGACCTCCTCCATCGCCGCCGAAATTGCCACGATGAAGGTGACAGAACAGATTGATGCGCTGGTCACGCTGTCCACCAACCCGATGCAATACCTCACCGTGCCGCGCGTGCTGGCGGGGCTGATAACCGTGCCGCTGCTGGTGGCGGTGGGTGATATCATTGGCATCATGGGCGGGTTTCTGGTGGGCACCGGGCAGTTGGGGTTCAACCGGGCCAGTTACATTCAAAACACCGTGGATTTCCTTGAATTTGCTGACATATTCTCATCCCTCGTCAAGGGCGCGGTGTTTGGGTTCATCGCCACGCTGATCGGCTGTTATCACGGCATGCAATCAGGGCGCGGTGCACAAGGTGTGGGGGCAGCCACGAAAACCGGCGTGGCGGCGGCGGCGGTGCTGATACTGGCCGCCAACTTCATCCTCACATCCGTGATGTTCGGCCAATGATTGAACTGGTGGGCGTGCACAAGGCGTTTGGGGCCAACCGGGTGTTGCAGGGGGTGAGCCTGACCATCCCCAAGGGCACGTCGATGGTGATTATCGGCGGGTCGGGCACCGGCAAATCTGTGCTGCTGAAATCCGTGCTGGGGTTGGTGCGCCATGATGCGGGCACCATCACACTGGACGGGCAGGATGTGACCACGGCCCCGCGCGATGCGTTCCTTGCGCGGTTCGGCATGCTGTTTCAGGGTGGTGCGTTGTTTGACAGCCTGAAGGTGTGGGAAAACGTGGCGTTCCGGCTGATGCGCGGGCCGGGCAAGCTGCCGCCTGCACAGGCGCGCGACATCGCCATCGAAAAGCTGCGCCGCGTGGGCCTGCAACCCCGCGTGGCGGATTTGCTGCCAGCCGAGCTTTCGGGCGGCATGCAGAAACGCGTGGGGCTGGCGCGTGCGATTGCCGCACAGCCCGAGATCATTTTCTTTGATGAACCCACCACCGGGCTGGACCCGATCATGGCGGGGGTGATCAACGATCTGATCCGCGAGATCGTGGTCGAAATGGGGGCGACGGCGATGACGATCACGCATGATATGTCATCGGTACGCGCGATTGCCGACAATGTGGCCATGCTGCATGACGGGCTGATCCGCTGGACAGGCCCGGTGGCCGCCCTTGATTCGGCGCACGACGCCTATGTGCAGCAGTTCATCCACGGCCGCGCGACCGGCCCGATTGCGGCTATTCGTTAGGCATTTCGCGCGCAGGTTGCGCGACCGTTTCCGCCGCTGAAACAATGCGCGGGGATGACGCGGGTTTGCAAACTCTCCCCCTGCAAATCGCAAGAATTGCTTTGCAATATCAGGCGGTTTTGCCATTCCATGCCATGAAATAGCCGCAATCTGCGCGCGGCAGCAAAAGGTTGGTGGGGAATGTTGCGTGAACGGTATGCGCTGTTGCGGCTGGTGCAGGAATGGGGGCAATCAGCGGCGCAGGCGATTTTGGTGATGGCGGCCCTTGGGTTGGTGGTGCTGACGGGTGCTGCGGCCTTTGGTGCGGTGCCGTGGCCCACGGTTTCGGCATCATTTGGCGGGGTGGCCCTGCCACAGGCGGGGATGTGGGCGCAGATCGGGCTGATGGTGCTGGTGGTGCTGTTGTGCCTGTATCTGCCGGCCAACATGCGGATGGCGCGGCTGGAACGCACGCACCGCAGCTTTGCGATGGGGATGGAGGATGTGGCGCGCGCCTACCGGATGGCGCATGCGGCAGACCGGGCGGGGGTGTTCGCGCTGTCGGGCGAGTTTGAAAACATGCGGGTGCGGATGGACCATCTGCGCCGCCACCCGGACCTTGCCCATCTGGAGCCGGAGATCCTGCAGATGGCAGCCCAGATGAGCTTTGAGACGCGCGAACTGGCGCGGGCCTATTCAGATGACAAGGTCGGCCGGGCCAAGATGTTCCTGCAGCAGCGACAGGAAGAGGTGCAATCGCTGACCGACCGGATCACTACGGTGCGGTCCGTGGTGAATGATCTGCGCCGCTGGGTGGCGGATGTAGAGGCGGAAGAGCGGGTGGCACAGGTGCAGATGCGCCGGATCGAGGCGGATTTGCGCGAATTGCTGCCGCCATTGGGCCTGACATTGTCCGAGCGGGCCACGGAAAACGTGGTGGCGCTGCCGAAACCGGGGAAATAGAACATCGGCGGGCATGATGGGCAGATTGCACATCCTATGGGTGCTATCGTACGGGTCCTTGTGGCGCTGCCGGGCCCGCTTTAGTCTGTGACACATGAGTAATTTTGACAAAGCCCTGAACCTTGCGCTGTTGGTGCTGTTCCCCGTGGCATGGTTCGCGCCCCTGATGCGGGCGGGGTTGTTGCCGCTGTTTGGTCTGGATGAGATTTCGGTGGTCACCGGCCTGCAATCCCTGTGGGGCACGGATATTCCGCTGGCCCTGCTGGTGACGGTGATGGCAATCTTTGCGCCGTGGATGAAAACGATCGGGCTGGCGCTGTTGCATTTCAACCTGCTGTCACCGCGCGTGCTGCCTGCCCTGCACATCATGGGCAAGCTGGCCATGGCGGATGTATTCCTGCTGGCACTGTATATTGTGGTGGTCAAGGGCGTGGGGATGGCGACGGTAGAGGTGGCCTGGGGCATGCATCTGTTTACCGGGTGCATCCTTTTGTCGATGTGGGTCGGGCACAGGGCAGGCCACACTGCACCGGCACCGCCCGGCGATGCGGACAGATAGCCAACCACCCTGCAGCAAGCCCCCCCACCCCAGCCCTCCCCCACACGGGGAGGAGGGAGGCACCCGGCTTGCAGCCCCTTGCCCTGCCAAGCCGATCCGGGCACTAACGGCGCATGAGCAAGCAATCGGCCACATTCACCTGCACCTCCTGCGGGGTTGCCCACAAGAAATGGCAGGGCCGCTGTGAGGCATGCGGCGCGTGGAATTCGGTGATTGAGGAAGCACCGCTGTCGGCCGGGCCAAAGGCGCTGGCTGGCCGCGGCCGTACCATTGCGCTGACTGATCTGGCCACCGAAGAGGCCCCGGTGCAGCGCGCGGGATCAGGCATTGCCGAGTTGGACCGGGTGCTGGGCGGCGGGCTGGTACCAGCCTCGGCGATTCTGGTGGGCGGCGATCCGGGCATCGGCAAATCAACGCTGCTGTTGCAGGCGGCTGCCAGCTTTGCCCGGCGCGGCACATCGGTGATGTATATCTCGGGCGAAGAGGCGGCAGCACAGGTGCGGATGCGGGCGCAAAGGCTGGGGCTGACAGATGCGCCGGTGCAATTGGGTACGGAAACCAACCTGCGCGATATTCTGACCACGCTGGATGCCACGCGCCCTGCCCTTGCGATTATCGATTCAATTCAGACCATGTGGCTGGATACGGTCGAATCCGCCCCCGGTTCGGTCAGCCAGGTGCGCGCGGCGTGTCACGAGCTGGTCACCTTTGCCAAACGGCGCGGCGTGGCGGTGATACTGGTGGGCCATGTCACCAAGGATGGCCAGATCGCAGGCCCCCGCGTGGTCGAACACATGGTCGATACCGTGCTGTATTTTGAGGGTGAGCGTGGCCACCAGTTCCGAATCTTACGCGCCGTGAAAAACCGCTTTGGCCCGGCGGATGAGATTGGCGTATTTGAAATGACCGGTGATGGGTTGGCCGAGGTGACCAATCCCAGTGCGCTGTTCCTGTCGGACCGTGACAGGCCTGCGCCGGGGTCTGCGGTGTTTGCCGGGATTGAGGGCACGCGGCCCGTGCTGACGGAAATTCAGGCCCTTGTGGCACCATCGCCGCTTGGCACGCCGCGCCGCACGGTGGTGGGGTTGGATTCGGGCCGCCTGTCCACCATTCTGGCGGTGCTTGAGGCGCGCTGCGGCATTCCGTTTACCGGCCTTGATGTGTTTCTGAACGTGGCAGGCGGTTTGCGCGTATCTGAACCGGCCGCTGACCTTGCGGTGGCCGCAGCCCTGCTTTCAGCGCGCGAAGATGTGGCAATTCCGCCAGATATGGTGCTATTCGGTGAAATCAGTCTGTCTGGGGCGTTACGGCCCGTGGGACAGACCGAAAACAGGTTGAAAGAGGCGTCAAAACTTGGTTTTTCCCAAGCGGTTGCACCGGCCCGGTCAAAAACCGGTGACGGGGCAGGCATGAAGGTGCGCCAGATGGCGGATCTGACGGCGTTTGTAGGCGAAATGTTCGGCGCGGGTTGATCCGCACACAGGGAGAGCAGGCATGGATTTTACGGTGGTTGATGGCGTGGTTGCCGTCCTGATCATCCTGTCGGCAATCCTTGCCTACAGCCGGGGGTTGGTGCGCGAACTGATGGCCATTCTGGGCTGGATCGGGGCTGCTGTGCTGGCCTTCATCTTTGCCCCGCAGGCGCAGCCACTGGTCAAGGAAATCCCCGTCGTCGGCGAATTCCTGCGCGACAGTTGCGAATTGTCGATCATCGCCGCCTTTGCCGGTGTGTTTGCCAT
>JAYUZO010000128.1:0-14142 GCA_043751715.1 Rhodobacterales bacterium | reverse complement strand
CCACTTTTCAGCTGATGGGCGCGGGGTCTGTGGGGTCACAGGCGCTGACCGGATTGCCGATGATCCACCGGTTGCGCCAGCGGCCCGGCACGGCAGTCTGGCCATTTGAAACGATTGACGGTGCATCTGTGGTGCTGGCCGAGGTGTATCCGTCGATCCTTGCCCCCGTTGTCGCGCGCGACCCCGCCCCGATCAAGGATGAAGCGCAGGTGCGGCTACTGGCGCATGCGCTGTGGCACGTGGCGGCCAACGGGCAGTTTGCCCCGCTGTTAAACGTGCCGGATGTAGCACAAGAGGAAGGCTGGATTTTGGGTGCAGGCCATGCAGCACTGCTGGAACAGGCGCTGACATGGCCCTGACACAGGATCTGACCATTCATCACCACCTGCCCAACAGCCTGCGCGATCAGGCCGCAAAGCTGTATTGGCAGGCGTTCGGCACGAAACTTGGCCGGGTGATGGGGCCAGAGCCGCGCGCCTTGCGCCTGCTGGGCCGCATCATGCGCAATGACCACGCCATCATCGCCATGGACGGCGACCGGCTGGTGGGGCTGGTGGGGTACAAGACGCCGCGCGGGGCCTTTGCCAGCGGCACCTTTGGCGATCTGTGGGCGGTGTTTGGCATGGGTGGCCTGTGGCGCGCGGCGGTGCTGCGGATGCTGGTGCGCGATGTGGATAATGAGAGGTTCCTGCTGGACGGGCTGTGTGTGGCCCCCGATGCGCGTGACATGGGTGTGGGCACGGCGCTGCTGAATGCCGTGGTGATTGAGGCGCGCGCGCGCGGGTACCACGCGGTGCGGCTGGATGTGGTGGACACCAACCCGCGTGCAAGGGCGCTGTATGTGCGCGAAGGGTTCAAGGTGGTAAAAGTATCGCAGATGGGCCTGCTGCGGCATATGTTCGGGTTTGCAAGTTCGGCCACCATGGTGCGCGATCTGTGACGCGCCACGATTTTTCGGCGAAAAATCACCGCGTGCCGACCCCCGGCCCCCTGCAAATTTCCATCGAAAATAAGTGCCCGGTCAGTCAAACGTGCCAGTCAGTCAAACGTGCCAGTCACCCGCCCCAGCAGCATAAAGGCCCGCGCCGTGCGTGTGTCTGCCAGATCAACCAGATCGGCATCACTCGCCTGCGCCTCGAACGCGGCAAAGGCCTTGTCAAAGGCGCGCAGAAAATGGTGGCCCGCGTCGCGAAAAATCGGGTCTTCGCGCATGCGGGTTGCGGTCAGTGTCAGGCTGGCGCGGTCACGGATGCCGCCCAGTGCCGCGACCGCGCGCCCCCGTTCGCCGCCCGCAAAACGCCGCCAGACCTGCGGGTGGGCGCGGTCGGGGGGCAGGTCATCCATATAAATGCCCTCTTGCGACAAAAGCGTCAGCACATCCTGCGCCGCCCGTATCAGCTTGGCTGTCTGGCGGTCTTCCAGTGCCATACGCAGCGCGCGAAAGCCTGCCTTGTCATCGGCATCTTCGGGAAACTGCAGCGCGCGGATGAAATCTGCCGTTGACACCGGCGGGCGCAAATCCTCGGCGGGCGTGCCAAGCGCCAGCCCCGGCTGATCATCCGTGCTGGGGCGCGGTGCCACCAAAGCGGTCTTGCGGTCAGCCGATGGCACGGTCAGCAGCGTATCCCTGCGCGATGAAAACGTGGCCAGTGCCGCATCCGCCTGCCGCGCCGTAGCCGCAATTTCATCAATCTTGCGTTCGACCGATGGTTTCAGCCCCACCACCCCGCCCTGATTGCTGGCGATATAGGCTTTGCGCATCGCATCCACGGTGGATTGCAGCCGCGCCGCCTCGGCCCGCAGGGTGCGCACCGACCGCAGTGTCACGATGCTGGCCCAGATCAGCGCCAGCGGCAGGAACACCACCAGCAGCGTCATCACAAGGCCAAGGGTGCCGCCCGCCGTGTCATCCGGCGCGCGCCAGATATAGGCCACCACCGCAACCACCCAGACAACCGCCAGCAGACCGGCCACCACTTCGGGCATGTCCAGCTTGCGGATGGGGTCGGGCCGGGCCGAAAGGCCTAGCTCTGCAGATTTGTCACGTTGGTCTGCCATTCGGACAGGTCCTGTCAGTATGGTTCAGATGAATCAGATAAAGCGGATGCTCAGCACTTCGTAACTGCGCTGCCCGCCCGGCGTGCGCACCTCGACACTGTCGCCTTCGTCCTTGCCGATCAGCGCGCGCGCCAGCGGCGACTTGATGTTCAGCCGGCCGTTTTCAATATCAGCCTCGGGTTCACCGACGATCTGATATGTCTTCTTGTCACCATTGTCTTCGTCGGCCAGCGTGACCGTCGCGCCGAATTTGATCGTGCCTGACAGTTTGGTCGGATCAATCACCTCGGCCAGCGAAACAATCGCCTCCAGTTCCTTGATGCGGCCTTCGATGAAACTTTGTTTTTCGCGCGCTGCATGGTATTCGGCGTTTTCCGACAGATCGCCATGTTCGCGCGCCTCAGCAATCGCACGGATCACCGCGCCGCGTTCCACGGATTTCAACTGCTTGAGTTCGTCATCCACTGCGGTGAAACCCGCGCGGGTCATCGGGATCTTTTCCATCGGGCGCCTTCGTATCAACAAAAAAGCAGCGCCACGGTCCGGAACGGAGCCGTGGCTTGCTGCATGCGTCAAGGTGACCGGACGCAGGCACAATTGCAAGGGGCATGGCGGGAATTTGCCGCAAGGCCTGCGCGTGGCGTCACGGTTGACGTTATGGGCGGCTTAGGGCACATGCCAAAGCGCAATTTTGTTACGCGAAGGGGCGCAGCCATGGCCACAATCACCCGTGAAAAGATGGACTATGATGTGGTAATTGTTGGGGCAGGGCCAGCGGGCCTGTCAGCGGCGATCCGCCTGAAACAGCTGAATGCTGATACAACAGTGGTGGTGCTGGAAAAAGGGTCAGAGGTTGGCGCGCACATCCTGTCGGGCGCGGTGCTGGACCCCTGCGGTCTGGACGCGCTGCTGCCCGATTGGCGCAGCATGGGCGCGCCTGTCACGACCGAGGTGAAGGAAGACAATTTCTATATTCTGGGTGAGGCCGGCAAGGTGCGCATCCCGAACTGGCCGATGCCGGGCTTCATGTCAAACCATGGCAATTACATTGTCAGCATGGCCAACGTCTGCCGCTGGATGGCGGGCGTGGCTGAAGGGCTGGGGGTAGAGATTTTTCCGGGCATGTCCTGTTCGGAACTGGTGTTCGATGACGGCCGCGTGGCAGGCGTCGTGGCGGGTGAATTCGGGCGTGATCCGGCCACGGGGGAACCTGGTGCGAATTATGAGCCGGGGTTGGAACTGCACGGCAAATACGTGTTCCTGTCGGAAGGGGTGCGCGGCAGCCTGTCGAAACAGGTGATCGAGAAATACGATCTGGCCAAGGGCACAGAGCCGCAGAAATACGGCCTTGGCATGAAGGAAATCTGGGAAATTGACCCCGCCAAGCACAGCTTGGGCACGGTCACGCATACAATGGGCTGGCCACTGGGCAGCAATGCGGGTGGCGGGTCGTTCATCTATCATCTTGAAAACAATCAGGTCTATGTGGGCTTTGTGGTGCATCTGAACTATCAGAACCCGCATCTGTTTCCTTACATGGAATTCCAGCGCTTCAAGCACCACCCGATGGTGGCCGAGCTGCTGAAAGGCGGCAAACGCGTGGCCTACGGCGCGCGGGCGATCACCGAAGGCGGCTGGCAGTCGATGCCGAAACTGGTGGCACCGGGCGTGGCCCTGCTGGGGTGCAGTGCGGGCATGGTCAACGTGCCGCGCATCAAAGGCAACCATAACGCCATGCTGTCGGGCATTGCGGCGGCAGAGGCGGCGTTTGCGGCTATCAGTGCAGGCCGCGCAGGCGATGAACTGACGGATTATGAAAGTGCTGTCCGCACGGGCCCCATTGCGAAAGACCTGAAAAAGGTGCGCAACGTCAAACCCCTGTGGTCGCGCTATGGCTTGGTGGCGAGCCTTTTGGGCGGGGGCATTGATATGTGGGCCAATACGGTTGGCCTGACGGTGTTTGGCACGTTGAAGCATGGCAAGACGGATGCCGCAGCCACGGGCAAGGCGGCTGATTTCAAGGTGATAGATTACCCCAAACCCGATGGCGTGCTGTCCTTTGACCGGCTGACCAATGTGGCCTATTCTTTCACCAACCATGATGAAGCGCAGCCTGCCCACCTGAAACTGCGCGATGCGTCGGTGCCGATCGCCATCAACCTGCCGCAATACGCCGAACCCGCGCAGCGGTATTGCCCGGCGGGTGTGTATGAGGTGCTGGGGCAGGGGGCGGATGCCACCTTCCGGATCAATTTCCAGAACTGCGTGCACTGCAAGACATGTGATATCAAAGACCCGTCGCAGAACATTATCTGGACAACGCCGCAGGGCGGGGGCGGGCCGAATTACCCGAATATGTAATCGACCAGCGGGAAAAGGTTCAGGCGTGGCTGACGGGCTTTGTAAATCTGCCAAAGGTCAGGATTGATCCGAACCATATTTCGGTTCGCTGACGTACGCGGGCGATGATGCGCAAAAGGTGATGGCAGAATACGCCAAGGTCTTTGATGTCGATATGGCGGCCTTTAACCCCTGGCACCACTATGATGCCGATGACCCCCCCGGTTGGGCGCGCTATCGTTCTGTCGGGCCAAACGGCAATGCTTTGCCGTTGATGCCAATCAGCTTGGACGACCTTGTGCAAGCAGCCCAGACCGGCAGCTGGCACGTCAGCTATACGGACCACAGCCTGCGTCATGTCTCACCTTCATGGCGATTCCTGTGGTTCATTCTGTTCGGCGGTCTTGGTGCGGCGATCCTTGCATGGCTTTTGCCTTAAAAACTCCGCGCGCGGCCCGGATCACGTCTGGGGCGGCCGGTATCCACGTCAATGCAAGTGCCACCATACCCGCCATCCCCCAAACATGTGACCGCCACCCCCACCCACCCTGCATTGCCCTTCCCCCACCCCCGCGCTAGAGTTCCCCGCAACCTGCCCGGAGACCGAAATGCGCCCCTTCACCGCCCGCCTGCTTGCCTCCGTTGCCGTCATCGCTGCACTTGCCGCACCGGTTATTGCCGATGAAAACCCCGGTGCCTATCTTGCTGCCCGGTCTGCCGCCTTTGACCGCAACTATGCCGAGGCCGCTGTCTGGTTTGGCCTGGCGCTTGAGGATGATCCCGAAAACATCGGCCTTCTGGAAGGTGTGCTGCAATCGCGTCTGGGCTTGGGTGATTTCACCGGCGCTGCCGCCGTGGCCGCACAGCTGGTGGCCGCTGGTCAGCCCGGCCAAGGCGCACCGATTGCATTGCTGGTCACCCGTGCTGATGCACAGGATTTCAACGCCATTCTGGCTGATCCGTCCGGGGCTGCCGTCAGCGCCCTGTATGATCAGTTGACCAAAGCCTGGGCCGAGGTGGGCAATGGCCGCATGACCGAAGCGCTGACCATCTTTGATGAGGTGACCAAAACACCGGGATTAGAGGCGTTTGGCCTGTATCACCGCGCCCTCGCCCTGGCATCCGTTGGTGATTACGAAGGGGCCGAGGCTATTCTGTCAGGTCAGACCAACGGCCCCATCACCCTGATGCGGCGCGGCGTGATCGCCCATGTGCAGATCCTGTCGCAGCTGGAGCGTAACCCCGATGCGCTGGCCCTGCTGGATCAGGCATTCGGCACCGAACCCGACCCCACTGTTGATGCCCTGCGTGCGCGGCTGACGGCGGGCGAACCCATCCCCTATGACATCACCCGCAACGCCAAGGATGGTCTGGCCGAGGTGATGTTCACCATCGCCGGTGCCCTGAACGCCGAGGCGGATGATACCTTTACCTTGATCTATGCCCGCGCCGCTGCCCACCTGCGCCCTGATAATACCGAAGCCGTGCTGCTGGTGGCGGGGCTTTTAGATAATCTGGGCCAGTATGATCTGGCCGCCAGTACCTATGCCGTCGTCCCGGCCACCGACCCCGGCTATTTTATCGCTGAAATTGGCCGCGCCGCTGCCCTGCACAATGCCGGGCGCGCAGAGGCCGCACTGGAAGCGTTGCAAACCCTTGCCCGCAGCACGCCCGATGTTGTGGCCGTGCACATGGCACTGGCCGACAGTCTGCGCCGCGCCGAACGTTTTGCCGAAGCGGTGGTCAGCTATGACGCCGCCCTTGCGCTGATCCCCACGCCGCAGCCCGTGCATTGGCCGATTTTCTACAGCCGCGGCGTGGCGCATGAACGCACCGCCAACTGGCCCGCAGCCGAGGCTGATTTCCGTCAGGCACTGGCGCTGAACCCCGAACAGCCGCAGGTGTTGAACTACCTTGGCTACAGCTTTGTTGACCGGGGCGAAAATCTGGATGAAGGGCTGGCCCTGATCGAAAAGGCAGTCGCACTGAAACCGGATGCCGGTTACATCATTGACAGCCTTGCCTGGGCCCATTTCCGCCTTGGCCGATATGCCGATGCCGTGGCCCCGATGGAAAAGGCATCCCTGCTGGAACCGGTTGATCCGGTAGTGACCGATCATCTGGGCGATGTGTACTGGGCGGTAGGCCGCCTGCTGGAGGCGCAGTTTCAATGGCGGCGCGCGCTCTCGTTTGACCCCGCCGAAAAGGACGCCACACGCATCCGCCGCAAGCTTGAGGTAGGCCTTGACGCTGTCCGCGCCGAGGAAGGGTCCACCCCCATTCCCCCGGTTGTGGCAGCGGGTGGCACCGAAGCACCCGCCACGGATGATAACTGAATTCGCGCCAGCCAAGGTCAATCTTGCGCTGCACGTCACCGGGCGGCGGGCGGATGGCTATCACCTGCTTGACAGTCTGGTGGTGTTTGCAGGCGTGGGCGATCATGTCAGTGTCACCCCGGCGGATGGCCTTTCGCTGAACATCACCGGACCGCAGGCCGCAGCACTGCCAATCACCGCTGATAACCTTGTATTGCGGGCGGCACGGGCGTTTGATGCGGGGCAGGGCGCTGCGATCACCCTTGAAAAGGCGCTGCCCGTCGCCTCTGGCATTGGTGGCGGGTCTGCCGATGCCGCCGCCACCCTGCGCGCTTTGGCCCGGTTGTGGGGTAAACCAGTGCCAGACCCCGCTACGATCCTTGCCCTTGGCGCAGATGTTCCGGTCTGCCTTGCAGGCCAGCCCGCCCGCATGCAGGGCATTGGCGACCGCGTCTGCCGCCTGCACCACCCGTTGCCCGCCGGCTGGCTGGTGCTGGTCAACCCGATGATCGCCGTGCCAACCCCTGCGGTCTTTGCAGCCCTGACCAAGCGCGATAACGCTGCCCTGCCGGACATGCCCGCCCTGCCAACCGCCACCGCGTTGGCTGATTGGTTGCACACCACCCGCAATGATCTTGAAGCCCCCGCCATCACTGCAGCCCCGGTCATCAGCGCTGTGAAGGCGTCCCTTGCCGCAACAAAAGGCTGCCTGATCGCCCGGATGTCTGGATCAGGTGCTACCTGCTTTGGGCTTTATGCCAGCGAAACCGCTGCACAAGAGGCGGCAAAGACGTTGCGCGTTGCAAAACCAATGTGGTGGATCGCGCCGGCCGCCATCACACCCTGAAGCACCGCGGCCGGTCGGTGCCACTGTCCCTGCGTTTTCAATTTGTGAAAAAACTCATCTGCGGCTTGCCAACGGCGCACCCATTACAGGCAGGGCACAGTCGGATTTTTCAAAAAATCCGGACAAGAATTTTCGAAAATTCTTGGCAAAAATCTTCAAAGATTTTTGGTGCGCGCCCCAACCGTCAGAACAGATCCAGCAACCGCTGCAGATAGTCCCGCTCGCTTTCCGTCCGTCCCTGATCGCCCGAACGCCGCCGGATTTCCTCCAGCAGGTCCTGTGCACGGCGGTACACGTCTTCGCCCTGCAGCAGGTTGCGGTCTGATCCGATCCTTGCCGCATCGCCCGTATCACGCCCCAGCGGATCAATCTGGCTGCCGGGGTCATTCTGGCCAAACTGTTCGCCCGCCTGCCCGTTCCCCTGTTGCTCGCGTTGTTCCTGCGCCATCGCCTCGCCAAACTGGCGCATCCCGTCGCGCATCGCCTCCATCGCTTCGGCCTGCCGGTCCAATGCCCCGTTCAGATCGCCGTCCCGCAATGCCTCTTCCGCCTGTTCCATCGCGCGGTTCGCATCGTCCAGCGCCTGCCGCCCGGCCTCACCCTGTGCGGTGCCATCACCCGGCAATTGCCGCCCGTTCAACTGATCAAGGTTGCCCTGCAAATCCTGCTGGCGTTCGGCAAGGCTGCGGTTATCGGGGCCTTGCCCCTGACCTTGCCCCTGACCTTCCTCATCGCCCGGCTGCTGGCCTTGCCCCGGCTGCTGGCCTTGCCCCGGCTGCTGCTCGCCTTGCTGACCCGGCTGCTGCCCCGGTTCCTGCCCTTCATTCGGCTGGCCGTCCTGATTGCCCTGCAAATCCTGGAACGTCTCATCCGACAGGTCCTGCTGGTCGCGCAGCGTTTCCTGCATGTCGCGCATGGCCTGCTGGCCCGGCCCGCCCTGACCCTGCCCGCCTTGCCCCTGCACGACCTGCATGTTTTCCATGAATTCGCGCAACTGTTCCATCAGCTCCGCGGCCTCTGCCGTCTTGCCCTCTTCCATCAGCCGCTGCAATTCGTCCAGCATCTGCTGCAACTGGTCGCCCGACATCGCCTGTCCCTGCTGGTTTTCCGACATCTGCCCATCCGGGTTCTGTTCGGATTCGCGTGCCAGCTGGTTCATGTATTCATCCAGCGCCTGCTGCATTTCGTTCATCAGGCGGTCAATTTCCTCCGGGCTGGCCCCATTCCGGATCGCCTCATCCAGCTGGTCCTGCGCGCGTTGCAACCGTGCTAGGGCCGAGGCGAGGTCACCCCCTTCCACCAGCAACGCAATATCCCACAGCTCTGCCGCAATCTCATCGCGCGCTTCAACCGTCAGGTTGCGCTTTTCCGTATCCAGCCGCCGCAAGGCCACCCGCAGCCGCAGATAGGCGCGTTCATTACGGATCAACGCGTCAGGTTTGTGGGTGATCGCCTTCAGGTATTGCACCGACAAGGGCGCATTCGCCCGGTTCCACAGCAAATCACGCCGCACCTCGATCAGGGCTGCTGCAAACGGGTCAAAGAACCGCTTGCCCGGCAGCACCACCGCCACCGGCGCCGCATCACCCATCTGGTTTGCCGCGTCCGTCGCCTGATAGGTCATCGTCACCGGCAGGTTGGCAAATGGATGTTCCGACAGATCATCAATCAGCGTTTCGGTGAATGTCGCCCGGTCCCCCGTTACCGGCAAGGGCAGGTCCAGCACCACCGCCTCGCGCGCCTCGGGGGCCACCGTCAGGCCAAAGCGCCGGTCCACCGCCGCCAGATCAAGCGCAATCGTCACTTGGCCTGCCACCACGCCGTAGTCATCTGTGGCTTTAAACCCTTGGGTAAATTCACCTGTGCCCTTGCGGGTGATCTCGCCTTCGGGCGCAATCGTCGGTGCGGCATCGGCGATGATTGCAATGGTCCATGTCTGCCCGTTCGGCCCGGCAATCGCAATCTCACCCGATTGCATGGCCACGAAATCATGCTGCGGGTCAGACGCCGGCGGCACTTCGGTGCGGCCCGACACAGTCTCGCTCAGCGTCAGTTGCCCCACCTCGCCATACAGCCGGAATTGCAGCCGCGTACCCGCAGGCAAGGACAAATCGCTTTGCGCCACGTCATTCAAATACAACGAGGGCTTGCCCGTGTAGGCTGGCGGTTGCGCCCAGCCTTCCCAGGTCGGCCCCGTCACTGCTGCCACACCGCCCCCCGGCAGGGCCGCCCCCGCCGATGACACCCGCCAGAGCGACCCGAACAGCACCGCCATCACCAAAGCCGTCAACGCCACATAGCGCAGCGCAAACGGATCACGCGCCGCCACCCGCAGATCAGGCTGTACCGCCCGTGCCTGCGCTGCCCGCGCCGCCATCCGTTGAATATGCGCCCGCCACACCGCCTGTGATGCCGGATCGCCCGCACCAATCACCTGTGTATCCTGCAACGCCGCAATGGGCCGCCCCGGCAAACGGCTGTCCAGCCGCGCCATGGCTTGGGCCTCAGTCGGGCGGGTGAACTGCTGGCGCGCATACCAGGCCGCCCAAACCACTGCCAGGACAGCCGCAACCATGCCGCCCCATACCACCTCAATCGGCAAACGGTTGTGCGCATCAAAGGCCAGCAATGCCAGCACCGCCATCAGCACCGTCCACAATGGCCACAATGCGCGGGTGATCTGTTCCGCCCACAGCCCCGCCAGCGTCAGCCGCAAGGGGCCACGCAGCCGCGCGATTGCACTGGTGCGGTCAAATTCGGTCATGCGGCCTGTCGGTGTTGGATCACAGCCATATTGGTAATCTATCGCGTTTCAGGATTTCGTCAAAGGTAGGTCTTTGCCGAATGACGGCGAATTGATCCCCGTGCACCAGCACCTCTGGCACCAGCGGCCTCGTGTTGTATTCAGATGCCATCACCGAGCCATAAGCCCCCGCTGACCGGAACGCCACCAGATCACCTTCACCCACCTGCGCCATCGACCGGCCCTTGGCAAAGGTATCACCTGATTCGCATACGGGGCCAACAATATCAAAGACCTGCGGTTCCATCCCCGGCACGGGTTCCACAACCGGAATGATATCGTGATGCGCGCCATACATCGCCGGGCGGATCAGATCATTCATCGCCGCATCCAGGATCAGGAAATCGCGCCCCTCACCCTGCTTGATGTAAATCACCCCCGCCACCAGCAACCCCGCATTGCCTGAAATCAGCCGCCCCGGTTCAATTTCAATCTCGCAGCCCAGATCCCCCACCGTGCGTTTGATCAGTGCGCCATATTCCACTGGCAAAGGCGGTGCCTCATTCGACCGCGTGTAGGGAATGCCAAGGCCACCGCCCAGATCAAGCCTGCGGATATCATGCCCCTCGGCCCGCAATTGCCGCGTCAGGTCGGCCACCATCAGATAGGCCTGCTCGAATGGCGCAAGGTCGGTCAGCTGGCTGCCGATATGCACATCAATGCCCACCACATCCAACCCCGGCAGCGCCGCCGCCTCGGCATACACAGCAGAGGCGCGCGCAATCGGAATGCCGAACTTGTCGCCCTTCTTGCCGGTGGAAATCTTTTCATGCGTCTTGGCATCCACGTCCGGGTTCACCCGGATCGTGATGGGTGCCACCTTGCCCATGGCGCTGGCCACCTCGGACAGCGCCCGCAATTCCGGCTCACTCTCCACGTTGAACTGCCGGATGCCACCTTCCAGCGCCACGCGCATTTCCGTCCGCGTTTTGCCGATGCCCGAAAACACGATGCGGTCGCCCGGCACGCCCGCCGCCCGCGCCCGGTGATATTCGCCCACACTGACCACATCCATGCCCGCGCCCAGATCGCCCAGCGTTTTCAGCACCGCCACATTCGACAGCGATTTGATCGCAAAGCACACGCTATGCGGCAGGGGCGACAGTGCATCAGTGAACAGGCGGTAATGCCGCGTCAGCGTGGCCGTGGAATATACATAGAAAGGCGTGCCCACGCTGGCGGCAATCTCGGAAATCGCCACGTCCTCGGCATGCAAATGGCCGTTTTTATAAGTGAAATGGTCCATCTTTTCCTGCCAATCTGCTGCCTGCCTGCGTATAGCAGAACCCTGCACCGGTGCAATCTGCCCCAGGTGCGGGATGCCTTCGGCGAGAGTATTTGTGCAAAAAGAAAAGCCGGTTTTCTCTTTGTGAAAAAAATACTCAATCTGCCCTTTTCACCTGCGCAGCCCTTGCAGTTTTGTCCGCCCCGCCGCAGGTTTGCGTCAAGCAGGGGGTCATCATGGCACGCACGATCATCATCAATTCCCACGGCGGCCCCGAGGTGATGGCGCTGATTGACCGCCCCGTGCCTGCGCCCGGTGTGGGCGAGGTCAGCATTGCCCATCATGCCATCGGCCTGAATTACATTGATACCTACCACCGCTCGGGCCTTTACCCGCTGCCCATGCCATCGGGGCTGGGGTCCGAGGCCGCTGGCATCGTCACCGCCATTGGCGACGGCGTGACCCATCTGGCGGTAGGTGACCGCGTGGCCTATGCTGGCGGCCTGCCCGGTGCCTATACCGCTGCGCGCACAATGGCCGCCGCACCGGTCGTGCGTCTGCCTGATGCAATTGCCTTTGATACCGCTGCCGCGATGATGCTCAAGGGGTTGACCACGCATTACCTGTTCCGCCGCACCGTGCCCATCACGCCCGCCGACACGGTATTGTTCCATGCCGCCGCCGGTGGCGTGGGCCTGATCGCCTGCCAATGGGCGCGGTCCGAAGGCATTCCGCTGATCGCCACCGCAGGCAGTGATGACAAATGCCAATTGGCGCTAAATCACGGTGCCACTCATGCCATCAACTATCGTACCACCCCCGATTTCGCCGCGCGTGTGCGTGACCTGACCGGCGGGCGCGGTGTGGATGTGGTGATGGACGGGGTGGGCAAGGATACATTCGAAGGATCGCTGAACTGCCTGCGTCCGCTTGGCATGATGATCAGCTTTGGCAATGCCAGCGGCAAGGTGCCTCCGTTTGACATTGGTATTCTGGCCGCCAAAGGGTCTTTGAAAATCACACGGCCCACGCTGTTTGCCCATACCGCCGACCCTGCCACCTGCCAGCAGATGGCCGCCGAATTGTTCGAAAAGGTCACGTCAGGGGCCATCACCATCCGCATCGACCAGCGTTTTGCGTTGGAAAATGTCGCAGATGCCCATCGCGCGTTGGAATCCCGCAGCACAACCGGCGCGACAATCCTGACAGTCTGAAGCAGGTCTAAAAATTTTCGTCGAAAATTTTTAGACCCCTCCCACGGCGCGCGTCCGCAGAAACAGATACAGTGGCAGCCCGCAGGATACGCCAATGCAGAACGTCGCCGGAATGGCGATCAGGTTGACCCAGGCCTTGCGCGCCCAGGTTTCCGCCACCACCCAGACCGTCAGCGCAACTGCCGCAATCGTCAGATCCCAGGTCAGACCGGTGGTTGACGCATTCACATACCACGCATCAATCAGCCCGCTCAGGCCCGTGCCGGTTTCAGTCATGTAGCGGATGAACCAGTACATCGGATGCACCGCCCCCCATGCCGCCAGCGCCAGATAAACCCACCGCATCACAAATCCACCGCCTGACCTGTCACACCCACATTCACCCCGCCCACAGTGCCACTGACCGCTGGTGCAACCGTTACCCCGCCCGGCCCCACATTGAACCCCAGCCCCAGTTGCGGCGCATCGCTGCAGCCCGCCAGCACCAGCACACCCAGTCCCACCAGCACCCGCCGCATCACGGCTCGACCAGTGCCGGGTTCACCACCACCACGCCTGTTGCCACCTCACCTGATACCGTCACCCCCGGTGCCGCCCCTGCCGAAGGCGCGCCATCCGCCCCGCAGCCCGCCAATGCCAGCACACCCAAAACCGCAATCATCCGCATTCCGAACTCTCCTTTGCCCGACGCCATCTTGTCACTCTGCCAACACCGTTTTCCAGCGCGCAATCTGCTCGCGCACCCGCACCGGCGCGGTTCCGCCATAGGACATGCGGCTGTTCACCGAATTCTCGACCCCCAGCACACCAAACACATCCGCCGTGATGCCAGCATGCACCCCCTGCATATCGCCAAGGCTCAGGTCCGGCAGATCACAGCCCTTGCTTTCAGCCAGCGCCACCAATGTGCCCGTCACATGATGCGCATCACGGAATGGCATCCCCAAGGCCCGCACCAGCCAATCCGCCAGATCCGTCGCCGTCGAAAACCCCGCACCCGCCGCCGCCGCCAGCACGTCACGGTTTGCCGTCATGTCGCCCACCATGCCCGTCATCGCCGCAAGGGCCAGCATCAGCGTATCGGCTGCGTCAAACACCTGTTCCTTGTCTTCCTGCATGTCCTTGGAATAGGTCAGCGGCAGCCCCTTCATCACCGTAAACAGCGCCACCGTCGCCCCCATGATCCGCCCCAGTTTGGCGCGCAGCAATTCCGCCGCATCCGGATTCTTCTTTTGCGGCATGATGGATGATCCCGTCGTCCATCTGTCGCTTAGCGTCACAAAGCGGAACTGCGCCGTGGACCAGATCACCAGCTCTTCCGCAAAGCGGCTCAGGTGCAT
>JAYUZO010000127.1:0-2980 GCA_043751715.1 Rhodobacterales bacterium | reverse complement strand
TGGGGCGCGCACTGCCCTGAAACTGTCCGAAGATCCGGGCAGGTTCCTGTCAACCGTGCAGATCGGCATTACCCTTGTCGGCGTGCTGTCGGGGGCGTTTTCGGGCGCCACGCTTGGCCCGCGCTTTGCCGCAGCCCTGTTGCAATGGGGCGTGCCCGCCGATTGGGCCACCCCGCTGGGTGTGGGGTCTGTGGTGGTACTGCTGACCTACCTTTCGCTGATCGTGGGCGAACTGGTGCCCAAACAAATCGCCCTGCGTGATCCCGAAGGTATGGCCGCGCGCGTGGCCCCCGCCATGGCGATGCTAAGCCGTGTGGCCAGCCCGCTGGTATGGCTGCTGGATAAATCGGGCCGGCTGATCCTGCGGATGCTTGGGCAAACCGGTGAAGGTGCGTCACGCGTTACCGAAGAAGAGGTGCGCACGATACTGGCCGAGGCGCGCTTTGAAGGCGTGATCGAGGATGACGAACAGGAAATGCTGACGGGTGTGATGCGCCTTGCAGACCGGTCTGCGCGCGCGCTGATGACGCCGCGCCGCGATGTGGACATGATCAGCATTGATGCCACACCGGCTGACGCGCTGAAGGAAATCGAGCGTATCGCACGGCCGCGCATTCCGCTGTTCCGGGGCGATGATGTGCTGGGTGTGCTGTATCTGACCGATGCGTTTACGGTGCTTGCGGCGAAAAAACCGCTTAATCTGGCAGACCTGATGCGTGAGGTGCCGGTGGTTTCAGACATGGCCGATGCGCTGAACGTGATCGAGATTCTGCGCGCCAGCCCGAACCACATGGCACTGGTCTATGATGAATATGGCAGCTTTGAAGGGATCATCACCACGGGTGATATTCTGGAGGCGATCACCGGCACCTTTGCCGAAGCCCAGGCGGATGAGCCTGATGTGGTTGAACGTGATGACGGCAGCCTGCTGGTTTCGGGGTCAATGCCCGCCGACGAATTCTGTGACCGCCACAACATTCCACGCGAAGAGGCGGGCGATTATGAAACGGTGGCGGGCCTTGTGATCCACCAGCTAAGCAAACTGCCCAGTCTGGGTGACAAGGTTTTTGTGGCAGGCTGGCGGATTGAAGTGATTGATCTGGATGACCGCCGCATCGACAAGCTGCTGGTGCAGCGGGTGGCAGACTAACCTGCTTTGCGCGTGGTCCGGGGCAGGCCATTCCACGGGTAAGGCGCGCGCCTGAAAGGCGGCCTAGCGCCGCACATCCCAGCTGAACCAGCTGTTTTCACCCACCGCATCCGCGTCCCGCAGCACCTGATCCACCACGTCAGCCTTCAGAAACCGCAGATTCTGACTGTATGACCATTCCAGCACCAGTTCGCCCGCCGCTGGTGCATAGCCCGAAAACGAATAGCTGAACCCATCGTTATAAACGCCTACCGTTTCTGGCGCGTTGAAATCCGTGGGCGAATTGAACACCGTCACCCGGTGATAGTTTGATCGCAGCGCCCCCATATCCAGCGGCCCCACGCGCGGAGTGGCCCCCGCGTCAGGCAGATGTGCTGCGTAATCTTCGGCGACGAATTCGAAATTCTGCCGCACATCATCCGTCAGCGCCGTCACCGGAATCAGATAGCGTTCAGTGACGGTCAACAGGTTGGCTATCCTGTCATCCACTGCCTCTAATGGGGCAAGCTGGCGGATGCCGGGATAGCGGCCTGCGTAATAGTCAAGATAATCCGTGCCAATCTGTGAAAGCGGCGTTCCGGCCAACCGCTGGCGGTAGGCATTCGCCGCCGGGCCGTAGTGCTGCGTGATCACCGTCAGATAGGCCCCAAGCAAGGTGAAGTCATAGGTTTCATCCACATTCGATGTCCAGACCGACCCATAAGGCAACACCAGCTGTTCCAACTGCTGCTGATCGCTGCCCGACAGGGGCAAGGCATAGCCATAATCCGGCACCACCGCCGTAAACAGATCGCCGCCTTCATGGCTGGCCGTCGCGTCCATCCAATAGACCATGTCATCCACCACAACCTTGACGATCGCATGGTCGAATGACCAGACCGCCGGCTTGCGCATCGCCAGATCATGGCCCCCATCCAGATCGGTAAAGGCCACGTAGGCCTCGATCCCCATCTTATCCAGCATGGTGCGCAGCAGCAGCGCCTTGTCCTTGCAATCGCCATACCCCGATGTTGTCACATCCTGTGGCATCCGCGCGAGCAACCCACCCGCCCCCACGGACAGGCTGACATAGCGCAGCTCATCCTGCACCGCCCTTAAGGCCGCAATCACCCGGCTGCCATCATCACTATGCGTGGCCTGAATGGCGCGCAGTTTGGCATCCCATTCCGCGCCCAAGGGGTAATTCCCCATGTAATGCGGGCTAAGTGACCCTGCGATCCCGCTCCAATCAGGAAAGGTGGAATAGTCGATCACCACGTTTTCCGAATAGCCCACCGGCAAACCCAATTCTGCGCGCACTGGCATATTGTCTGTCCGTGTCCAGACGTGGCGCAGGGTGCCATCCCCCGGTGTTTGCACAAAATCCACCCGCGCGGGCCAGCCTGAAATGTAGATCGGCCAGTCCTTGGGCCAGTTCACCACCACACGGGACAGCACGACCGGCACATCAAATTCCATGACCGCCGTGCCAGACCGGTTCGCCCCTGCAACTATCGACAGGGTCCGGCGGGTGAATGAATAATCGACTACATCGCCCACGCGCAGATCGGGCACCTGCACCACCGCTGTCAGATTGCCATCATAAATCCCGTCTTCCAGCCGCAGTTCGCGGCGTAGAATATCGGCCACCACCGTTTCCGTATGGTCAATCACCTGCCCGTCGCGGATCACCACCAACCGGGTCAGCGTCAGGCTTTCATAGTCTGGCGCGTACACCAGTTGCAGCGTTGCTGCCGATTCCAGCCCGATCCGGTCGGTCACCAGCGTGGCCGCGCGCACATAGGTCTGCTTTTCATCATCCGTCCACTGCACCTGCTCATCTGACAGCAA
>JAYUZO010000126.1:0-5508 GCA_043751715.1 Rhodobacterales bacterium | reverse complement strand
AGCCGTGCGGTCAGGCCGGCATGCGCCTGACGGCGCAGCTCATTCACCTCATCATCGGCGAATTTCGGCAAGATCGGCTTGCGCTTGAAAGCAGCAAAGGCGCAGCGGCGGGCGATTTCGACTGTGCTTTCCAGTGCCTCGGGCAGATCGGCAAACAGGGCGCACATCTCGAATTCGGATTTGAAATAGTGCTGGGGCGTCAGGCGGCGGCGGGGCTGTTGCTGATCGACATAGGCACCGTCAGCGATGCAGATCAGCGCGTCATGCGCCTCATACATGCTGGATTTCGGGAAATAGACATCGTTGGTGGCCACCAGCGGCAGCGTCATGTCATAGGCCAGTTCGATCAGCCCGCGTTCTGACTGTGCCTCGGCGTCCGGCAGACGCCCGGCCTCAAGCGGGTGGCGCTGCAGTTCGACATACAGCCTGTCCGGAAAAGCCGCTGCCAGCCGTTCGATCAGCACCCGCGCCTTGGGGTGCTGGCCCGCCGCGATAAACCGCGCCAGCGGCCCTTCCGGCCCGCCCGTCAGGCAGATCAGTCCTGCGCTGTGCGCTGTCAGTTCATCCAGCGTCACCTGTGGCAACTGCCCACCCTTGTCGATGTACAGGGCCGAATTCAGCTTCATCAGGTTCATATACCCCGCCTCGGACTGCGCCAGCAGAACGATGGGGGCGGCGGTGCGGGGTTTTTCACCCGGTGCGGCCGGATCATGCGCAAGGCTGATCTGGCAGCCAACAATGGGCTGAATACCGGCACCCAAGGCGGTGACCGAAAACTCCAATGCGGCGAACATGTTGTTGGTATCGGTCACGGCCACGGCGGGCATCTGGGCCTTTTGGCACAGATCGACCAGCTTTTTCACCGGCACAGCGCCTTCCAGCAGCGAATGTTCGGTATGGACGCGCAGATGGATGAATCGGGGGGTGCTGGTCATGCATCATGGCTTACCGTGACGGGGCCACTGGGGAAAGGGCGTTGTCCTGCGCCTGCACCTTGGGTAGCGTCGGGGAACAGGGTTTAAGGGGTGTGATTTGTGGTGACGGACAAGGACGATATTTACGACCCTGACTATGTTGCAGGGCTGTTTGACCGCTGTTCAGGCAATTATCGCTGGTGGAGTGCGATCAGTTCGCTGGGGTTCATCTGGCTGTGGCGGCGGCAATGCGTGGGGCGGTTGGTGGTGCCTGCGCAGGCCAACCCGGTGGTGATTGATCTGATGGCAGGCACGGGGGAAATCTGGCCGCATGTGCTGCGGCGGTTTCCGGGGCTGGCCACGATCATGGCGCTGGACATCTCACCGCGCATGCACCGCGAGGCGGTCGGGCGGCTGCACGGGCGCTATGCGGACCGGATCACCCATCTGGCGGCTGATGCGCTGCGGGCCGATTTGCCGGAAAACCATGCGGATATCGTGGTTTCAACCTTTGGGTTGAAAACCTTTAACGCCGATCAGCAGGCCATTCTGGCGCGGCAGATTGCGCGGATGCTGAAACCGGGGGGCAGTTTTGCACTGATTGAGGCGTCAGACCCGAAGGGCTGGGTCTTGCGGCCGCTGTTCCGGTTGTATCTGGACCGGGTGTTGCCGCTGATCGAACGGCTGTTCCTGCACGGCGCGCAGGATTTCAGCATGATCGGGACCTATTCGCGGAATTTCCAGAACTGCGCGCAGATGGAGGCGGCGTTGCGGGCAGCGGGGCTGCAGGTCACGATGAAGCGCCACTTTTTCGGCTGTGCAACCAGTGTGGCAGGTGAAAAACCGGGCAAGGGTGCGGTCGCATAGGTTACGGCCCTGCTGGCCATATTTGCACTTGCATCGCAGCCCGGCCTGCCCTTCACTGCTAATACTTGCCCCGGCGCTCTACGCCGCATCGACTGACCGGGGTTCATGCAAGCACGGGTAAGGCGGCGGATGTGACGTTTCATGTCGGGGATCGACTTTCTACTGAATGGCGCTGCGGTCAGTGCGCAGGGCATGCCCACCACCACGCTTCTGGACTGGCTGCGCGAAACGCAGCATCTGTGCGGCACCAAGGAAGGCTGTAACGAAGGTGATTGTGGCGCCTGCACGGTGATGGTGACGGATCACGCAGGCAGCCGCGCGCTGAACGCCTGCATCCTGTTTCTGCCGCAGCTGGCAGGCAAGGCCGTGCGCACGGTCGAAGGCATCAGCGCGCCTGATGGCACGTTGCACCCGGTGCAGGCCGCCATGGTGGACCATCACGGGTCGCAATGCGGGTTCTGCACGCCGGGCTTTGTGGTCAGCATGGCGGTGGGGCATCTGAACGGTGCCAAGGATCATGACGATGTGCTGGCAGGCAACCTGTGCCGCTGCACGGGTTACGCGCCGATCATCCGCGCGGCGAAGGCCGCCGAAGCCGCACCCGTGCCAGACTGGATGCACCTTGATGCTTTCAATATTGCACAAATATCGCATGGAAGTCGGGGGGGAGGGTCCGGGAGGGCAGACAGCCCTCCCGGCGCGTTCAGCCCGCGCGACAGTGACGCGCTGGCGGATTGGTACCTGCAAAACCCCGATGCCACGCTGATTGCAGGGGCCACGGATGTGGGCCTGTGGGTGACCAAACAGTTCCGTAATCTGGGGCCAGTGGCGTTTCTGGGCGGTATGCAGGATCTGCAGCACATCGAACGGCAGGGCGGGCAGTTGCATGTCGGCGCGGGGGTCACGATCACGGCGCTGCATGATGCGGTCAGGCTGCTGCATCCGTCATTCGCAGAACTTTTGCGGCGCTATGGTGCGATGCAGGTGCGCAATGCGGCCACGATCGGGGGCAATATCGCGGGCGGATCACCCATCGGCGATGGGCCGCCCGCGCTGATTGCGCTTGGGGCTGCGCTGCATTTGCGCCGGGGGGATGAGATGCGCCATATGCCACTGGAGGATTTCTTTCTTGATTACCGCAAGCAGGACCGTCGCCCCGGCGAGTTCGTGGCGGGCGTATCGTTCCCCGACCATGCGCCGGGGTTGCGCTGTTACAAACTGTCCAAGCGGTTTGACGATGATATCTCGGCGGTCTGCGGCTGTATCAATCTGGCGGTTGAGGGTGGCAGGGTCACGCAGGCGCGGATCGCCTTTGGCGGTATGGCAGGGGTGCCAAAGCGGGCGGCGGCGGCCGAGGCGGCGCTGACCGGGCAACTGTTTGGTCTGGCGGCAATGACGCAGGCGGCACATGCGGTGGCAGATGATTTCACGCCGCTGTCGGATATGCGCGCATCGGCGGCCTACCGGTTGCGCGCGGCGCAGAACATGCTGATCCGTTATGCGCATGATCTGGCGGGCGATGCGGTATCGGTGCTGCAGGTGCGGGCATGACGATGGGCAAGGCCTTACCGCATGATTCAGCCCCTTTGCATGTGACGGGGGCGGCGCGGTATGTCGATGACATTCCGCTGCCCGCAGGTGCGCTGCATCTGGCCTTTGCGTTGTCCAGCATTGCCCATGGCGACATCACGGCGATCGACACCTCCGCAGCGCTGGCGCTGCCCGGCGTCGTTGCCGTTCATACGGCGGCGAGCCTTGATCCGATGCCGGACTGTTCGCCATCGGCCCATGATGAACCGCTGCTGGCCAAGGGCGTGGTGCATTATGTGGGCCAGCCGGTGGCATTGATTGTGGCTGACAGCCACCTGACGGCACGCCGCGCCGCGCGGCTGGTCAAGGTGACCTATGCCGAACGCCCTGCCCTGTTGACGGTGGATGCGGCCTTGGCGGCAAACAGCCGGTTCGAAGCGGGGCCGGTGATCTGGGCCAAGGGCGATGCGCAAACGGCGATTGCGGGGGCTGCGCGGGTCATCGAAGGCCAGATGGAGGTGGGCGGGCAGGAGCATTTCTATCTGGAGGGGCAGGTGGCGGCAGCCATTCCGGGCGAAGACGGCATGCTGGTGCATTCATCCACCCAGCACCCGACGGAAGTGCAGCACAAGGTGGCCCATGCGCTGCACCTGCCAATGGCGGCGGTGCGGGTGGAAGTGCGCCGCATGGGCGGAGGGTTTGGCGGCAAGGAAAGCCAGGGTAACGCGCTGGCGATTGCCTGTGCTGTGGTAGCAAGGGCCACGGGGCGGGCGGTGAAGATGCGCTATGACCGCGATGATGATTTCATCATTACGGGCAAGCGGCATGATTGCCGGATCATGTACCGGGCGGGGGTTGATGCGCAGGGCCGCGTGCTGGGGCTGGCGTTCACGCATCTGTTCCGTTGCGGCTGGTCGCAGGACCTGTCCTTGCCCGTGGCAGACCGGGCGATGCTGCATGCGGACAACTGCTATCATCTGCCAGCGGTGCGGATCGAAAGCCACCGTCTGCGGACGAATACGCAAAGTGCAACGGCGTTCCGGGGCTTTGGCGGGCCGCAGGGCATGCTGGGGATCGAGCGGGTGATGGATCATGTGGCGCATGATCTGGGGCTTGATCCGCTGGCGGTGCGGCGGGTGAATTTCTACCGGGGGAACGATTTTTCTGCGAAAAATCAGGTTGCCCAAACCACACCTTATGGGATGCCGGTGACGGATTTTGTCGGGGATGCCTTGGTGGCGGAACTGGAACGTACATCGGATTTTCAGGCGCGGCGGGCGGTGATTGCGGCGTGGAATGCGCAAAGCCCGGTGCTGAAGCGGGGGATTGCACTGACGCCGGTGAAGTTCGGGATTTCCTTCACGCTGACATGGCTGAACCAGGCGGGCGCCCTGGTGCATGTGTATCAGGATGGCAGCATTCATCTGAACCATGGTGGCACGGAAATGGGACAGGGCCTGTTCCAGAAGGTGGCGCAAGTGGCGGCGGATGTGTTCGGGGTGGATACGGCGCTGGTGAAAATCACGGCGACGGATACGGGCAAGGTGCCCAACACATCGGCCACGGCAGCCAGTTCGGGGTCTGATCTGAACGGCATGGCGGCAAAAGCGGCGTGCGAGGTGATCAAGGGCCGGATGGCGGCGTTCATTGCAGAAAAGCATCAGGTGAAGCCTGACCGCGTGCGGTTTGTGGACGGCACGGTGCGGGTGGCGGGTGAGGTGTACGGCTTTGCGCAGGTGGCGGCCTGGGCCTATCAGGCGCGCATATCGCTGTCATCGACGGGGTTTTACGCGACGCCCAAGATCGTCTGGGACAGGGTACGGGGGCAAGGGCGGCCGTTTTACTACTTTGCCTACGGGGCGGCGGTAACGGAAGTGGTGATTGATACGCTGACGGGCGAGAACCGCATTCTGCGGGCGGATGTGCTGCATGATACGGGCAGCAGCCTGAACCCGGCATTGGACATCGGCCAGATCGAAGGGGCCTATGTGCAGGGCGCAGGCTGGCTGACGACCGAGGAATTGGTTTGGGATGCCAAGGGGCGGCTGGCGACGCATGCGCCAAGCACCTACAAGATTCCGGCCTGTTCAGACCGCCCGCCGGTGTTCAACGTGGCCTTGTGGGGCCAGCCGAACGGTGAGGATGCGGTGGGCAAATCCAAGGCGGTGGGCGAGCCGCCGTTCATGCTGGGGATATC
>JAYUZO010000125.1:0-14272 GCA_043751715.1 Rhodobacterales bacterium | reverse complement strand
CACCAATGCCCCCACAACGCGCGGCACGGCGATAATTTTCCCCAGCTTTGTGCTGCACCGCGTCACACCCGTGACCGCAGGCACCCGCTGGTCGTTAACACTGTGGGCGCATGGGCCTGCGTTTCGCTGACCGCCCGCTTATCACTGTCTGACGCGCGCTTTTCGCGGGATCATTCGCAGGATCAGGTGGGTGGTCAGGTCGGTGGTCAGTTGTCTGCGCAGAACTCTGCGTGCAGTGTCACCAGCACGGCGGTGACGGCGGGGTTGGCAAGGCGGTAGTGGATCATCTGCCCTTCGCGGCGTGTGGCCACCAGCCCTGCCGCCTTCATGCGCGACAGGTGTTGTGACAGCGCGCCCGGTGACAGGCCCACTGCTGCCGACAGCGCCCCGGCCGATACCTCGCCGCCCAGCAGTGTGCACAACACCAACAGCCGCTTGGGATGGGCCATTTCGGCCAGCAGGGCGGCGGCTGCGGCGGCCTTGGGCTCCAGCGTCTGCATATCCAGCATGGGGTCTTTCCTTTTGGCTTGTGTTATTTTAGACTTTGCTGAAATACAAATGCAAGGTGGAATGCTGATCATGCCTGTTACGGAATTTACCCCCTATGCGTCGCTGATCGGTGGCGCGCTGATCGGCCTTTCGGCGGTGCTGCTGATGCTGGTCAGCGGGCGGATTGCCGGTATCAGCGGCATTGCCGTGCATCTGGCGCCGCCCTACCGGGATCGGGCTTTTGGCGATCGCGCCGCATTTATTGCCGGGCTGGTGGTGGCGCCATTGCTGGTGGCTGTGGTGACCGGCGCTGCACCGGCAATGACGATGGTGCAGGGCACGGGGCTGCTGATCGGGGCGGGGGTGCTGGTGGGCTATGGGTCTGTCTGGGGTGGTGGGTGCACATCCGGGCATGGCGTCTGTGGCCTTGCACGCCTGTCACCGCGCAGTTTTGTGGCCGTGCCGATGTTCATGCTGGCTGCGATGGTCACGGTTTACATTGTCAGGCATGCGCTATGAGGGCCGCTGTTCAATTCGCCATCGGCCTGATCTTTGGTCTTGGCCTTGTGATCGCTGGCATGGCTGACCCGGCCAAAGTGCTGAACTTTCTTGATATTGCCGCCATCGCCACGGGCACCTGGGACGGCAGCCTGGCTTTGGTGATGGGGGGCGCGGTCATTGTCACGTTCATCGGCTATCGGTTGGTGTGGCGCAGACCTGCCCCGCTGCTGGACACGGTGTTTCACCACCCCACCCAAACCCGCATTGATGCGCGCGTTATCATGGGCCCCGTTCTGTTTGGCATTGGCTGGGGATTGTCAGGGTTCTGCCCCGGCCCTGCGTTCACCGCACTGGCCTTTGGCGGCGGGCCTGCAGTGATGTTTGTGGCGGCCATGGCTGCGGGCATGGTACTGGCGCGCTGGCAACGCTTGGGGATGATGCCAAGGCGGCTGGCAGATGTTTGATCCGGACCTTGCGATTGCACCAGTGGTGACCGGGTTCTTTGACCCCGCCACCAATACGGTCAGCTATGTGGTGCAAGACCCCGCCCGCACCGCCTGCGCCATCATCGACAGCGTGATGGATTTTGATTATGCCGCCGGGCGGATCAGCTATGACCATGCCAATGAGATTGCCGCCTTTGTGCAGACCCAAGGCTTGCGGGTGGACTGGCTGATTGAAACCCATGTGCATGCCGACCATCTGTCAGCGGCACCCTATTTGCAGGGCATCCTCGGCGGCAAGATCGGCATCGGGGCGGGCATTACCACGGTGCAGCATACGTTTGGCAAGGTGTTTAACGAAGGCACGGCATTTCAGCGCGATGGCAGCCAGTTTGACGCGTTGTTTGCCGATGGCGATACCTACATGATCGGCGCTTTGCAGGCCACAGCGCTGCATACGCCGGGCCATACACCCGCCTGCATGACGCATGTCATGGGCAACGCGGCCTTTGTGGGCGATACGCTGTTCATGCCGGATGGCGGGTCGGCGCGGGCTGATTTTCCGGGGGGCGATGCGCGGCAGTTATATCGGTCGATCCGGCGGGTGCTGGGTTTGCCGGGCGAGATGCGGCTGTTCATGTGCCACGATTACGGGCCGAACGGGCGCGATATCCGCTGGGAAACCACGGTGGCCGAACAACGGGCGCACAACATTCATGTGCATGATGGCGTGACGGAAGATGCGTTTGTGGCGCTGCGCGAGGCACGGGATGCAACGCTGGCCATGCCAAAGCTGATCATCCCGGCGCTGCAGGTGAACATGAAGGGCGGGGTGCTGCCCGAACCCGAGGATGACGGCAAACGCTATCTCAAGGTGCCGCTGAACGGGCTGTAAGCGGGGCGCAGGCCACCACCAGCCAATCGGCAAACGCCGTCAGCGGGGGGGATGCGCCGCGTTCGGCGGGCCAGACCAGCCAGTAGCTGCCACTGCCGGGAACGGCGCGGCCGTATGCGGCGGCCAGCTTGCCGTCGGCTATGGCAGGCCCTGCCAGAAATGCCGGCAGCAGTGCCGTGCCCACGCCGTGGATGGCGGCCTGCATCACGGTGGCGAACTGGTCAAACACCATGCCGCGCGGCGGGGTGCCGGGCTGCGCGTGGTGGGCAAACCACGCCTGCCAGTCATCCGGGCGCGATTCGAGCTGCAGCAGGGGCAGGGTCAGCAGGTCTTGTGGTGTTGTGATGGGATGTTGGGCCAGAAACGCAGGGCTGCACACCGCAATCACCTGTTCGTCAAACAGTTTGCGGTGCATCGCCCCCGGCCAGGTATCGCGGCCATAGTGGATGGCTGCATCATGCCCGGTTGCGGCAAAATCAAATGGCCGCAACTGGGTGCCAAGGTTCAGCGTGACGCCGGGATGCAACGCCAGAAAATCCGGCAACCGGGGCGCCAGCCAATGCGCGCCGAACGTGGGCAGAATGGCCAAAGACAGCGCCCCACCCCCCGGTGCCGCCGACAGGCGCAGGGATGCCGCCCCGATCATGTCCATCGCGCGGCGCAGATCGCGGGCATAGGCAAGGGCGGCATCGGTGGCGCGCAGCCGCCCGTGGCCGCGCACAAACAGCGTGACGCCCAGCTGCGATTCGAGGTTTTGCACCAGACGGCTGATGGTGCCCTGCGACAGGTCCAGCTCGCGCGCGGCGGCCTGCGTGCTGCCAGTGCGGGCGACCGCCTCAAACGCGGACAAAAGCGACAGGGATGGAAGGTATCGGCGGGGCAGGGCCATTGTATGTGCTTTATGAATAGTGTGATTGACGAATAGCGTTATTCCTGCGTGATGAAAAGCGCTAGGCATGCGCAAATTGCATTCTTGCGTTCAGGCTTGGCCATTGGCACCAAGGCTGGCAGGATGGCGCATCAGACAGGACACGCCCCACCCATGGACCGCGCCGACATTGTGCATGAAAACCTGCGTCGCCGTGCACCGCTCCGGGATTTTCCTGCAGGACAAGCGCCCGGTGGCCCACTGTTGCATGACCCCGCACTGGCTGTGTCGCTGTTTCGCGCCGCCTGCCTGACCCGCGCGCTGGATCGCACCAGCCGGGCGATGCAGCGGGCAGGGCAGGGGTTTTACACGATCGGATCGTCGGGGCACGAAGGCATGGCAGCAGTCGCAGCGGCCCTGCGCCCCACCGATATGGCCTTTCTGCATTACCGTGACGCGGCATTTCAGATTGCGCGCAGCGCACAGGTGCCGGGCGAAACCGTGCTGTGGGATATGCTGCTGTCCTTTGCCGCCAGCAGTGAAGACCCGATTTCGGGCGGGCGGCACAAGGTGCTGGGGTCACGCGCGCTGATGATCCCGCCGCAGACCAGCACCATCGCCAGTCATTTGCCAAAGGCGGTGGGGGCTGCGTATTCCATCGGGGCGGCACGCCGCATGCGCCCGGAACATGCGATTTTGCCGGATGATGCAGTGGTGATGTGCAGCTTTGGCGATGCGTCACTGAACCATTCGACAGCGCAAGGGGCGATCAACACGGCAGGCTGGACGGCGTATCAGGGCATCCCTTTGCCCTTGCTTTTTGTGTGCGAAGACAATGGCATCGGCATTTCGACCAAAACGCCGACGGGCTGGGTGGCGGCGAACCTGTCACAGCGTCCGGGGGTAGCGTATTTTGCCTGCGATGGGCTGGACCTTTATGACACCTACCGCGTAGCGGTGCAGGCGGCAGATTTCGTGCGCACCCGGCGCAAACCTGCGGTGTTGCACATTCGCACGATCCGCCTTTATGGCCACGCGGGGGCCGATGTGCCCACCACCTACCTGCCCCGCGAAGAGGTGGAGGCGGAAGAGGCGCAAGACCCGCTGCTGCACGCCATCCGCCTGCTGGATCAGGCGGGGGTGATGGACCCGGCGCAGGCGCTGGCGATCTATGATGAAACGCTGGCACGGGTGGCGCGGGTGGCGGATCAGGCGATCACGCGGCCACGGTTGCAGACGGCGGCTGATGTGATGGCCAGCATCATCCCGCCCCGCCGCGAAAACCGCCCGACCAACGGCCCAACCGATGCCGCCCGCGCACAAGTGTTCGGCGTCGATCTGAAGGCAATGGATGACCCCCAGCCGATGGCGCGGCACATCAACTGGGCGCTGACGGACCTGATGCTGACGCACCCGGAAATCGTTGTCATGGGTGAGGATGTGGGCCGCAAGGGTGGCGTCTATGGTGTCACGCAAAAACTGACGGCGCGGTTCGGCGCGCACCGGATGATTGATACGCTGCTGGATGAGCAATCCATTCTGGGGCTGGCGATTGGTATGGCGCAGAACGGTTTTGTGCCGATGCCGGAAATTCAGTTCCTCGCCTATCTGCACAACGCCGAGGATCAGCTGAGGGGGGAAGCGGCGACCTTGCCATTCTTCAGTGGTGGCCAGTTCACCAACCCGATGGTGCTGCGGATTGCGGGGCTGGGCTATCAAAAGGGCTTTGGCGGGCATTTCCATAATGACAATTCACTGGCGGTGATCCGCGATATTCCGGGGGTCATTCTGGCGGTGCCCTCAACCGGCGCAGATGCTGCAATGATGCTGCGCGAATGCGTCCGGCTGGCGCGCGATGAACAGCGGGTAGTGGTGTTTCTGGAACCCATCGCGCTGTACCCGGCGCGCGATCTGCACGGCGATAAAGATGGTGCTTGGATGACGCGCTACCCCGCGCCTGACCGGATGATTGCGTTCGGGCAGGTGGGGGTCACGGGTGCGGGCACCGACCTTGCCATCGTGACCTACGGCAACGGGCATTACCTGACGCATCAGGCCTTGCCACAGATTGCGGCGGCAGGCGTGGATGCGCGGGTGATTGATCTGCGCTGGCTGTCACCCTTGCCGGTGGAAAGCCTGCTGGAGGCGGTGAAGGGCTGCAAGCGCGTGCTGATTGTGGATGAATGCCGCCGCACGGGGGGGCCTGCCGAAGGGCTGATGGCGCTGATGGCGGAACAGGGGATTGCGGCGACCCGCGTGGTCAGCGAGGACAGTTTCATCGCCACGGGGCCCGCCTATGCGGTGACCATGCCATCGGTTGCGAGCATTGTCGCGGGTGCCTTGGCATGACTTCGCTGCACACATCGACAAATCCTCGGGACCTATGCGCCTCCCCTCCCCCCCCTGTTTGGCAAGGACTGGCGGAGGGGCTGATGGTGGGGTGGCCTACATGAAAACCGCCGTTGTCATCTGCCCCGGACGTGGCACCTATAATGCTGGTGAGATTGGCACGCTGGCCTGCCATGGCGACCCCACCCTGATCGCGGGTTTTGATGCCGCGCGCGTGGCGCAGGGGCAGGAAACCTTGACAGCGCTGGATGCAGGGCCGTTTCAACCCAGCCGCCATACGCGCGGCGACAATGCCAGCGGGCTGATCTATTCCGCGAGCCTTTCCGATTTCCGCGCCCTTGCGGGTGTGCAGGTGGTGGCAGTAGCGGGCAATTCCATGGGCTGGTACACGACGCTCGCCTGTGCGGGCGCACTGACGGCGGACGCAGGTTTTGACGTGGTGAACACGATGGGCACGCTGATGTACCAGATGGGCACGGGTGGGCAGTTGATTTATCCGGTGACGGGGGATGACTGGGTGCCCGATGTCGCCCGACGCGCGCAAGTGATTGAATGGGCTGCGCAATATGGGCTGGCCCTGTCGATTGATCTGGGCGGGATGCTGGTGCTGGCTGGCCCCGATGCCGCCCTGACCGCTTTCATCAAAGCCGTCCCTGTCGAAGGCCGCTTCCCCCTGCGCCTGCCCAACCATGCCGCCTTTCACACCGCCCTGATGGCCCCCGTTGCCGCAGCAGGCCAAGCCCGCCTTGCGCGCGGCCTGTTCCGCCAGCCCACCTTGCCGATGATTGACGGGCGGGGTGCCATCTGGTGGCCGGGGGCCACGCGCACCGATGCGCTTTATGACTATACGCTGTGCCATCAGGTGACGGAACCCTATGATCTGGCCCGCGCCATCCGCACCGCCGCGCGCGAATTTGCCCCTGATCTGTTCATCATCCCCGGCCCCGGCACCACCTTGGGCGGATCGGTGGCAGCAGCCCTGATCGCGGCCAAGTGGCGGGGGTTGCAATCACGCGCCGATTTCCAGACACACCAATCAACAGCGCCGATCGTGCTTTCCATGGGAATGCCCGACCACCGCAGCACTGCCACAGGAGGCCAACCATGACCCACGCCGAAACGCTTGCCGCCGCAGGGCTGAGCACCGCTGATATCACCGGCGGCAGTCTTGCCGTTGCATCGCCCATTGATGGTGCGGTGGTCGCATATGTGCATGAAACGCCGCTGTCCGCGATGCCCGGCGTGATCGCGCAGGCGCAATCGGCATTCAAGGTATGGCGCGATGTGCCCGCGCCGCGCCGGGGTGAACTGGTCCGCCTGCTCGGCGAAGAACTGCGCTTGGCCAAGGCCGAACTAGGCGCTGTGGTAACGCTTGAGGCGGGCAAGATCACGTCCGAGGGCCTGGGCGAAGTGCAGGAAATGATTGATATCTGCGATTTCGCCGTCGGCCTGTCGCGCCAGATTTACGGGCTGACCATCGCATCCGAACGCCCCGGCCACCGCATGATGGAAAGCTGGCATCCGCTGGGGCCATGCGCCGTGATTTCGGCCTTCAACTTTCCGGTGGCGGTGTGGTCGTGGAACGCCGCACTTGCCCTTGTCACCGGCAACCCGGTGATCTGGAAACCGTCTGAGAAAACCCCGCTGACGGCCATCGCTTGCATGAAGATCATGGACCGCGCCCTTGCACGGTTCGGCGATGCGCCAGCAGGCCTTGTGCAACTGGTGATCGGCGGCCCGGCGATTGGTGAGGCGCTGGTGAATGCGCGTGATATTCCCGTGGTATCGGCCACGGGGTCAACCCGGATGGGCGGCATTGTTGGGCCAAAGGTGGCCGCGCGGTTTGGCCGGTCGATTCTGGAACTTGGCGGCAATAACGCGATGATCGTGGCCCCAAGTGCCGATATGGACATGGCCGTGCGGGCGATTGTGTTTTCAGCCGTGGGCACGGCAGGCCAGCGTTGCACCACCCTGCGCCGCCTGATTGCGCATCATTCGATCAAGGACGCGCTGGTGGCCAAACTTTCCAAGGCCTATGCCAGCCTGCCGATTGGCGATCCGCGCACGGCAGGCACGCTGATCGGCCCGCTGGTGGATCATGCATCGCGTGACCGGATGGTGGCCGCATTGGATGCCGCCCGCGCTGAAGGTGGCGTGGTGCATGGCGGTGCTGTGGTGACGGCGGGCGTGCCGGACGGCGGGGCCTATATCGCGCCCGCACTGGTGGAAATGCCCGCGCAGACGGATGTGGTGAAAACCGAAACCTTCGCGCCGATCCTCTATGTGCTGGGCTATGACACGCTGGATGAGGCGATCTATTTGCAAAACGATGTGCCACAGGGCCTGTCATCCTGCATTTTCACCCTGAACATGCGCGAAGCGGGGGCGTTTCTGGGATCTGCCGGGTCAGATTGCGGCATTGCCAATGTCAACATCGGGCCATCGGGCGCGGAAATCGGTGGGGCGTTTGGCGGCGAAAAGGAAACCGGCGGCGGGCGCGAAAGCGGGTCTGACGCGTGGAAGGGCTATATGCGCCGGCAGACGAACACAGTGAATTATTCGGCGCAGTTGCCGCTAGCGCAGGGCGTGAAGTTCGACTTTTAAGGCACTGATTTATTAGGCGGTATTGCACCCGTGGGCCAAGGCCTGCGGGTGTTTTCACTTTGTTGGGCGCATTGGCAAAGTGACCGAAAATCCGGCGGAGTGCCGGAAAATTCGGTGAAATGCTACAACCTGTCGGCAGTTTTCGCCCGGCCTGCGGCGCAAGATGATGTCAACAGGGAGGGGAATCATGTCATTTAATCGGATCGCGGTTTTGGGGTTGGGCAAGGTCGGGCATCTGGCCGCTGAATTGCTGGCGGGGGCGGGGTTCACTGTCACAGGGGTTGACGCCAAACCGCCCAAGGCAGGCTTTGCGACCAATGCGGTCGATCTGGCCGATGCAGCGGCGGTCAGGGCGGCATTGACGGGGCAAGAGGCGGTGCTGTCGTGCCTGCCGTACCATCTGAACATCGGCGTTTCGACCATCGCCCATGATCTGGGGCTGCACTATTTTGATCTGACCGAAGATGTGCCCACCACCCGCCACATCCGCAACCTTGCCAAGGATTCCAAGGGCTTGATGGCGCCACAATGCGGCCTTGCCCCCGGCTTTGTGGGCATTGTCGGCGCGCATCTGGCCGATCAGTTTGATCGCGTGCGGTCGATCAAGCTGCGCGTGGGGGCCTTGCCGCAGAACCCCACGGGGTTGCTGGGCTATGCGTTCAACTGGTCACCCGAGGGGGTGGTGAACGAATATCTGAACGATTGCGAGGTGATCGAAGAGGGAGTGCTGAAAACCGTATCCGCCATGGAATGGACCGAGACGATTTACATCGACGGCATGCAGCTGGAGGCGTTTACCACCAGCGGCGGGCTTGGCACGATGTGCGAGACTTATGCAGACCGGATTGAAAATCTGGATTACAAAACAATGCGTTATCCGGGCCATGTGGCCTTGATGAACTTTTTCTTCCACGAGTTGCTGATGCGCGAAAACCGCGCCGAGGCGGGGCGCATTCTGACCAATGCCAAGCCGCCGGTGGACGCGGATGTGGTCTATGTGCATGTGGCGGCTGAGGGCTGGACGGACGGGGCCTTGCGGCGGCGTGAATTTGTGCGGGCCTATTACCCGATTGAAATTGCTGGCAAAAGCCGCACAGCGATAGCATGGACAACATCGGCATCTGTGGTGGCGGTGATTGAAATGGTGCGGGCGGGGGCGCTGCCGCAGCAGGGGTTCCTGAAGCAGGAAAGCATTCCCCTAGATCCGTTTCTGGCGACACAGACCGGGGCCTATTACCAGACCGAGCACCGCAGCCGGCATGGCTAAAAAGCCATCAAAACACCGTCTTGAACGCCTCTTTACCCTGTCTTCTTTCCGTCTTTACGCGCGCTGCATTGCCCCCTTGCGCAACGGCGCAGCAAAAGGCCAGATCAGGGCATGACAGATGACACGCGCCTGCGCCTGCGAATCCTGTTCGGGTCCAACGCGATGTTGGGGCCGGGCAAGGCTGATCTGTTGGATCGTATCCATGAAACCGGGTCGATCACAGCGGCGGGGGCGGCCATGGGGATGAGCTATAAGCGGGCATGGGGGCTGGTGGAAACGCTGAACGCGACGTTCCGCGAACCGGTGGTCATCACGGTGCGGGGCGGGGCCAAGGGCGGTGGTGCGCAACTGACGCCCACGGGGCTGGCGGTGCTGGACAATTACCGCCGGATCGAGGCGCGCCTGTTGCAGGAAACCCAGGCCGAAATCGCGGTGCTGCGCGGGCTAATTGCGAACCGGGAATAGTGCTTGCCCTTTGGGGTGGCGTGGATATGTTTGCGCGAACATATCGGAAATGCCATGCGCGCGCTGATCCTTGCCCTGTTGATGGCCTTTCCGGCTATGGCCGATGATGTCACCGTCTTTGCGGCGGCCAGTCTGAAAACCGCGCTGGACCCGATTGCCCAAAGTTGGGAGGGCACGACAGGCAACAAGGTGTTGGTCAGCTATGGCGGCACGGCGACGCTGGCCAAACAGATTGAACAAGGCGCGCCTGCGGATATCTTTATTTCGGCCTCGGTCAACTGGATGGATCATGTGCAGGAGGCGGGGGTGATTAACACCGGCAGCCGACGCGATCTGCTGGGCAATACGCTGGTGATTGTGGGGCAGGCGGGGGCACCTGCGGTTGATCTGGTTGATGTGCCCCGGCGTTTGGGCGATGGCAAACTGGCAATGGCCTTTGTGGATTCGGTGCCTGCCGGGCAATATGGCAAGGCGGCGTTGGAAACGCTGGGCCTGTGGGACGGGGTATCAGCGCAGGTGGTGCAATCGGAAAACGTGCGCGTGGCGCTGGCCTTTGTGGCGCGCGGCGAGGCGGCGTTTGGGGTGGTCTACGCCTCGGATGCCATTGCCGAACCGGGGGTGACGGTGGTGGCCAGCTTTCCGGCCGGCAGCCATCCGCCGATTGTGTACCCGGCAGCGCTGACCCTGCAGGCGGGGCCTGTGGCTGCTGACTTTCTGGTAGCGCTTGAGGGGCCAGAGGCGGACGCGGTGTTTCTGGCGAACGGGTTCACGCTGCCATGAACGATTGGCTCTCGCCCGGCGCATGGATGGCGCTGATCCTGTCACTGAAAGTGGCGTTCTGGGCAACGCTGGCCAGTCTGCCCGTTGGCCTGCTGGTGGGCCATGCCTTGGCGCGGTGGCATTTTCCGGGCAAGGGGCTGCTGAACGCGGCGGTGCTGATGCCGCTGATCCTGCCGCCCGTGGTAACAGGATACCTTTTGCTGGTGACGTTCGGGCGCAACGGGCTGGTGGGGGGCTGGCTGTATCAGGCGACGGGGTTCACCTTTGCATTCCAGTGGATGGGCGCGGCATTGGCCGCAGCGGTGATGGCCTTTCCGCTGATGGTGCGGGCGATCCGGCTGTCAATTGAGGCGGTGGATACGCGGCTGGAAGATGCGGCAGGCACGCTGGGGGCATCACCGGCCTTGGTCTGGCTGACGGTGACGCTGCCGCTGGCCTTGCCGGGGGTGCTGGCGGGGGTGGTGCTGGCGTTTGCCAAGGCGATGGGCGAATTCGGGGCGACGATTACGTTTGTGGCTAGCATTCCGGGGCAGACGCAGACGCTGCCAACGGCGATCTATGAGGCGTTGCAGGTGCCGGGCGGTGAGGGCGTGGCGCTGCGGATGGTGGTGATTTCGGTGGCGGTGGCAATGGCGGCCGTCTTTGTGTCGGAATGGCTGGCACGCGGTGTGGCACGGCGGGTGCGGGGGGAATGATGCTGGATGTGGCGGTGCAGCACAGGTTCGGTGCGTTCACGCTGGATGTGGCATTCACCGCAGGGCCGGGGGTGACGGCGTTGATCGGGCCATCGGGGGCGGGGAAAAGCACGGTGCTGGCGGCGGTGGCGGGGCTGGTGCGCCCTGATGGGGGGGTGATCCGGTTCGGCGATCAGGTGCTGTCGGTTTCAGGGTCAGAGTTTGGGCCGGGGGTCTGGGTGCCGCCGCATAAGCGGCGCTTTGGCGTGGTGTTTCAGGATGCGCGGCTGTTGCCACACCTGAGCGTGGCGCAGAACCTGCGCTTTGGCATGCGCTTTGCGGGCGTACCGGGTGATGTGGCGGGCACGGCGGACATGCTGGGGATCGGGCATCTGCTGGCACGGCGGCCGCGCGATCTGTCGGGGGGGGAGCGGCAGCGGGTGGCCCTGGGGCGGGCGCTGCTGGCAGCACCGCGTCTGCTGTTGATGGATGAGCCGTTGGCGGCACTGGATTCAGCACGCAAGGCCGAGATTCTGCCGCTGATTGCAGGGTTAAAGGGGCAGGGCGTGCCGATCCTGTATGTGACGCACAGTGAGGCGGAGGTGGAGGTTCTGGCTGACCGGGTGGTGCGGTTGGAGGGCGGACGGGTGGTGTAGGATGGGCAATCTGCCCATGATTTATCAGGGGTGATGGACGGGGAAGATGGGCAGATTGCCCATCCTACAGAACGTCGGGTGTAGGATGGGCAATCTGCCCATCATCACAACCCTTCGAACGCGCAAAGCGCATGCACCTCCATGCCCATCGCTTCCAGCTTTTTGCGCCCGCCAAGATCGGGCAGATCGACGACAAAGGCGCAGCCCACCACCTTGGCCCCCAGCCGTTCGATCAGGCGGATACCCGCCTCGGCCGTGCCCCCGGTTGCCAGCAGATCATCCACCAGCAGCACCTTTTCGCCCGGCGTCATCGCATCATCATGCACCTCGACCACCGCTTCGCCGTATTCCAGCTTGTAACCTTGGGCGATCGTGCGGCCCGGCAGCTTGCCCTTCTTGCGGATCGGCACAAAGCCCGTTGACAACTGATGCGCCACCGCCCCGCCCAGAATAAACCCCCGCGCCTCCAGCCCTGCCACCTTGTCGATGCGCAGACCTGCATAGGGCGCCAGCAACTGATCTACGCACATGCGAAACCCGCGCGGATCGGCAAACAGCGTGGTCACATCGCGGAACAGAATGCCTTCGTGGGGAAAGTCCACGATGGTGCGGATATAGTCTTTGACGGTCTTTTTCATGGCAGCCTCAGTTTGGATAATACAGCCGCAGCACAGCGGCGTCCTGCCCGGTCAAAGACAGAACGGAATTGCTGTCCTGCGCAAAGATCGAGACGTTTTCGTAGGTGGAATTTTCAATATCGAACAGAAACCCTAGCGATTGGGTAATTTCCTCGAGCACGATCGAATTGATTTCGGTCAGACCAATGTCCTGCGCAATCAGGATTGTACTTTGCGACAGGGTTTTATCTGCATCCCAGTAGACATAGACGTAGCCTGCGCCAATCTGCTGGCCGTCTTGTACGCCCGGTTCACCTGTCACGACATCGTTTTCATAAAACAGGGTGGGGCGCAGGGCGATGGACGTGGCATCGGTATGGGCCGCGCGGCGCAGGCGCACGGCCGTGCCAAGGCTGTTGATATCTGCAACAGCGCGGTCAATGGCGGCGTTGATCTGGCTGGCCTTGTCAGCGGGATAGCCCTTGGGCACGGGCCCGAACGAAATGGTCAGCTGACCGGGGTTGGCCCATTTGACCGGGTCCATCTGGCAGGCATCGGCGGGGGCAGCGCCGCAGGTCAGCAGGCGCAGAAAGTCGGCGTCGGTCAACGGTCCTGTGGTGCTGATCCCGTCCGAGGCAAAGGCGGGGCTTGCGAAGAGGGCGGCGATAAGGATGGCTTTCACAAAACACGTCCGGCAATGGTGGAAAGTTGGGAAACAAGGGATGAATCGCGGTGACCGGGGGCGGTCATGATGGCATGGTCAAGGGCGCGGTCGCAGGCATGCGGGCAGGGCGCGCGGTCTTGCGCCAACGTGGCAGTCAGCGCTGCAATCATGTCACGCGCCGCATCGGCGTTGGCGTGCAGTGTGGCAATCACCTGTGCAACATCGACTGCACCATGATCCGGATGCCAGCAATCATAGTCGGTGACCATGGCGACTGATGCATAGCACAGCTCGGCCTCACGGGCGAGTTTGGCCTCGGGCATGCCGGTCATGCCGATCAGATCAGCGCCCCACGCGCGGTACAGGCGGGATTCGGCGAGGGTGGAAAATTGCGGGCCTTCCATCGCAAGGTAAGTGCCCTGCACATGTACCCTTGGGCCGTTTATCGCGGCGGCGGCAAGGGCCGACAGGCGCGGGCAAGTGGGGTGGGCCACGCTGACATGGGCGACGCAGCCGGGGCCGAAGAAAGATTTTTCGCGGGCGAATGTGCGGTCAATATACTGATCGACAATGACAAAATCACCGGGTGCATAGTCTGCGCGCAATGACCCGCAGGCGGAAACGGCGATCAGGTCAGTGACGCCAAGCTGTTTCAGGGCATCAATATTGGCGCGGTAGGGCACGGTTGACGGGGTATGCACATGCCCGCGCCCATGCCGGGGCAGAAAAGCGACGGGCAGCCCGGACAGCGTGCCGGTCAGGATCTGATCGGACGGATCACCCCATGGGGTGTGAACAGTGGTCCAGGCGGGGGTTTCAAGCCCCGCGATCTGATACAGGCCAGAGCCGCCGATGATGCCGAGCATGGTTTTGGGCATGGGTTCCCCTGCGTTTGGTCCGATGAGTGTAGGGGGGTCGTGCCCAGAGGGAAAGGGGGTGGGGCCAAGCCATTGCGCAGGTTGTGTTATTCAGTGGCGGCTGGGTGAGGGGAAGATGTAGG
>JAYUZO010000124.1:0-4353 GCA_043751715.1 Rhodobacterales bacterium | reverse complement strand
GCGTTCACCTCATCATGCGCTTTGCGGCAATAGCCGCAGCGGTAATCCATGAATTCCACGATTGTGACATCACCATCGGGGTTGCCGCCGACCCATGATGTACCATCATTCAGGATCGCATCCTGATTGGCAGCCAGCAGCGCCTTGTCCTGTTCGGCGGCGGCAAGATCCTGGCGTGCCTGTAATTCATCCATCGCCTCAAGGATGACTTCAGGGTTTTCGATCAGATAGGCGCGGATTTCGTTGCGCAGACCGGCGCGGTCGGCATCAGTCATTTCGGCATGGGCCGGGGCGGCAAGCAGGCAGCAAAGGGCAAGGATAGGGCGCATGGCGGCTCCGGTAATTTTGTACCCGCGCACAATCGGGTATGTGGCGCGGGTTGGCAAGCGGATCACGGAACGCTCGCGGCGTCGTGAGCGGAACGGTGCGGGCGGGATCGCAGGTTTACAAAGGTGCCTGCGGCGCGGATATTTGGGCCAGAATGAAAGCGCAAAGGGTGGGGATGCGGGCGATCTGGGCGGTGATAGTGCTGATGGGCATGGTGGCTGGGGCCGTCGCACAAGATCTGTCTGGCCTTGCCCGGCTGGACGCGGCCCGCACATCAATGGTGGCGGCGGGTGATGCGGTGGTGATCCGGCTGGGCCTGTCACAGGCGGTGCCGTGGCGGGTGCGGGTGCTGGACGCGCCGCCGCGTGTTGTGGTGGATTTCCGCGAGGTTGATTTTACCGGGATTGATCGGGTGGTATCTGCGGTTCCGGCGATTGCGGGCCTGCGCGCGGGGGCGTTCAGGCCGGGCTGGTCACGCCTTGTGCTGGAACTGGCGCAGCCGATGGCGGTTACGCGGGCGGGGATGCTGACCGGCGATGCGGTGGCGGTGGAAATTACATTGTCACCCACTGACAAGGCAGCGTTTGCTGCGCGGGCGGCCCAGCCCGAACCCGCTGACTGGGCGCTGCCGGTGCCTGCTGATGTGCCGGTGTTGCCACCGCGCGGCGACGGGCCGCTGATTGTGGTGCTGGACCCCGGTCATGGCGGCATTGATCCGGGGGCGGAACGGGATGGCATCACCGAAGCAGACCTGATGCTGACCTTTGCACGCACGCTGAAAGAGGTGCTGTTGCGCGATGGCGGCTTTCAGGTGGTGCTGACGCGCGATGAAGATGTATTCGTTCCGCTGGAAACCCGGTCGTCCATTGCGCGCAGTGCAGGGGCGCATCTGTTCATCAGCCTGCATGCCGACGCACTGGATGAAGGTGAGGCGGTGGGGGCGACGATCTATACCCTGTCGGATGCGGCAAGTGATGCCGCGGCACAGGCGCTGGCCGAACGGCATGACCGCGATGATCTGCTGGCGGGTATTGATCTGACCGCGCAGGATGATCTGGTGGCATCGGTGCTGATGGATATGGCGCGCACCGAAACCACGCCGCGCACCGAACGGCTTGCGCTGGCGCTGGAAGCGGCGATCAAGGCGGCCGATCTGCGCATGCACCGCCACCCCCGGCAAGAGGCGGGGTTTTCGGTGCTGAAGGCACCTGATATTCCGTCTGTACTGCTGGAACTGGGGTTTCTGTCTTCGGACCGTGATCTTGCACGGTTGCAGGACAAGGATTGGCGCGCGCGGATGGCGGATGCGATATTGCTGGCGCTGCAGGCCTGGGCGGATGAGGATGCGGCAATTGCCGCGCTGCGACGGCAATAGCACGCAAGCGTGACCCTGCGCCGTAGCCATCGTTTTGACCTTTCCCCGCCGGTCAGGGTATAAGCAAACCGCAAGGCACAGGGGCACTATGTGATACGGTTTATCGGGTCTTTCTTTGGCGGCGTTTTCACCTTTGTCACCATGGGTGCACTGTTTGGTGCGCTGACTATCGGGGCAATTTTCTATGCCTATTCCTATGATCTGCCCAGCCACGAAAGCCTGGCCCGCTACACCCCTCCCACCATCAGCCGGATCTATTCCGGTGAGGGGGCGATGATTGATGAATTTGCCAATGAACGCCGCCTGTTCGTACCGATTGAAGACATTCCCGATCTGGTGGTGCACGCCTTTGTCAGCGCCGAGGACAAGAACTTTTTCACCCATGCCGGTTATGATGCGACCGCGATGGTGGGCGTGCTGCGTGATGTGCTGCAAGGCGGCACCATGCGCGGGGCATCGACCATCACCCAGCAGGTGATGAAGAATTTCCTGCTGGATGGCGGGCGCACGGCGGAACGCAAGATCAAGGAATTGATTCTGGCAACGCGGCTGGAAGAAACCTTGTCCAAGGAAAAGATCCTTGAGCTGTATCTGAACGAAATCTTTCTGGGCCAGAACAGCTATGGCGTGGCCGCAGCCGCACAGACCTATTTCAACAAGACGCTGGATGAACTGACGCCCGCAGAAGCCGCCATGCTGGCCTCGATGCCGCAAGCGCCGGGGCGGTATCACCCGGTAACGGCCAAAGAGCGGGTCACGGAACGGCGCAACTATGTGCTGCGCGAGATGTTTCAGAACGGCTATATTGATGAGCCGACGATGCAGGCGAACATCGCCCTGCCGCTGCAATCGGTACAGAATGGTGATTACACGGCATTCCGCCAATCATTGCCGCCGCGTGATTACTTCACCGATGAAATCCGCCGACAGCTGTCTGGCACCTTTGGTGAGGAAGAATTTTTCGGTGGCGGTCTGACCATTCGCGCCACGGTGGACGGCAATTTGCAAGAGGCCGCCGCGCGTGCGCTGCGCCGGGGGTTGGAGCGTTATGACCGCAGTCTGGGGCGGTGGCGCGGCACGGGGCAGGTAATTCCGCTCGAGGCACTGACGGCGGATGGCTGGCGCGCGGCCCTGTCAGACATTCAGGTGCCGCGTGATATTGAAGGCTGGTATCCGGCGGTGATCTTTGAGGTCGGCGATCAGGACATGCGTATCGGGATAGAAGGGGTAGAGCCCAGCGATGCCGAACCGCAGATCGTGCCGCGTGATGACATCGACTGGATGTCAGGATCATTCGTTGACAATTTCAAACCCGGCGATGTGGTGCATGTGCGCCGCGTGACCAATGATGAGGGTGACAGCTTCTTACGCTGGTCCCTGCGCCAGGTGCCCGAAGTGCAAGGTGCGTTCATGGCAATGGATGTGAACACCGGCCGCGTTCTGGCGATGCAGGGCGGGTTCAGCTATCAGTTTTCGGTGTTCAACCGCGCCACGCAGGCCACGCGGCAGCCGGGGTCTTCGTTCAAGCCGTTTGTCTATGCGGCGGCACTGGACTCCGGGTTCAGCCCCGCCACTATCGTGATCGACGCGCCGATCGAGGTGAACACGCCTGAAGGCCTGTGGTCACCGCAAAACGCATCAGACCGGTTCTATGGCCCGACCACCATCCGTACCGGGCTGGAACAATCGCGCAACCTGATCACGGTGCGGATTGCACAGGAAATCGGGATGGAGACGGTGGCAGGCTATGCCGAACGCTTTGGCGTGTATGACCGGATGAACCCGTTTCTGGCCAATGCACTGGGCGCACAGGAAACCACGTTGTTTAAGATGGTGGCGGCCTATGCGATGTTTGCAAACGGCGGTGAACGGGTCGAACCCACGCTGGTGGACCGGGTGCAGAACCGTTTCGGCGAAACGGTTTACCGCCACGATCAGCGCAGCTGTGAAAACTGCACGACATTGGGCATTCCGGCAGGCGAGGAACCGGCAGTCACCTCTGACCGGGAACGCGTGATGGATGCGATTACCGCTTACCAGCTGACCTCGATGATGCAGGGCGTGGTGCAGCGTGGCACGGCGCGCGGCATCAACCTGCCGGTGCCGATTGCAGGCAAGACCGGTACCACGAACGAGGCCAAAGACGTGTGGTTCGTGGGTTTTTCATCCAACATCGTGGCGGGGTGCTACATCGGCTATGACCAGCCGCGCACCATGGGTGACAGTGCCAGCGGCGGCGGCTTGTGCGGCCCGGTGTTCGAAAGTTTCATGAACGTGGCCATTGCCGAATATGGCGGAACGGAATTTGCCGTGCCACCCGGCGGCTATTTCCAGAACGTTGACCGCTTTACCGGTGCGCGCTTGTCTGACAGTGCGACAGGCGAAAACGTGGTGGCGGAATATTTCCGCGAAGGCGAGGAATCGCTGGTGGGTCTGGATGCGATCATCATCGACGGCGGCTTTGGCATGGGGTCGAACCTGCCGCTGTTTGCCTATGGCGAAACCGATGATGGCAGTGGCGGCGGTGGGGGTGGGCAAACCACGGTAACCACATCGACGGGCGAGGCGCGGGTGGTGCCGCGCAAGGCCGATTTCGGCACGCTTAGTTCCGGCGGGCTTTACTGACCCGCGCCGCCGCTTGCCCGCCCGCA
>JAYUZO010000123.1:0-6997 GCA_043751715.1 Rhodobacterales bacterium | reverse complement strand
CTGGTTGAACGTGACCAGAAGGCGCAGATTGTTGACCGGCTGTATGATGTGGCAATTGATCCGATCCGGCTGGAGGATCTGGTCGATGTCTGGGAAGGGTCGGTGGCCGCTTTGCGCGTGGGGCCGGTGGAAAGCGCCATTGAGTTGGATGATCCCGATATCGCAGCCCACATGCAGCGCGCCAGCGTGTTTCTGGACCGGACTGAGGCGGCACAGCCCGAGGTGGCGCATCGGTCAGTGCTGGCCGATATTCCGCGTGCCGCAGCGTTCCTGTCCGACGGGGGCGCGGTGATTGCGGCGTGCAACCGGGCGGCATCCATTGCGTTCGGGGTGCGTGATGGCGGGCCGGTCAGTGCCCTGCCGTTTGATCCGGACGATGTTGAAACGTTGCGGGGTCTGGTGCGCAACGTGGCATCGGGCCGGGCGGAAAAGGTGGTGATCCTGCGCATCCGGTCGCATACCACGGGCAGCCCGGTGATTGTGCGGGTCAGTGCGGTGGAAAGTGCGGCCAAGCCGCCCCTGGCGCTGGTCACGTCCACCGAACTGGTCTGGCCGCAGGGGTTCGCAGCAACGGTGCAAGAGGCGTTCGGTCTGACCCCAGCAGAGGTAGAGATTGTGCAGGGCATCACGCTTGGTCTGCCGCTGAAAACCATTGCGGATGATCGCGGGCGGTCGGTTGAAACGGTGCGCACGCAGTTGCGGTCCATTCTGGCCAAGACCGAAACCCACAGTCAGGCCGAACTGGTGCGCGTGGTGCTGGGGCTGATGGATGTGGCCTATTTGTCAACGGCTGACGCGGGGCCGGTGGCGCCTGCGTCCAGCGTGGCCGACGTGCCATTTGCCTATGTGACAGGGCCAGACGGGCGGCGGCTGGAATATCTGTGCTTTGGCGCACCGCAGGGGCGGGCGGTGCTGTATATGCATCTGGATTTCGGCCTGACGCGCTGGCCTGCGCGGGCAGAACGGGCGGCGGCGCGGCTGGGCTACCGGGTGATCGTGCCGGTGCGGGCAGGCTATGGGCGCACGCCGCTGCATGCGCAGGGCGGTGACTACAATGCCGATGTGGTAGCCGATTACCTGACGGTGCTAAATCATCTGGGGGTGTCGCAAACCGTGGTGATTCCGGCAGGGGCGGATTTGCGCTTTGCGCTGGCGCTTGGCGCGGCGCGTCAGGGGTTGGTCAGGGGAATTGTCGGGGTGGCCTGCATGCTGCCTGCACGCACGGCGGCGCAGTACGAACGCATGGACAAATGGCAGCGGTTCATCATGGCGAATGCACGCTATGCGCCCAAGGTGTTGCCGTTTCTGGTCAAGGCGGGGTTTGCCTTGGCGCGGCGCATGGGCAAGGCGGGTTTCTTTCGGCAGGTCAACGGTGGGTCGGCGGCGGATATGGCAGCCTTTGCCCAAGCTGAAATCCGCGATGCGGTGCTGGTGGGATCTGACGTGATCATGAGCCCGACACATCTGGCAGCCGAGGCGTTTGTGCGCGAATGCATCAGTTCGGAAAAGGACTGGTCAGCGCTGATCCGCGACAACAGCGTGCCGGTCAAGCTGTTGCAGGGCGATCAGGACCCGCAATCACCGGTGCTGACGGTGCGTGAGCTTGTGGCCGATTTTCCGGGGCTGGATGTGGAATTCCTGCCGGATACCGGGCAGTTGCTGCTGTTCACCAACTGGCCGCGCGTGCTGGATGAAGTGGCGCTGATGTGGGCGCGGGCTTAATTCTTACTTTTTGGTAAAATTCGCCATCGCATACTGCATTTGGGGTATGCGCGGGCTGCATCTGCGCCGCTATACCGCAGACATTGAACGGTTCCAATAAGACGCTTTCCATAGACCCTGCAGATTTGACCCCAAAAGGGCGGCGGTTGCTGGGAACCGCCGCCCTTTCCCCATTTTGCTTACTTTCGCCATGTGGCTTACTTTCGCCGTGTGGCCGGTGCATCCGGTTGGCAGTGCTGCGCAATGTCATTACAGTTGGGCAAAACAGGTGGATGGAAATGCGCATTTGGGCAGTGGTGGCGGGGGTGGTATGTGCGCCAGTGGCTGCGGTGGCGCATCCGCATGTGTTTATCGATGCGACGGTCGAGGTGATTTTTGATGGTGATGGCCGGGCCGAGGCGTTGCGCATTGGCTGGACCTATGACGACCTGTTTTCGATGCTGATCATCGAAGACCGCGCGCTTGACCCCGATTATGACGCAGTGCTGACCCCCGAGGCCGAGGCGCAGCTGGCCGGATTTGACATGCAATGGGATGCAGGCTTTCCGGGCGATACTTATGCGCTGATGAACGGTGCTGCGCTGCCATTGTCACGCCCGCAGGATTTTACGGCGCGCTATGCGGGGGGCAAGATCACCTCAACCCATTTGCGGCGGTTTGATACGCCGGTGGCGGTGTCGGATGTGCCGCTGATCGTGCAGGTGTACGATCCGGGGTTTTACACGGCCTATGCCATTACGGGCCAAACCGTGCTGACGGGGCGCAGCGATTGTGTGGCTGCAGTGTTCGAACCGAACCGTGATGCGGCGGATGAGGCGCTGCTGGCGGCACTGGCCGAGGTGGCAGCGGATGTGGATATTGAAATGACCTATCCCGAAATCGGGGCGGCCTATGCCGAAGAAGCCCGGATCACATGCGCCAACCCATCCTGATATCGGGCCTTGCAGTGGTGCTGGCTTTGGCGGGCCTGTGGGCCTTTGGCGGGTTTGCAGCGCTGGCAGACTGGGCGCTTGGGGCGCAGCGCAGTGTGCAGAACACCATGGCGCAGGGCATTCGCGGGGTGCGCGCGGGTGACGCAGGGGCAATGGCGGCACTGCTGGGGGTGGCGTTCACCTATGGCTTTGTGCATGCGGTGGGGCCGGGGCATGGCAAGGTGCTGATCGGCGGTTACGGCGTGGCGCGGCGGGTGCGGCTGTGGCCTTTGGTGGCAATTGCCTTTGTATCGTCGATGGCGCAGTCGGCGGTGGCAGTGGTGCTGGTCTACGGGCTGTTTGCGGCGTTTGGCTGGACGCGCGAGGCAGTGCTGGGGATCAATGATGCGGTGATGGCGCCGGTGGGGCATGTGCTGGTGGCAGGGGTGGGGCTGTGGCTGGTGTGGCGCGGGATCAGGGGCTTGCGCCGCGCGGCAGGGCGGGCTGTGGTTCATGACCACCATGACCACCATGACCACCATGACCATCATGACCACCATGACCACGCCACCCACGGCCACACTGGCCATGATCACACCGCGCACCATGACCACGCACGGGATGCCACCTACGAAACCTGCGGCCATGCCCACGGGCCGACACTGGCCGAGGTTGCGGCCCTGACCGGATGGCGCGATACCGCCGTTCTGATTGCGGGCATTGCAATCCGGCCCTGTTCGGGTGCGTTGTTCCTGTTGATTTTGACCTGCCAAATGGGAATCGGCGGCGCAGGCGTGCTGGGCACGTTCGTGATGGGGCTGGGCACGGCCAGTGTCACCATGGTGGTGGCCCTGCTTGCTGTCTGGTCCCGCGAGGGGCTGCTTGCCGGCCTGTCGGAAGGGCGACTGGCGCGCGCTTTACCGGCGGTGGAACTGCTGGCCGGTGCGGTTGTGGTCGTGGCCGCAGTGCAGATGCTGCGGGTGACACTGTAAGGCGGCTGTGGTTGCCTGATGAAAGTGTTGGAATCGCGTCAGCGTTCGCGCGGATCTCCCTCCGCTTCGCGCGAAACGTTTGCTTCCACTGCGGCATAGGATTTGTGGTCTAGCGGGCCTTTTTCGATGGCGCCACACAGGTCTTGCACCTGCGCGACGGTACGAAAACCCGGCACGGGAACGACACGGGCATTGGCGGCAAAAAGCCATGCCAGTGCCCCCTGTGCCATGCTGCGTCCCTGCGATGTCAACGCCGCGCGCAAGCGTTCAAGGCGCGTGGCATGGGCCTGTGTGACCTTGCCATCCTTGAAATAATCCATCCAGTCTGTGGTTGTGCTGCGCACATCATCGGGGCCGAAGACGTGCCCCGCCGGATAGCGGCCGCCCAGCAGCCCCATCGCCAGCGGTGAGCGGATCAGCGGCAGCAACCCGTGCGCGGCTATGCCCCGTCCCATGCCATCGGCCGCGAAAAAGACGTTCATTGCATGCTCCACAACCGCAAAGCCCGCACGCCCGGTCATGGCAGCAACGCTGGCGGGGAAATCCGTGCTCCAGCCGAAATGACCAATCCACCCGCGGTGCCGCAAGGCTTCAAGCCGGTCAAACACCGGTGCAGCGTCATCAGGTGAAAGGCTGTTGAGATGCAGCAGAACCATCTCGATCCGGTCCCGCCTGAGGCGTCTGCGAGAGGCGTCAAGCGATGCCTCGATGTCATCCGGGTTGGTGGTTGCCCGTTCAACCGTGCGGGCATCTTCGTTGATGATCAGGCCAACCTTGGTGACGATCCGCACCTCGGGGTGGGCGGCCAGCACATCACCCAACAGCCGTTCTGCATGGCCCGCACCATAGGCCTGCGCGGTATCAAAAAGCCGCACGCCGCCTGCGACCCCGGCACGGATTGTTGCCCGCGATACATCATCATCGGTTTCGCCCCAGCCTGCAGGCTCACCCCCGGCCATCCAGCGGCCGCCGATGGCCCGGGTGCCCAGTCCAAGCCTGGGCATGCTGGTCCCATCGGGAAGTGTTACGATCATCGGATGGGTCATTTGGGGGCTTTCACAAAGGATCGGCAAACATGTGATCGGGGCGGCAGGCCTGCCCGGCACGTCTTGAAACATGCGTTTTGCACGCAGGATCGTGAATTGTGCGGCAAGTGTGCGGGATATGAGCAGCACCTGCAACATGGCGCACAGCCGCTGCATGCTGACCGGCTGCAAATTGGCGCGGACGGTAATTTGCCTATTGTCGTCAAGCCGATGCCAAGGCCGGGGCAGAAATGCTGTGCCAACCCGCATACCTAAAGCCGCGCGATCGGCAGCCCCCATAAAGCGGATGCTTTCAACACCTTGGTACACATCCTGTGCGGCTTGCTTTGGCCCGCCGCCGCGCGTATTTGCACGGCATGACGCACCCTTTGCCCCTGACCGCCCATGCGCGCGATACGTTGCGTCTGGCTTTGCCGTTGGCAGGCAGCCATCTGGCGCAATCGGCGTTGCACGTGACCGATACGATCATGCTGGGCTGGTACGGGGTCACAGAACTGGCGGCTGTCGTGCTGGGCGCGTCTTCGTTTTTCATCATCTTCATTCTGGGCGCAGGCTTTGCGCAGGCCGTGATGCCGATGGTTGCCGCCGCCCTTGGGCGCGGCGATGAAACACAGGTCAGACGTGATACACGCATGGGCATCTGGCTTTCCATTGCGTTCGGAGCGCTGACCTATCCGTTGTTCTGGTGGTCTGGCCCGATTTTTCTGGCGCTTGGGCAAGACAGCGATGTGGCAGCCCTTGCGCAGGATTACATGCGCGTGGCGGGGCTGGGGCTGATCCCGGCGCTGATCGTGATGACGCTGAAAAGTTTTCTCGCGGCAATTGACCGCGCGCAAGTTGTGCTGTGGGTCACGGTGGCGGGCGTGTTTGTGAATGCGTTTGCCAATTATGCGCTGATCTTTGGCCACTGGGGCGCGCCTGAATTGGGTGTTGTGGGGGCGGCATTGGCCACGTTGGCCACGCAGGCGGCAAGCCTGCTGCTGATGGGCCTTTATGCACATCTGCACCCGGCGGCTGCACCTTTCCGGCTGTGGCAACGGTTTTGGCGGGCTGATCCGCCGGCCCTGCGGCAGGTGTTCCGGCTGGGGTGGCCGATTGGCGTTCAGGGTCTGGCCGAGGCGGGGCTGTTTGTGGCTACGGCGTTGATGATCGGCACGATCGGCAAGGTGGAGCTGGCGGCCCACGGCATCGCGATGGAGGTGGTGTCATTGCTGTTCATGCTGCATGTGGGGCTGGCCAATGCGGCCACCCTGCGGGCGGGCCGGGCGGATGGTGCGGGTGATGCGCAAGGTCTGCGGGACGGGGCCAAGGCGGCACTGGCCATGTCTTTTGGCGTAGGGCTGGTGGGGATTGCTGTGTTTTTGCTGTTTCCGGCGGCGCTGATCGGGTTGTTCGTAGATGCGCGCCAGCCCGAATTCGGCGCGGTTGTCGCCTATGGCACCACGCTGTTGGCGGTGGCCGCATTGTTTCAGATGGTGGATGCGGGGCAGGTGATGGCGATGGGCCTGCTGCGTGGCCTGCGCGACACGCGGGTGCCGATGGTGATTGCGGCGGTCAGCTATTGGGGGGTCGGCATTCCGGCGGGCTGGCTGTTGGGCCTGCATCTGGGCTGGGGCGGCATGGGGGTCTGGGGCGGCCTTGTGATCGGCCTTTTGGTGGCGGCAGCGGCGCTGATGTGGCGGTTCTGGCGGATTGCGCCGCAGGTGGCTGCGGCAGGGCAGACAGCCTAGCGTTTCAGCACTCCGCGCAGCGCGTCACCGAAGGCGGTGCTGGCCGGGGCCTGCGCCTGTTGCGGCATGCGCGCGGGTGCATCGCGTTTCGGCGGGGCCTCGGACACCGCATTATCCTTGCGCATGGTCAGGGCAATGCGTTTGCGCGCCGCGTCCACCTCAACTACGCGCACGCGCACCACATCACCGGCCTTGACCACCTCATGCGGATCTTTCACAAACCGATCGGCCAGTTGGCTGACATGCACCAGCCCATCCTGATGCACGCCGATATCCACAAACGCCCCAAAGGCTGCCACGTTGGTGACCGTGCCTTCAAGGCTCATGCCGGGTTTGAGGTCTTTGATATCATCAATGCCATCGGCAAAGGTGGCGGTTTTGAAGGATGGGCGCGGGTCACGGCCCGGTTTTTCCAGTTCCGAAAGGATATCCTTGACGGTGGGCAGGCCAAAGCGCGCGTCGGTAAAGCTGCGCGGATCAAGGGTTTTCAGAACGGATGGTTCTGCCATCAGGCTGCGGATATCGCGCCCGCAGGCGGCCACGATTTTCCGCGCCAGATCATAGGCTTCGGGGTGCACGGATGACGCGTCAAGCGG
>JAYUZO010000122.1:0-9161 GCA_043751715.1 Rhodobacterales bacterium | reverse complement strand
GGCGCTAAAATCGCCATCTCCCTGGTCCTGAACTACGAAATGGGCGGCGAAAACAACATCCTGCACGGCGATGCGGGGTCAGAGGCGTTTCTATCTGACATCCCCGGTGCCGCGCCTTGGCCGGGCCAGCGCCATGCCAACATGGAATCGCTCTATGATTACGGCGCACGCGCGGGCTTCTGGCGCCTGCACCGCCTGTTCACGCAGCGCGAAATCCCCGTCACCATCTACGGCGTCGCCTCCGCCCTCGCCCGCAACCCCGAACAGGTGGCGGCAATGAAATCCGCGGGCTGGGAAATCGCCTCCCACGGCCTGAAATGGGTCGATCACCGCGATATGCCGGAAGACGTGGAGCGTGCCGCGATAGCCGAAGCCATCCGCCTGCATACCGAAGTGGTAGGCCAGCCCCCAACCGGCTGGTATACAGGTCGATCCTCCATCAACACCCTGCGCCTCACTGCGGAAACCGGGGCCTTCCAATGGCTGTCAGACACTTACGATGACGACCTGCCCTATTGGGCCGAAATAGGCGACCGCGACCAGTTGATCATCCCCTATACGCTGGAGGCGAACGACATGCGGTTTGCCACAGCACCGGGGTATGTGGATGGCGTGCAGTTTGAACGCTATCTGCGCGATACGTTTGATGTGCTGTATGCCGAAGGGCAGGCGGGCCGGCCAGCGATGTTTTCCATCGGGCTGCATTGCCGCCTGATTGGCCGGCCGGGGAAAATTGCAGGGCTGATGCGGTTTCTGGATCATGCGCAGGCCACGGGTGGCGTGTGGTTTGCCACGCGCAGCCAGATTGCTGCGCATTGGGCGGCGCACCATCCGCACCGGCGGTATGATCGGCCCAGCCAGATGGACGCGGCCCGGTTCGTGCAGCGCTTTGGCGGGGTGTTCGAACATTCGGCTTGGGTGGCAGAGCGGGCCTATGGGCTGGAACTGGGGCCTGCGCATGATACGGCGGTGGGGCTGCATGGGGCGCTGTGCCGGGTGTTCCGGCGTGCCAGTGCCGATGAACGGCTGGGCGTTCTGCGCGCGCATCCGGACCTTGCAGGAAAGCTGGCAGCGGCGCGCAGGCTGACACCTGAAAGCACGGCAGAACAGGCAAGTGCGGCATTGGATGCGCTTTCGGATGCGGACCGCAGCGCCTTTGAACAGATGAACGCAGCCTACGTCGCCAAACACGGCTTTCCCTTCATCATTGCGGTGCGCGATCATTCCAGGGCCAGCATCATGGCGGCCTTTCAGGTGCGCCTTGCCCATGACACGGCCACCGAATTCAAAACCGCCTGCGCACAGGTGGAACGCATTGCGCAACTGCGCCTGAAGGACATGCTGCCATGACGGGATATTACGTGCCACCGGGTGGGCTGCCACCACAAACGCAGCTGATGACAGGGCGGGCGGTGTTTACCGACGCCTATTGCTTTATCCCCAAGGGCTGCTTTTCGGGCATTGTGACCAGCCTGCTTCCGGGCTGGACAGACACGCGCATGTGGCTGATCGCCCGCCCGATGAGCGGGTTTTCCGAAACCTTCAGCCAGTATGTGATGGAGGTACAGCCGGGCGGCGGATCGGACGCGCCGGACGAGGAGGCGGGGGCAGAGCATATCCTGTTCATCACGGGTGGGCTGGTCACCATCACGATTGACGGGCAGGGGCATGATCTGGATGCGGGGGGCTATGCCTATATCCCGGCAGGCGCAAAGTGGACGCTTCTTGCGGAAGGGGCCAGCCCTGCGCGGTTTCACTGGGTGCGCAAGCTGTATGAACCGGCGGCGGGCGTGGCCGCACCCACGGCCTTTGTGACCGATGAGCGGTTGATTGCGCCGATTGCCATGCCGGATACCAATGGGGTCTGGGCCACGACGCGGTTCGTTGATCCGGCGGATCTGTCGCATGATTGCCATGTGAACATCGTGACGTTCCAGCCGGGGGGGGTGATCCCGTTTGAGGAAACGCATGTGATGGAACACGGGCTTTACGTTCTGGAAGGCAAGGCTGTGTACAAGCTGAACCGTGATTGGGTGGAGGTGGAGGCGGGTGATTTCATGTGGCTGCGCGCCTATTGCCCGCAGGCCTGCTATGCGGCGGGGCCGGGGCCGTTCCGGTATTTGCTGTACAAGGACGTGAACCGCCATGCGCGGCTGCGTGGGCCGGGGGCATTTGGGCGGTGAGGGTGATCCATGCCACGCCGCTGACGGCAGATGCCTTTGCGCCGTTTGGCGATGTGCTGGACGCGACGGGTGATTTCCGACTGATCAACGCTGGCCTGTGCCACCGCCATCATGACCGGGCCAAGTTGGATTTCGGGCAGGATTTCGGTGATGGGCGGGTGGGAATCAGCATCTTTCACGCAGAACCCCGCAGCTTGCCCTATGTGTTCGATTTGATCGAACGGCATCCTGATGGTTCACAGGCCTTTGTCCCGATGACTGCGCATCCGTTTCTGGTGATCGTCGCCCATGGCACGGATACCCCACCGCTGGCCTTTGTCTCCAATGGCGCACAGGGTATCAACCTGCACCGCGGCACATGGCACGGCGTGCTGACGCCGCTGCACGCGCCGGGGCTGTTTGCGGTGGTTGACCGGATCGGCAGCACGCCGAACCTGCAAGAGCATCGCTATACACAGGCGTGGACGGTGGTCTAGCCGCCCTTGAGTTTGGTTTCAAACCGCAGCCCGCGTGCCGTGCCGGGTGCAAACCCCTGCCACGCGTCCGTCAGATACCCCGCCATCGTGGTGTCACCTTTCAGGTGCAGGTCCAAAAATGCCGTCACATAGTGCTGCAGGATGTTGTTCATGCGCAGGCTATCCCAGACCGCATCGGCGTAATGGTCAAACGGCATGAAATCCAGATGAGGGGATGGCTCCCACGCCTGCCATGGCGCGGGGATGGGCGCGCCCGCGTTATGGGCAGCGTCAATGTAGGTTAGCAGATGGCGGGTGGCGCCGGTGGATTGGTCAAAGATCAGGCGCATGCCGTTGTCATAGCCCGACACCGCATCAGCCGACCCCGCCACGATCAGCGCAGGCACCTGAAGGCCCGCCATACCTGCCGCATCCCACGCGCCGCGCTGACGGCCCCAGGCGCCGATGGGGATGATCGCGCGCAAGCGGGGGTCAACCACGGGGGCCATGTGGCGGCGCAGAATGCCTTGGGGTGGCACGATATCTTCGGCCATTGCAGCCTCGGCCAGCCCCGCCCCGCCGGAAATCAGCGCGCCATAACCGCCCATGGAAAACCCGATGATCGCCGTCCGGCTGATATCGGTCATATCCGCCAGTGCATCCATCACAAAGGCCGTGTCCAGCGGGCGGTTGTATAGGGTCGATCCGAACGCGGCCTTGTCGGCATAGGTGCTGTCGGTGTGGTCAATACTGGCCACAACATAGCCCTTGGAGGCTAGGTTTTCGCCCAGATGGGACATCAGCATGCGGTTGCCGGGGTAGCCGTGCGACAGGATCACAAGGGGGAATGCGCCTGATTCCTGTGCTGCGTCCCGGCTCGCTGACCCATGCAGCGCAATGGCGCGGTGCCCGTCGCGCAGCAGGGTTTGGTAGGTGGTACCGGGCGTGGTGCCGGGTGGGGCGGGATACCACAGTTCCACCGGCAGGGGCCTGTCATACAGCGGTGTCGTGGTATTTGTCATGCGCAGCACGTCAATGCGGCCATGGTCAACCAGCGGCAGCGTGCGCACGCCCACGCGGTATGGCCCGCGCGTGGCAAGGGCGGGGGCATCGGGGCGGATCAGGTCAATCCGGTTGGTGTGCGATTCGGCGGTATGTGGCGTTTGCATCCATGCAAGCTGCCGCGCGCGTGCGTACAGGTCCAGTCAAAATGCTGTCAGCCTGCTGAATTTGCAAAAGAAAACGGGGGCCGCCGCAAGGCTACCCACGTTTCAATTCAAAGCCCGTATGGACTATGCGAGGGCGAGGTTGATCGCCGACTCGCGGCCATCACGGCCAGCTTCGATGTCAAAGGTCACTGCCTGTCCATCGGGAAGCGCGCGGATGCCTGCACGTTCCATAGCGGAAATGTGCACGAACACGTCCTTGCCGCCGTTAGCTGGGGCGATAAAGCCAAAGCCTTTTGTTGAGTTGAACCATTTCACGGTGCCATTGGCCATCGTGATGTCTCCTGTCTTGGTGTCCCACCCGCAGCATGCGGTGGCTTGGCTCAGTCACGTCACGGTCGCATACTGAAGCCGCAAGGGAACAGAAGGTCGAGTTAGTGCTATCGCCCGGCTCCTATGGCCCAAAACTGCACAAGTTGCAAGGGCCAGTCTGTTTTGCACGCCATGGCCACGCAGGAAACCGCTGGAAAGATTCTGTGGGATCGGTCAGGTTCAGCCCATGCGCCTGGCTGATACTCTTTTGACCCCGACCCTGACTGGGGATGCCCGCCCCGGCCTGTGCACGGATTGCGGGGTATCGCGCATGGGGGATGGGCGGGCCTGCGGGGTGGCCTGTCAGTTCATTCAGCCAGATTACCCAAGGCTGGAAGTGGAAAGCCACGGGCGGGTGGCGGATCCCGCGCAGGGTGATGAGGCGTTCTTTGGTGTGACGGACCGCATGCTGCGCGCGCGCCTTGCACCGGCAGCGGATGGCGCGCAGTGGACGGGGATCACCACGGCGATTGCTGCGGAATTGTTGCAAAGCGGGGCGGTGACGGCGGTGCTGACAGTGGCGCCTGATCCGGCTGATCGGTGGAAACCGGTGCCGGTGATCGTGACGCGGGCCGAGGATATGGCACAGGTGCGGGGCATGCGGATGGGCTATGCGCCGACGCTGGCGCTGCTTGAACCGGCACGGGCGGCGGGGCACACGCGGATTGCCATGATCGGCATCCCGTGTCAGGTTTACGCCCTGCGCGCGCTTGAGGCGGCATTGGGGCTGGAGCGGCTGTATGTGATCGGCACGCCGTGTTCCGACAATACGACAACGGCGAATTTCCACCACTTTCTGCGGCTGCTGGACCCCAAGCCGGACACGATCAGCTATCTGGAGTTTCGGGCGGATTTCAAGGTGGAGTTGCGGTTTGACGATGGCCGCCGCGCGCGGATGATCCCGTTTCTGCAACTGCCGATCAGCCAGCTGCCTGCGGATTTCTTTCCCCTCACCTGCAAAACCTGTGTGGATTACACCAACCGGCTGGCCGATATCACGGTGGGCTATATGGGCGGTGATGGTGATCAGTGGGTGATTGCGCGTAACGCGCGCGGGGCAGAACTGCTGGGGCTGCTGGGTGACAGGCTGGTGACGGCACCCCTGACGGACAAGGGCAAGCGGATGGGCGCGGTCAAGGGGTTCATGGAGAATACGGCGCGTGCGGCGGGGGGCATGCCGCTGCGGCGGATGCCAAACTGGCTGCGGCCGCTGGTCAGTTTTCTGCAGCCACGGATCGGGCCGCGGGGGTTGGAATTTGCGCGGGCACGGGTGGAAATGAAGGCGGTGGAAACGGTGCTGCATCTGCGGCGCACGCACCCGGCGCGGATCAAGAACATGGTGCCGGACCACGTCTGGCGGCTGGTGGCGCGCTATGGGTTGGTGCAGACTGATGCAGAAAAGCACAAGGAATGACCGGGGTGCATGATGCTGCCAGTGGCGGGTGGGCAGCGCATGCCTGACACCAGCCTGAAATCCCGCATCCGCAACCTGTATGAAGGCCAGTCCGAAGGCGCTGACCGGTTCCGCTATGGGCTTTTGTTGTTTGATCTGGCGACAATCACCTTTTTGGTTGTGACATCCTTTGTCACACGCGGGGCGCATACCGAAGGTTTTGATGCGGTGATTGGCGTTATCATGCTAGCCGATGTGCTGGCGCGGTTATGGATTTCGCCCCGGCCCCTGCGTGATCTGATCCACCCTTACGGGCTGGCGGATGTGGCGGTGGTTGTATCCTTGCTGGCACCCTTGTGGGGTGAGGGGTTGGCGTTTCTGCGCGTGCTGCGGCTGTTGCGGGTGATGCATTCAGCGCAAACCCTGCGGCAGTTGCGGCAAGATATTCCGGGCTTTGCGCGGCGGGAAAGCACGGTGCGGGCCGGCGTCAATCTGGCGATTTTCGTGTTTGTGATGACGGCGCTGATTTATGAGACACAGACCGGCACGAACCCCAAGATCGCCAACTATGTGGATGCGCTGTATTTCACGGTAACAACGCTGTCGACGACGGGTTACGGGGATATCACGCTGGAAGGCACCTCGGGTAAGTTGCTGTCGGTGGCGGTAATGATCTTTGGCATTTCGCTGTTCCTGCGGTTGGTACAGGTGACCCTGCGCCCGGCCAAGGCCGACCACAAATGCCCAACCTGCGGTTTGCGGCGGCATGACCATGACGCGGTGCATTGCAAGGCCTGCGGGACAGTGCTGAATATCGAGGATGAAGGGCTGGATTGATGCCTGCACATGAAAGCCCAAACCGTGAAGACTGACGCTGTTGCCGCCCTGTTCACCCGGCCTGACGGCACGTTTCTGTTTGCCCGCTGGGGCCGGCCAATTGTGCCGGTCATCTTTGGCGTGGATGACGCGACGCTTGCGGTGTTCAAGGGCGCGGTTGAGGCGGTGGTGACACTGGCCGGGCACAAAATGGCAGAAACGGATGCGGAGTTGGGTGCGAACCTGATGCTGTTTTTCGTGCGCGACTGGGATGATCTGCGCGGGGTGCCGAACCTTGATCAGCTGGTGGTGGGGCTGGGGCAATTGCTGGACCGGCTGCAAGCGGCGGGGGCCAACCAATATCGGGTGTTCCGGTTTGATCCGGATGGGGCGATCAAGGCAGCGGTGGTATTTCTGCGGATGGACCTGCATTTGTCAGATGTGCCGGCCGAGGCTTTGGCGCTGTCACAGGCGGTGCAGATCATTCTTTTGTGGGCCGAAGGGGCGTTTGCTGCGGCCCCGCCGTTGATGCTGAAAGACGGAGTGGAGATTCTGCGCCCCAGCATAGGTAACCTGATCCGCGCGGCCTATGACCCGGTGCTGCCCGTTATGGCGCAGGATGTAAGCCATGCCTTGCGGCTGATGGCGCGTATCAGCCGGATGGGTTGAGGGCGGTTTTCATTCGCGGGGATGGGCGATAGGACTGTCCGGGCGTTCTGGGAAAGGTTGTGCCATGATCCGTACATTGCTGTTGATGTCACTTTTTCTGGCGGGCTGCGGCATACCGTTTGTGCCGCTGATCTGATGGCCCATCACCACGCCGTCCGCGTGTATTACGAAGACACCGATCTTGCGGGCATCGTTTATTACGCCAATTATTTACGGTTCATTGAACGGGCGCGGACGGAATGGGTGCGTGCCTGTGGGGTGGACCAGGTGGCACTGCGGGCGGATCATGGCGTGGTCTTTGCCGTGCGCCGGGTTGAGGCGGATTATCTGGCCCCGGCCCATTTCGATGATGTGCTGGATGTGCGCACGGTGTTGCAGATGCTGGGTGGGGCGCGGATTGTGCTGGAACAGGATATCTGGCGCGGCGATGTGCGGCTGTTTGCCAGCATTGTGACACTGGTTGCCATCGGGCGGGATGGCCGCCCGGTGCGCCTGCCAGCCGCGCTGCGGGCGCATCTGTCCGGTGCGTAACGCCGCGCGGCGGCAGAATTGCGCGTGGATCAAGCGGATGTGTTGGCAATCCCCTTCAAATCGGGGTAGAACACGTTAAACGGCGGCAAAAGACCGCAATAAAAAAGAGCAGGCGTATGGAAACGGAAACCCTTGCAATCGCACAGGAGATTGATTTCTCTGTGCTTGGTCTGTTCTTGCAGGCCACCCTGACCGTAAAGCTGGTGATGATCCTGCTGTTGGTCATGTCGTTCTGGTCATGGACGATCATCGTGCAGAAATACATCCTGTACCGCGCCTCCAAGCGCGAGGCCGAGGTGTTTGATCGCGCTTTCTGGTCGGGCGAGCCGCTGGATGAGCTGTTTGAAAAGATCGGGGCGCAGCCGGACGGGGCGTCGGAAAAGATTTTTGCGGCGGGCATGCTGGAATGGCGGCGCAGCCACAAACAGGACGGTGCCCTGATCGCAGGGGCGCAAAGCCGGATCGACCGGGCGATGGATGTGGCGATTGCGCGCGAGAGTGAGCGTTTGAACAACGGTGTAGGGTTTCTTGCGACGGTGGGGTCTACCAGCCCCTTTATCGGGTTGTTCGGCACGGTGTACGGCATCATGCACGCGTTTACTGAAATCGCGGCGACGCAGAACACAGACCTTGCCACGGTGGCACCCGGTATTGCCGAGGCGCTGATGGCCACGGGTGTTGGTCTGGTTGCGGCTATTCCGGCGGTGGTGGCCTATAACAAGTTGAACAGTGACAGTGACCGGATCGTGGGCGGGTATGAAGCGTTTGCCGACGAATTCGCCACGATCCTGTCACGCCAGTTGGACGCTTAGGCCATGGGTGCCGGGGTTGTTCAGGGCGGTGGCGGGGGCGGGCGGCGCGGGCGCGGGCGGCGCAAATCGCGCGCGATGGCCGATATCAACATCACGCCGTTTGTGGATGTGATGCTGGTGCTGCTGATCATCTTTATGGTGGCCGCACCTTTGTTGACCGTCGGTGTGCCGATCGAATTGCCGAAAACGGCAGCAAGCGCGCTGCCGACACCGCAGGAAGAACCGCTGACGGTGACGATGACGGCGGATAACCGGCTGATGATCATGGACACCGAAGTGGCCGAGGCGGATTTCATCACCCGGCTTCGGGCGATTTCGGCGGAACGGGCCGATGACAAGGTGTTTTTGCGCGCGGATGGCGCGATCCCGTATGAACGGGTGGCGCAGGTGATGGGCGCGCTGAATGCGGCAAACTTTACGAATATCGGGCTGGTCACGGATACGGCTGGGCCCACCCTTGGTGCGGATCAATAGGCGGATACAGGCAGGCGCATGTATACCGGGCAGATCATTTCAGGTGCGGGACACGGGGCGCTGATCCTGTGGCTTTTGCTGGGGAATTTCCTGTTTTCGCCGCCCGAGCCGCAACAGCTTGAGGCGACCAATGTGTCGATGATTTCATCGGCGGAATTGGCGGCGATGCAGGCGGCGGCAGCCGGGGCCATTACCGATACACCGCCCGATGTGGTAGAACCGGTTGCGGAAACCCCGGCCAAACCGGTGGCAGTAGAACCGCCACCCGAACCACAGGTCGAACAGCCGCC
>JAYUZO010000121.1:0-6443 GCA_043751715.1 Rhodobacterales bacterium | reverse complement strand
GCGTTCAGCCGCACCTACCCGCATGAATTCCGCGTCGATGATGCCTACAAGACGGGCCTGCCTGACCTGCAGAATGGCCCTGCCAGCCTGATCGTGGGCGCGCGCGCGACCATTCAGCATGTCGGCATCTCCAACTTTCGCCTGCCGATCCGCTACCGCACGCGCGCCGGGGGCGAGATCACGCTGGAAACATCGGTGACGGGCACGGTCAGCCTTGAGGCTGACAAGAAGGGCATCAATATGAGCCGCATCATGCGGTCCTTCTATGCCCATGCGACCGAACGCTTCAGCTTTGACGTGATTGCCGCCGCACTGGCCGATTATCAGCACGATCTGGGCAGTTTTGACGCGCGTATTCAGATGCGCCTGTCCTATCCGCTGATGGTGCCATCGCTGCGGTCAGGCCTGCAAGGCTGGCAGTATTACGATGTGGCGTTGGAACTGGTGGCGCAGGGCGGGGTGACCACGCGCATCATGCATCTGGATTACGTCTATTCCAGCACCTGCCCCTGTTCGCTTGAACTGTCCGAACACGCCCGCGCGACGCGCGGCCAGTTGGCCACGCCGCATTCGCAGCGGTCGGTCGCGCGCATTTCAGTCGTGCTGAAAGGTGATCTGGCGATTGAGGATCTGGTCGAGGCGGCGCGCCGTGCGATTGCCACGGAAACGCAGGTCATGGTCAAGCGCGAAGATGAACAGGCATTTGCCGAACTGAACGCGGCCAATCCGATTTTCGTCGAAGACGCCGCGCGCAGCTTTTGCGAACAGTTGCGCCGCGATACGCGTGTGGGTGATTTCCGGGTGATCGCCAGCCATCAGGAGTCCCTGCACAGCCATGATGCCGTCAGCCTGTTGACCGAAGGCGTCACCTTTGCGCAAACCAGCCTTGACCCGCGCCTGTTTCAATCCCTTATCCACGCGGGGTAGGCCACCATTGACGCCCCTTGCGCGATGGGCCACTTAGCTGGGTCATGATTGACCTGCGCCCCATCGCCTATCTGATCGGCCGGATGCTGATTGCCGTGGCCATCCTGATGCTGGCCCCGGCGGCGGTGGATTGGCAGGCCGGGCTGCACAATGCGACGGATTTTCTGGAGGCGGCGGTGATCACCGGCGCCATTGGCGCGATGCTGTCCATCACCTCGCATAACGCGCTGGGATTGTCGCTGGATATCCGGCAGGCCTATCTGCTGACAGCGGCGATCTGGACTGTGCTGCCCCTGTTCGGCTGCCTGCCCTTTGTGCTGGGTGAGCCGCATCTTTCGCTGACGGATGCCTATTTTGAAGCGGTATCCGGCATCACCACGACTGGCGCTACAGTGGTTACCGGGTTGGACGGATTGCCGCCGGGCATGAACCTGTGGCGCGGCATGCTCAACTGGCTGGGCGGCTTGGGAATTGCCTTTGTGGCAATGATCTTTCTGCCGGTCATGCGTCTGGGCGGCATGCAGTTTTTTCGCACCGAGGGCTTTGATACCTTTGGCAAGGTGCTGCCGCGGGCGACGGATATCGCCGGGCAGTTGGTGCTGGTCTATGCGGGGCTGACGCTGTTGTGCCTGATGGTCTATGGCATGGTCGGGATGACGGGAATGGATGCCACGGTGCATGCCATGGCGACAATTGCCACCGGGGGGTTTTCGCCGCGTGATGCGTCGTTCAGCGTGTACGAAGGCGCTGGCGAGTATGCGGGCGCGTTGTTCATGGTGTTGGGCAGCCTGCCCTATATCCGCTATGTGCAACTGGTGAACGGATCGGCCACCCCGCTGTGGCGTGACCGGCAGGTGCGCGGCTATCTGCGCATTCTGGCGGTTGCGGTGGGCAGTGTGACACTGTGGCGCTGGCTGACAAGCGATACGGCACTGGAGCCGATTTTCCGGCAAAGCCTGTTCAACCTTGTCTCTATCCAGTCAAGCACCGGCTTCTTTTCGGGTGATTTCGGGTCATGGGGCGGGTTCATGTTGCCGGTTGCGGTGCTGATCGGCATTTTCGGGGCATGTACCGGGTCCAGTGCGGCGGGGTTGGGTGTGTTCCGGGTGCAGATCGCCTTTGCGGCGCTGCGCCAGCATATCCGCAGCGTCACCATGCCAGACCGCACAGACCCGGTGCGCTATGAGGGCCGCAAGGTGGATGATGATGTGATGAATTCGGTCATCATGTTCATCACGGGGTATATCCTGATCCTTGGCCTGTTCAGCGTTGGCGTTACGCTGTGCGGGGTTGATCTGGAAAGCGCGTTTTTCGGGGTTTGGACCACGCTGGGCAACATCGGCTATGGCTTTGGCCCGCTGGTGTCTGACAATGCAGGCACCTTCATCGGCTATCCGGACCCGGCGGTCTGGATCATGACGCTGGCCATGCTGCTGGGCCGGCTTGGCCTGCTTGCGCTGCTTGTGCTGGCGCTGCCACGGTTCTGGCAGCGCTGACAGGCAGCATTTCCAACGGTTTGATTGGCTTGCATTGCCTTCAATTGGAACAAGATCAAAGGCGATCCGCCTTAGTTATCCCAGCACGACACCAGCACCGTCATCGCCAGTGCGCGGCGCGACAGGTCTTCGGGTGGCAGCGCCCCCGATGGTGTTGACGGCACGATCACAACGCCCGCCGCTGTCAGCTGTGCTGCAATCACCGATGCTGCCGTCGCATAGGCCACATCAGCCGGCAACTGCCGCCCGGCATCACTGGGTGCGGGTTGCAGCATGCCCAGCACCGCCCCCGTGCCATCCAGCACCGGCCCGCCTGCATCGCCCGGCAGCGCATTGATCGCCAGCCGCTTTACCCCCGCTTCACCGTTCAGCCCCTCCATCGCCTCCAGCCCGCCAAAGGTCAGCACCGGCGCGCTGAGCCGGTCTTCATAGGAATAGCCCGCCACCGCCACCTCGGCCCCGATCCGGTCTGGCGTCAGTTGCAGGGACGCCACCGCCGGGGCCGACAGCGCGGTCACCGGGCGCAGGATCGCCACGCCGCTGGCCGCATCGGTTGCCGCCACTGTCATGTCCACATCGCGTTCAATCGTGATGCGGCCGCATTGCGCCACGGCCTGGGTCGTGGTCACCACCACGCCGTCACCGGTCACAAAGAACCCTGACCGCGAAAAGGCCGGTTTGCGCACCTCCAGCCCTGACAACAGCCCCGCACGCGTGCCTGCATCCATCACCACCATACCGGGATCAAGCGCCGTATCACCCACCGCACGAAAGCTGTTCTGAATGGCTGGCAGAATGCGGTCCATGCCATCAGCGCGGGCAGGGTTCCACGTCACGATATAGCCTTTGATCAGGCCCCGGCTTATTTCGGCATAGGCCACGCTTTGCACCGCTGCGTTCGCCCCTTCCATGGTGAATGACCGCTCACCCCGGCTACGCTCGCCCCCGGCTGGCATGATTTCCAGCGTTTGCAGAATGTCGTACAACCCGAACAGTGCCGCCTGATCGCCCGGTTGGCTGATCAGCACCACCCGCAGGTCAGACCCGTCTTTTGGCGCAAAATGCACGAACGGCGGCTCGTAATGGTCAAACCTGATCAGGCCCAATGGCAGCGTCACCTCGATGCCCGCCTCGGCCTCATTCACCGTGGCAAAACCGAATTCAGCCAGATCGGCCTGATAGTTGCCCACCAGTGCGGCCCTTTGCAGCGTGGTCAGCACGCCCGTCGGCTCCAGCCCATTGGCCTCTTGCCAGGCTGCCATCGACGCCCGCGTGCCGCGCCCGAACGCGCCATCAATCGTGCTGTCATAAAAGCCGAACCATTGCAGCGCAGTTTGCAGCGCCTCACGGTCGGTCCGGTCCAGCAGGGCCTCATTGTCGCGCGCCTGATCGGGGGATTCGTCAGGTTGGGCTGTTGGCGGTGGGGCAGGGGGTTCGGGGATGGCCACAGGTTCCACCACCGCCTCTGGCGCGTCTGGCTGCGTCAGCAACGGCTCTTGGATCACCGGCAGTGGCGCTGCCCCCCCCACTGGCCAGAACTGATCGCGGAAATCAGTGCCAAAGGCGATGAATGCATCATTCGGGATCAGGTTTTCGCGCCGCAGGTTTGACAGCTGCGCCGCCCCCTGCTCCACACCATATGGTCCCAGCAAAATGGCATACCACCCCGACCGCAGCCGGTAGCCCGATACATCGGGAAACGCCCCGGCATAGGCGCGCGCGCGGTCTTCCGCTTCACGCAGGGTTGGCTGCGCTTCGACCTGCACCCAAACCCGGTCCTGCGCCGATCCTGCCCCGCCCAGCGCGGCCCACAGGCCCACCACAACCGCCATCACCCGCCAAAACGCCATTCCACCACCCCGGATCGCAGCCCTTTTGCCGGGCCGCTGCAAGTTCTGCCATATTCGCCGCCGATACGCTGTCACAAAGCCGCGCGCCGATTGACCATCCCCTGCCTCTTGCCTATGGAGAAGGCGCTTTTCAAGGGGTTCTGTCCATGGCCACGCCTGCACCGCGCAGTTTTCAAGAGATCATCCTGCGTCTGCAAACCTATTGGGCAACCAAAGGCTGTGCCATCCTGCAACCCTATGACATGGAGGTGGGGGCAGGCACCTTTCACCCCGCCACCACCTTGCGTGCACTCGGCAGCCGCCCATGGGCTGCGGCCTATGTCCAACCATCGCGCCGCCCCACCGATGGGCGCTATGGCGAAAACCCCAACCGGTTGCAGCACTACTATCAGTATCAGGTCATCATCAAACCATCGCCACCCGATCTGCAGGCGCTGTATCTGGGGTCACTGGCCGCCATCGGGCTTGACCCGCTGGTGCATGACATCCGCTTTGTGGAGGATGATTGGGAAAGCCCGACGCTGGGTGCCTGGGGTCTGGGCTGGGAGGTGTGGTGCGATGGCATGGAGGTTTCGCAGTTCACCTATTTTCAGCAGGTCGGCGGGCATGATTGCAAGCCGGTATCAGGTGAGCTGACCTACGGGTTGGAACGCTTGGCGATGTATGTGCTGGGCGTGGATCATGTGATGGACATGCCGTTCAATGATCCTGACAGCGATATCAAGCTGCGCTACGGCGATATCTTTCTGCAGACCGAACAGGAATATTCGCGCCACAACTTTGATCAGGCGGATACAGCCATGCTGTTTGACCATTTTGCGCATGCCGAGACCGAGTGCGCGCGTATCCTTGCGGCCCCGCAGCCCGACAAGGCCGGACGGCATATCGTCATGGCCCACCCGGCCTATGACCAGTGCATCAAGGCCAGCCACCTGTTCAACCTGCTTGATGCGCGCGGCGTTATTTCGGTGACCGAACGGCAGGCCTATATCGGCCGGGTGCGTGCCTTGGCCAAGATGTGCGCCGATGCGTTTGTGTCAACCGCTGCCGGTGGGGCCGCCGCATGATCCGGTCCCGGACCATCCGTGATCTGTGGGCATCGCTGATCGGGCGCATCACCGGCGCGCGCGCCCGGCACCGTGCTGCCGTCGACGCCAGCTTTGATGCCGCCCTTGCCGCGCTGAAACCCGGCGATCTGGCCATTGATCTGGGTGCAAATGTCGGCCTGTTTACCGCCCGCATGGCTGCCACCGGCGCTGATGTCGTGGCCTTTGAACCTGACCCGCATGCCTTTGCCCTGCTGTCCGCGCGTGTCGGCCGCCTGCCCAACGTGACGCTGATCGCTGCTGCTGCGGGTGACAAGGCGGGCAGCCTGACCCTGTTCCGCCATCAGGATTTCGACAGGAAACCCGACCAGCGCACCAAGTCATCCTCGATCATCCCCGGCAAGCACAAGATGGACGCGGCGCATGGCGTCACGGTCGAGGTGATTGATTTTACCGCATGGCTTGCGCAGCAGAACCGCCCCGTCGCCCTGCTGAAGATCGATATCGAAGGGGCCGAGGTTGCCTTGCTTGAACGCCTGCTCGCGGCACCGCAAGCTGATCTTGTGGCGCAGGCCTTTGTCGAAACGCATGAACGCGTGATCCCGCAGTTGCGCGCCCGCACCATGGCGCTGAAAGCCATGTCGGAGGCCCGCCGCGCGGCGGGCCAGACGCGGCCCGGCATCAACTGGGATTGGCAATAGCACCATGTGGGGAAAACTCGCCGTGAGCTTTATCGTCCTGTCGGCCGCCCTTGCGGGAGGCCTTTTGTATTACACGCAGGTCTATGCCTTTTACGAACCCGTCAGCTTTGCGCCGGGCGCCGAGATTTTGCTGACACCGATCGTCAGCCAGACACCGGAACCCATTCTGGCCGACAACGTCAGCGGCATTGATGCGGGCAGCAGCCCCTTGCGGTTCCGCGCCTGCTTTACCACGCCCATGGGTCTGGCACTGCTGACCGAAACCTATCAGGCCTACCCGCAGGCCGTGCCGCTGACAGCACCCGGCTGGTTTGACTGCTTTGATGCCGCCGCCATCGGGGCCGCACTCGAGGCGGGCGAAGCGCTGGCCTTCCTGTCGCAGACCAATATCCACCCCGGCGTTGACCGCGTTGTTGCGGTGTT
>JAYUZO010000120.1:0-5103 GCA_043751715.1 Rhodobacterales bacterium | reverse complement strand
GCCAAATCGCTGGTCGATACCAACAAGGCGGCTGAAACGGGCCGCGCCTGAGGGCCGGTTCAACGTGAATAAGGGAAACTGACGATGTTTAGCCGGTTCAAGAAATCAGATGCCAAGGATGCCCGCCCCGCCCTTGCTGCGGTGGGGTCCGCCACGCCCAAGGCCCCGGCCCCAAGCACCCCCGTGCGCGCCGCGGCGCAGGCCCCGGCGGTGGGCACGCCGCGCACCGCCGTTGATGCGGTGGCAGCCGACAAAGAGAAAAAGCGCAAGGAACGCCTGACCGAACTCAAGGTCGAACTGCACAAGCGTCTGCTGGATACGCTGAACCTGGCGGCACTGGAAAAGGCATCCGAGGTCAGCCTGAAGCAGGAAATTTCCTCCATCGCCTCAGAGGCACTGGATGAACTGTCGGTCGCGCTGAACAAGGAAGACCGCGCCACCCTGTTTCAGGAACTGTATGACGAGGTGATGGGCCTTGGGCCACTGGAACCGTTGTTGAAAGATGAATCGGTCAACGATATTCTGGTCAACGGTCCGCGCCGGATTTTCGTGGAACGCGGCGGCAAACTGACGCTGACTGACATCACCTTTCGCGATGAACGCCACCTGTTGCGGATCATTGACAAGATCGTGTCGGCCGTGGGCCGCCGGGTTGACGAATCCAACCCTTATTGCGATGCGCGCCTTGCAGATGGGTCACGCTTTAACTGCATGGTGCCACCGGTTGCGGTGGATGGCAGCCTGGTATCCATTCGTAAGTTCAAAAAGGAAAAGCTGGGCATCAACGATCTGGTCAAGTTCGGTGCCTTTACCGAAGAAATGGCCGCCTATCTGCAGGCCGCCGTATCCTGCCGGCTGAACATCATCGTGTCAGGCGGTACGGGTTCGGGCAAAACCACCACACTGAACGCGCTGTCATCGTTCATTGATAACACCGAACGCGTGCTGACCATCGAAGATACGGCCGAATTGCAGCTGCAACAGGTGCATGTGGGCCGCATGGAAAGCCGCCCGGCCAACGTCGAAGGCAAGGGTGCCGTCACCCAGCGGGATTGTCTGCGCAACGCACTGCGGATGCGCCCGGACCGGATCATCGTGGGGGAAACCCGTGGTGAGGAAGTCATCGACATGTTGCAGGCGATGAACACCGGTCATGATGGATCAATGACCACGATCCACGCCAACAACGCGCGTGATGGCATCAGCCGTCTGGAAAACATGGTGGCCATGGCGGGTATCGAAATGCCGCTGAAGGCCGTGCGTTCGCAAATCGCATCGGCTGTGAACCTGATCGTGCAGGCCAGCCGTTTGCAGGACGGGTCACGCCGCATGGTTTCGATCACCGAAATCACCGGCATGGAAGGTGACGTACTGTCGATGCAGGAACTTTTCCGCTACGAACGCCTTGGTCTGGCCCCCGATGGCAAGATCATCGGGCGGTTCAATGCCACCGGCGTGCGCTCGCATTATTCCGAGCGTTTCAAGCAGTGGGGCTTTGATTTGCCCCATTCCATCTATGAACCGATTGCCTGAGGAAGATCATGGAACTAAGTGCCGCCCCTATTATCTACGTGCTGATCTTTGTCGCCGTGCTGGTGCTGGTCGAAGGCATCTACCTGACGGTTTTTGGCAAATCCATCAGTCTGAACAACCGGGTCAGCCGACGGCTGGCCCTGCTGGAAAAGAACAGCAACCGCGAACAGGTGCTGGAACAGCTGCGCAAGGAAATGTCGCAGCACCTGACCTCAAAAGGCATCCCGCTGTATTCCATCCTCGCGTCCAAGGCGCAAAAGGGCAACATCGCCTTTACCCCGCCGCAGTTGATGGGCGTGATGGTGCTGGTCACCGTGTTTGCCTACCTGGGGCTGACCATTGGCACTGCCGCCCCGCAGGCTGTGCGCATTGCACTGGCCATCGGAATGGGTGTGGGTGGCGTGTATTTCTGGGTCAACGGCAAGGCCAAGAAACGCATGGCGCTGATGGAAGAACAGCTGCCTGATGCGGTGGAACTGATGGTGCGGTCCCTGCGCGTGGGCCACCCGTTTTCCGCCGCGATTGGCATTGTCGCCAAAGAGGTGGCTGATCCCTTGGGCACCGAATTTGGCGTGATCGCCGATGAAGCGGCATATGGTCGTGACGTATCGGAATGCCTGAAAGGTTTTGCACAGCGGATGGACAGCCAGGATTTGCGCTTTCTGGCCGTGGCCGTGACCATTCAACAGCAGTCGGGTGGTAACCTCGCGGAAATTCTGGATGGTCTGGCCAAGGTCGTGCGCGCGCGGTTCAAACTGTTCCGCCGGGTCAAGGCCATTACCGCCGAGGCGAAATGGTCCGGCATGTTTCTGTCATTTTTCCCGCTGGGTGCCTTGGCCGCCATTCTGGTCATCAAACCTGATTATTATGAAGAAGTGTCGACCACGTCAGCCTTTATTCCCGCCTGCCTGATTGTGGCGGTGTTGCTGACGATCAACATCATCTTCATGAAAATCATGGTCAATATCAAGGTTTAAGGGGCTGTCATGCAACTTCTCTCAAATCTGAATGCGTTCCTGACCGCCAATCTGGGTGAGCTGGGCCCCCTGTTGATGGTCGGTGGTCTGGGGATCGTGCTGATTGTCGTGGCCCTGCCCACGATGATGCGCAAACCGCCGGATGAATTTGCCCGGATCAAGGCGCAGCGCGATGTCGGCAATGGCAAACCGGTCAAGGGCGCCAAGGCAGATGCCCTGCGCCGCGCCGAAAAGACCGATAAACTCGAACGCTTTTCCAACTTTCTGGAACCACAGAATGCCGAACAGCTGTCGGCGTCACGCCTGCGCATGCTTCGGGCAGGCTACCGGGGCAAGAATGCTGTACGGATGTTCCACTTTGCGCAGTTCGTGCTGGGCATCGGCCTTTTGGTGCTTGGCGTGATTTACACGATGATTTCATCCGCTTCGTCAGGGGTAGAGCCATCAACCCAGACCATGATCATTTCCTCAATCGGCCCCGGCGCTCTTGGCTATTACCTGCCGCAATACTGGGTCAACAGACGCCTTGGGCAACGGCAAGCCGAAATTGTATCCGGCTTTCCCGATGCGCTTGATATGATGCTGGTCTGCGTTGAAGCGGGCCAGTCACTGGACCAGACCATTCTGCGCGTGGCGCGTGAAACCAAGGCGGGCTATCCGGCATTGGCGGAAGAATTTGAAATGGTGTCCAATGAGGTGAAGGCCGGCAAGGAACGCGTCAGCGTGTTGAAAGACATGGCTGAACGCGTGGGCATTCCGGATGTCGCGTCATTTGTTACCACATTGGTGCAGTCCGCCCAGTTTGGTACATCCATCGCCGAGGCGCTGCGCGTCTATTCTGCCGAAATGCGTGACAAGCGTGTGATGCGCGCCGAAGAGCTGGCAAACAAGTTGCCAACCAAGCTGACACTGGGCACTATGATGTTTACCGTGCCTGCGCTGCTTCTCATCCTGATTGGCCCATCGCTGCACGGTATCGCAACTGCCTTTGGTGGCGGAGGGGGCTAAGACTGCGCCTGAACTTTAGGATAGCCCTGCTGATCGTGGGCGCAACTGCCTTGGCCGCCTGTGACACCACAGGCGGCTTTGGCACGGGTGGTGCTGATCGCAATGTGCCCTTTGGGGCCGATGCGCGTGGTGAAGGCATAGATGGCCTGCTGGTGGGCCACCGTCTGATGGCCGCGGGTGAACCTGAACTGGCTCTCAAGGCCTATTACCGCGCTGCGGCCGAACAGGGCGTGAATGTGGATGTGCTGTCAGCCATCGGGTCGGCCAACCTGGCACTTGGGCGGCTTGGGCAGGCCGAACAGATCTTGCGCCGCGCGATTGAAGAGGACGCCACCTTTGTGCCGGCCATCAACAATCTGGGCGTTGTGCTGATGGAACGCGGCAAATTCGGCGAGGCGCGGATCACCTTTCAGCAGGCTTTCGCCATTGATAGTGGCGAATCTGACTCCATTCGTGAAAATCTGCGACTGGCCATCGCAAAGACCGAAGGCGTTGTGTATTCTGACCCGCAAGAAGAACCCACAATGTCGCTGGTGCGGCGTGGTCAGGGGCAATACGAGCTGTTGACCGAACTGTGACCAGACGACCGGGCCAACCGAGCAGTTAAAAAAGGACGCAGAAACATGCGCCACCCGGCAATTATCGCCCTGACGTTGAGCGGAACCCTGATGATTTCGGCCTGTGGCAACGGTTCGTCCGATGCCGAAGTGGCGCGCGCCATGGCCGATGTGAACGTGATCGACGAATCCAACCTGTCGGATATCATGCTGACAGTGGGTGACCCGGATGAGGCTGTGGCCTATTTCAGCCGGGCAGCCACGGCCAACCCCGAACGCATTGATCTGCAGCGTGGTCTGGCCAAATCGCTGATCCGCGCGGGAAAACCCACCGAGGCAATTGCCGTGCTGACATCTGCCACGCAGCTGCCGGACAGTACCGCTGACGACAAGGTGATGCTGGCCGATGCCTATATACGCGCCAATGACTGGGACCGGGCCGAGGCCACGCTGAACGAAATTCCCCCCACGCACGAAACCTTTGATCGCTACCGGCTTGAGGCGATGGTGGCCGACAGCAAGCAGGACTGGGGCAAGGCCGACAGTTTTTATGAAATTGCCGCCGGACTGACCACAAAGCCTGCGGGCGTGTTGAACAACTGGGGCTTTTCCAAACTGACACGGCAGGATTATGCGGGCGCGGAAAAGCTGTTCGTGCAGGCGCTGACCTATGATCCGAACCTGTTCACGGCCAAGAACAACCTGGTGCTGGCGCGCGGTGCGCAGCGCAAATACGATCTGCCGGTGGTGGACATGTCCCAAACCGAACGGGCCGAACTGACCTACACCATGGCGCTGACGGCGATCAAGCAGGGCGATGTTTCGGTGGGCAAGGCGCTGCTGGGCGAGGCGATCGAAACCCATCCGCAGCATTTTGAAGCGGCCGTACGCAGCCTGCAGGCACTGGAAGCCTGATCTATGCCGGTGTTTGACATGCTGACGTTTGTGCAGGCCGTGGTTGTTGCGCCCTTTGTTCTGGGCATTGCGGTCTGGGTGGCCTGGTCTGACATGGCAACGATGAAAATCCC
>JAYUZO010000119.1:0-5599 GCA_043751715.1 Rhodobacterales bacterium | reverse complement strand
TCTGGATCTTCCGGGCAGGGCGTTTTCATTTTTGGCCCAAAAATATCCTCGGGGGGTGTGGGGGGCAGACGGCCCCCCACCCTTGGTCAAAATGACTGCCGCGTCAGGACCCGGAAAGCGCCGCATCAAACGGATAACGCGTCAGGTTCTCGCAGCCGGTTTCGGTAATCAAAATCTGATCCTCCAGCTTGATCGAAAAATCACCGCCTTCGGGCGATACCAACGCTTCGGCGCACAGCACCATGCCGGGTTCCAGCACGGCCTCAAACGCGCCATCCGTCCAGCCATCCGGGTAGTTCACATAGGGCCATTCATCGCACAGGCCCACGCCATGCATCTTGCAGGAATATTTCCCCGCCTGATACTGCGCGTCCAGCTGGTGCCCGCCAAAGACCAGTTCCCTGATCGTGATGCCCGGCCGCAGCCGCGCCTGATGATCCAGCATATGGTCGCGCGCATGGGCAAAGGCCGCCAACATATCGGGCCGTGGCGTGCGGTCCCCCACCCACCAGGTGCGGCTGATATCAATGCAAAAGCCGTAAACCCCGATCAGATCCGTATCAAAGGCCACGATTTCGTTGTTTTGCACAATGCGCGGCCCGCATTCCTGAAACCACGGGTTCGTCCGTGGCCCGCTGGCCAGCAGCCGTGTTTCAATCCATTCGCCGCCCCGCCGGATATTGCCGGCATGCAGTTCCGCCCAGATCGCATCTTCACTGACCCCACCGCCCGGCACCGCGTGCCGCGTAAACGCCTCCATCCCGGCAATCGCTGTTTCGCAGGCGTGGTGCGCACAGCGCATCGCCAGAATTTCATCCTGTGTTTTGATGGCGCGCACGCGTTCCGTCACCTCTTCGCCTTCCTCAACCGTAAACCCGATGCCCTCTAACGCCCGCAACCCGTGCACCATGATCTTGTCCACCGCCAGCCTGCGGTTGCTGCCTGCATGTGCGCGCATGATGTCATCCACCTGCACCGCAAAAGCGCGCGCTGCCGCCGCACCCCTGTCTCCGGTCGAGTTGTAAAAGAACGTGGCCCCGGATCGCAGTTCCTTGACCAGCGGGTTGAAGGTGACAAGGAAGGGTGAATTCTTGTATTCCCACATCACCATATGCCCGTCAGCGCACAACAGGCAGGCGCGGAACGGGTTATGGGTGTTCCAGAGCTGCATGTTGGTGGTGTCGGTTGCGTAGCGGATGTTGAGCGGGTCGAACATCAGCAGCCCGCCATAATCGCGGTCCACCAAGCCCTGCGTCAGCTTGGCCCAGCGGTCGTGCCGCATCTGGCCAAGGTTCGGCAGTGTCAGCCCCGCCGCCTGCCATTCGCCAAACGCCAGTTGCGTCGGCCCGATTTCCACGCGGTCATTGTCATTCGGGCTGCCGTCGCCCAGCGTTGATCCGCGCGTGGGGTCAATCTTGCGGCGGTTGGCATAGTGCTGGGTCATTGCGAGCCCTCCGTTGAACAACGTCAGGCGCGCGCCCCGTGTCTGCTGTTCTGCAGGCGACAGGGCAGGTCGCATTCATGGGTGTTTCGCAACGCCACCTCACGCTAGAAGGCCGCATGACGCTGATCCTGCAATCCCATCTGCCCGACGCGCCTTGGATGGCGCCCCATACCCGCCGCATGCCCGGCACCCAAGCCCTCGATATGGCCGATTGGCTGCGCGTCGATGATGCTTACGCCGCCCAGATGGCCGCGCGTGACCGCCTGATCGCAGATCACCGGGCTGCTGTCTATGCGGTGACAGATCAGGCGAAGGCGGCGGCGGCAGAGGTGTTGCAATTGGTGCTGGATCATCTGCCACAGGGTTTTCGGGTGATGGGTGATTATGTGATGCGGCCCGATGGCGTGGCGGTGCCGCTGGATGTGGACGCGCCTCTGCTGACGGCAGGGCGGCTGGTGCAGGACGATCTGTGCATCATGCAAGTGGACGGGCAGGGCGAGCACTTGCTGGCGGGCGCTGTGCTGTGCTTTCCGGCGGGCTGGACTTTGGCGGAAAAGCTGGGCCGCCCGATGATGCGCATTCACAAACCGGTGGAGAAATACACCGAAGATGTCGGCCGCCGCGTGCAACGCCTGATGGATGCGGTCCAGCCGGGGCGGCCCTTGTGGCGCATGAACGGGCACCACTCGGACGCACCACTGCACAACCCGCTGTCAGAGGTCGCGTCGCACCTGAACTACAAGGCCGAGCCGGTGACGGCGACGGACAAGCCCTTTATCCGGTCTGAACGCCAAGCGCTGATCCGGTTGCCGGTGACGGGGGCGGTGCTGTTTTCGATCCACACCTATATCGTCCGGTGCGAAGACCTGACGGCTGCGCAGGCAGCGATGCTGGCGGAACACCCGATCCACATCTCTCGGTGAGGCAGGATGGGCAGATTGCCCATCCTACGAAACGAAAAGGGGCGCCCCGCAGGACGCCCCGTTTCCGATGTAGGATGGGCAATCTGCCCATCCCTTTTAGCAGGAATAGTACATCTGATATTCAATCGGATGCGGCGTGTGTTCGTAGGCGTAAACCTCTTCCCACTTCAGCGCCATGTAGCCTTCCAGCTGGTCCTTGGTGAACACGTCACCCGACAGCAGAAAATCATGATCCGCGTCCAGCGCCTGCAGCGCCTCACGCAGTGAACCACACACTGTCGGGATTGCGGCCAGTTCTTCCGGTGGCAGATCGTACAGGTCCTTGTCGGATGCTGGGCCCGGATCGATCTTGTTCTTGATCCCGTCAAGGCCCGCCATCAGCAGGGCTGCAAAGGCGAGGTAAGGGTTTGCCGACGGATCGGGGAAACGCGCCTCAACCCGCTTGGCCTTTGGCGATTCCGTCCATGGAATACGCACAGCGCCAGACCGGTTGCGTGCCGAATAGGCCAGCAGCACCGGTGCCTCAAACCCTGGGATCAGGCGCTTGTAGCTGTTGGTGCCGGGGTTGGTCAGCGCGTTCAGGGCTTTGGCATGCTTGATGATGCCACCGATGAACCACAGCGCTTCCTGGGAAAGATCCGCATATTTATCGCCCGCGAACAGGGGCTTGCCGCCCTTCCAGATTGACATGTTCACATGCATGCCTGACCCGTTGTCGCCCTTCATCGGCTTTGGCATGAAGGTGACTGTCTTGCCATAGGCGTGGGCCACGTTGTGGATGACGTACTTGTATTTCTGGATGTTGTCGGCTTGTTCGACCAGCCCGCCAAAGATCATGCCCAGTTCGTGCTGGCAGGTGGCAACCTCGTGGTGATGCTTGTCCACGCGGATGCCCATGCGCTTCATGGTGCTCAGCATCTCACCACGGATATCCTGCGCTTCGTCCACCGGGTTGACCGGGAAATAGCCGCCCTTGTGGCCCGCGATATGGCCATAGTTGCCACCCTCGGTCACCGTATCGGTGTTCCACGCAGCGGCGGCCGCATCAATTTCATACGACACTTTGCGCGGTGTCACCGAATAACGCACGTCGTCAAACAGGAAGAATTCTGCTTCAGGGCCGAAATACGCCGTATCGCCGATGCCTGATGACTGCATGTAGGCTTCCGCCTTCAGCGCCGTCTGGCGCGGGCAGCGGCTGTACGCCTCATTCGTGTCAGGCTCGACCACGTTGCAATGCACGCACATGGTTTTTTCGGCATAGAACGGGTCGATATAGACCGAGGCCGGATCGGGGATCAGCTTCATGTCGGACTGATCAATCGACTTCCAGCCTGCAATGGATGATCCGTCAAACATAAAGCCTTCCTCAAAGAAGTCTTCATCCACCAGATCGGCCACCAGCGTCACATGCTGCAATTTGCCTTTGGGATCGGTGAAACGGATGTCGACATATTCGACCTCTTCGTCCTTCATCAGTTTCAGAGCAGTCTTGACCGCGCTCATCATGCTGTCCTTTTTTGTGAGAGATTTTTCAGTTTTCTTGGCCATGTCACACCGCCTCGTCGCCGGTTTCGCCGGTGCGGATGCGGATGGCCTGTTCAACGGAGGAGACGAAAATCTTGCCATCGCCGATTTTATCAGTGCGGGCGGCGGCAATGATGGCGGCGATGGCTGCATCAACCATATCATCGGCCAGCACGACCTCGATCTTTACCTTGGGCAGGAAATCAACCACGTATTCCGCGCCACGGTACAGTTCGGTATGGCCCTTCTGGCGGCCAAAGCCCTTGACCTCGGTCACCGAAAGGCCCTGAATACCCGCCTCTTGCAGCGCCTCTTTGACCTCATCCAGCTTGAACGGCTTGATGATCGCCTCAATCTTTTTCATGGGCCGACTCCCCCGGTTACGATGCTTGTCTGACCATGACTTTATGGGGCGAACAATCGGGGCGGGGAAGGGGCTGCGGAATGGCCTTGGGATTTTGCGGCATGTGATTATAAAACAGGCAAAGCGCTGACAAAATAGGCGAAATGAAAAGGGATTGGTGATGACGGACCTGCTGACAGCGGCGCAGATGAAGGCGATTGAGGCGGCGGCGATAGCCAGCGGTGCGGTGACGGGGCTGGAACTGATGGAGCGCGCGGGTGCGGGCGTGGTGGAGGCGGTGTTCGCGGAATGGCCGGAACTGTCAGCGGGGCCGCGCAAGGCGGTGGTGCTGTGCGGGCCGGGGGGGAATGGCGGCGACGGGTTCGTTGTGGCGCGGCTTTTGAAAGAGCGCGGCTGGGAGGTGGACGTGTTCCTTTACGGAATGCCCGAGAAGATGCCGCCGGATGCGCGGGTGAATTATGAACGGTGGGTGGGGATGGGGGAGGTTGTCGATACCGAGACCACCGGGGAGTACAACTTCTGGGAGTTCGGACTTAGAGAGTACGCAGATCTTGACCATGAACCAGATCTTTTCGTGGACGCAGTCTTTGGGACCGGGCTATCGCGCCCTGTCAGTTCTGGCACGAAAATGGGATCAGACTTTCTGAGTGTTCTTTCAGGAAATATGTCTGGATGCGAGGATTGGCCCGGCAGTTGCCGGGTTGTCAGCATCGATGTGCCCTCGGGGCTTTGTGCTGATAGCGGACAATTGCTGCGGGGGAAGGAAGGCGGAGCGTATGTGCCAGCAACGTTGACAGTCACTTTTCAGTACGCAAAGCGCGGGCATAAGCTGGCTAGCGGTCCGGGTCTGTGTGGCAATCTGAAAGTTGTCGATATCGGGCTTGGGGGGAATCTTCTGTCGCAGACAGATCGGTATGTCCAAGAGATCAAGCTTTGCCGAACCAAGCTGGGGCCAGGTTTTGTGTCAAGACAACAGGTAGTAAAGCGAACCTTTCTCAATGCTTTGAGCAGTCCTTACAGCTTTCGTCTGAGAAAGGGAGCGTCGAACCAGGAAACTAAGCCTGGGCTTGGATTTACCGGGCACAAATACACCCACGGCCATGCCCTCGTCGTCTCTGGCCCCTCCGGTCGCGGCGGTGCGGCCCGCCTTGCTGCACGCGGCGCGCTGCGGATCGGGGCGGGGGTGGTGACGGTGGGATGTCCTTTGGACGCGATCCCCGAGAACGCCGCGCGGCTGGATGCGGTGATGCTGCGGGGGGTGGCGGATGGGGGTGCGCTGGAGGGCGTTCTGGAGGACGGGCGGATCAATGCGCTGTGCCTTGGGCCGGGGATGGGGACCGG
>JAYUZO010000118.1:0-26914 GCA_043751715.1 Rhodobacterales bacterium | reverse complement strand
ATGGCCTTTGACATGAGCGATCCGCACCGGGTGACGCGCCGGTCTGCCAACGGGTTCTGGCTGCATGTGGTGGCGGCCCCGGCGCTGGTGAATACGGTGGCGCTGACACTGCTTTCGCAGGGGCAGCACGGGGTGCTGCTGGGGTTTCTGGCAGTGATTGCGGTGGTGGCGGTGGTGATTGACCGGAGGTCGTTCCTGATTGCGGGGGTGGGCTATTCGGTGACGCTGTCAGCGACGGTGTTTGACGGCGAGGGCAGTGTTTACACGGTGCTGGCGCTGGGGGTGTTTCTGGTGCTGCTGGGGGCGTTCTGGGAACGGATCAGGGCGGTGCTGTTGGGGATGATGCCGTTCTTGCCGTTGCAGCGTTTGCCGCCATCAACGGCGGGTATGGCGCGGAAAGCGGTGCCTTAGCGCGCGGTCAGTTGAGGGGGGCGATGCCCAGGGATACGGTAAACTGTTCGCACCAGACATGCAGGGTGGTGTAACCGGCGGGGTCAATGCCTGCGGGCAGGGCGTAACGCTGCCCACCGGTGTTGGACACAAGGTTGGCCATGGTGGTGGCTGTATCGACGGTGCCGTTGCCAAGGGCAAGCTTTGGGTCAGGCGCGCCGTCAAAGGTAAAGTCGGCGTTCAGTTGGACAAAGTATTTGCCGCCCTCCTGAACGATGGAGGCGGTGCCGGCGGTGACATGGCCGTTTTCGCCACTAAACGGCCCAAAGGACTGGGCCAGGGCAGGCAGGCTGAACAGCGATGCGGTGATGATGACGGCGGCGCGCAGGGTGGTGGCAAGGCGGATCATGGGGCGGCTCCTGTTTGATGCGGGCAGATTGGCAGCAGATCGGGCGCGGGCATAGGCTGTTACGCGGGATTGCCGGGCTTGTGATGGGGCGTGATGGGCGGCTTGTTTCAGGGCGGGGAAGCGCTGATATAGGGGCGAGTAGTAAAGGACGTGATTGGGATGACTGACCTGACGCCACGCGAAATCGTATCGGAACTTGACCGGTTCATCATTGGCCAGCGCGATGCCAAGCGGGCGGTGGCGGTGGCGTTGCGCAACCGCTGGCGGCGCAAGCAGCTGGGCGATGATCTGCGCGATGAGGTGTACCCGAAGAACATTCTGATGATCGGGCCGACGGGGGTGGGCAAAACGGAAATCAGCCGGCGTCTGGCGAAACTGGCGCGGGCGCCGTTCCTGAAGGTAGAGGCGACGAAGTTCACGGAAGTGGGCTATGTGGGGCGGGATGTGGACAGCATCATCCGCGATCTGGTGGATACGGCGATGGTGGATACGCGCAGCCGGATGCGCGAGGATGTGACGGCACGGGCGCGGGCGGCGGCAGAGGACCGGGTGATTGAGGCCTTAGCGGGCAAGGACGCGCGGGAACAAACGCGGGATATGTTCCGGGGCAAGCTGAAGCGGGGCGAGCTGGACGCGACGATGATAGAGATTGATCTGGTGGAGGCGGGGCCCGCGATGCCGCAGATCGGCATGGGCGGCGGAATGGACATGCAGATGCAGGGCCTGCAGGACCTGTTTGGCAAGGCGTTCGGGCAGCGGACCAGCCGCAAACGGGTGACGGTGGCAGAAAGCTATGACCTGCTGATCGGGCAAGAGGCGGACAAGCTGCTGGATGATGAGGCGGTGAAGGCGGCAGCGTTGGAGGCGGTGCAGGACAACGGAATTGTGTTTCTGGACGAGATCGACAAGATCTGCGCGCGGGCGGATGCGCGGGGGGCGGATGTCAGCCGCGAAGGGGTGCAGCGCGATTTGCTGCCGCTGATCGAGGGGACGACGGTTTCAACGAAATATGGCCCGGTCAAGACAGACCATATCCTGTTCATTGCCAGCGGAGCGTTCCACATTGCCAAACCGAGTGACCTTTTGCCGGAATTGCAGGGGCGGTTGCCGATACGGGTGGAATTGCAGCCGCTGACCGAGGAAGATTTCGTGCGCATTCTGACGGAAACAGAAAACGCGCTGACGCGGCAATATACGGGGCTGATGGGAACCGAAGGGGTGGTGGTGTCGTTTACGACAGATGGCATTGCGGCACTTGCGCGGATTGCGGCGGAGGTGAACCTTGCGGTGGAAAACATCGGGGCGCGCAGGCTGTACACGGTGATGGAGCGGGTGTTCGAGGAGTTGAGTTTCACGGCACCGGACCGCAGCGGTGAGGCGGTAACAGTGGATGCGGGCTTTGTGGAAAAGAATCTGGGGGCATTGGCGCGGTCAACCGATATTGCGCGGTATGTGCTGTAGCAGCGGGCGTTTTGGCGCGGGGGTATGCGGGTGGTAAACGGGGTGTGCTTGGGCGTGATGCGGGTGCTGGCGATTGTGCTTTTGTGTGCAGGCTGTACGCAGCGGGGCAGCATCACGGTTGATCCGCAGGCGGCATCGGTGGGCACGGTGGTGCCGATTTTTGTGGGCACGACGCGGGCGTTTGACGAAAGCGTGCAGCTTTATGCCTTTGAACGGTCTGAAACCATGTCTTTCGCGCGGATTGACGTATCAGTGCCGCCCGACCGTGAGGTGGGCGATATCAGCTATGTGCCACGGGGCCGGGCGCCGAATGCCGCAGTGGATTTCATCACGACGCGGCGGGATCAGCTGGCCGATGGTGAGGCGTTTCGCACCGCGCTGTCTGTGGCGTTGCGGGCGCGGCCGCGCGGTGACCGGGATGCGATCATCTTTGTGCACGGGTTCAACAACACCTTTGCGGAAGGGCTGTACCGGCTGGCACAGCTTTCACATGATCTGAAATTGTCGGGGGTGCCGGTGCATTATTCATGGCCATCACGGGGTGCGGCGCTGGGCTATGTGGCCGACCGGGATTCGGCGCTGTTTGCGCGTGACGGGCTGGAATCGCTGATCCGGCAAACGCGGGCGGCGGGGGCCGAGCACGTGATTCTTGTGGCGCATTCGATGGGGTCTGGTCTGGTGATGGAGGCGCTGCGGCAAATCGCGATCCGGGGCGATACACAGACGCTGAACGGGATTGGCGGGGTGATTCTGATTTCGCCGGATATTGATGTGGATGTGTTCCGGTCGCAGGCGCGCGCCGTGGGGGTGCTGCCGCAACCGTTCCTGATTTTCGGATCAAGCCGGGACCAGCTGTTGAACCTGTCGGCACGCCTGACGGGCGAGCCGGAGCGGCTGGGCAACCTGTCCGAGATTGACCGGCTGGCAGACCTGAACGTGACCTATCTGGAATCCGGGGCGTTTTCGGAAGGGGCGGGGCATTTCAATCTGGGCAACAGTCCGGCGCTGATTGGCCTGCTGGACCGGATCGGCGATGTGGATGCAGCGCTTGAACGTGACCGGCGGGGCAGAACGGGCTTTTTGCCGGGAATCGTGCTGACCGTGCGCAATGCGACGGAAATTGTGCTGGCACCGGTGACGGCGATTTCACAGGCGACGCGGCGTTAAGGCAGACAGGGCCTGTGCACGGGAAAGACGGTTGAGCGCCTTTGGGTGACGGGCTATAGTGGCTACATGCGCAAGAATGTGAAATTTGGCCAATTTGGTAAAGCGGCGTTCCGTTGCAAAGCCGGGGCCAAGGTTACCTTTGCAGGTGATTTCGCGCAGGCGATGCGTTTGCGGATCGTGCGATGGCCAAAGGAGGGTGGCGATGCTTGCCTCCTATAACATCTGGGTCGGCGTGACACTGATTTTGTATTATTACGGGCCTATTGCCTGGCCAAGCACCGCTGACCCCATGGTTGCTGTGGTGGTAATTGGTTGCATGCTGTTTTTCAATCTGGGGGCCCGCACGGTGCCCGCAGGTGCGAAAGTCTGGTATAATTCTGGCGTGCCGGGAAATTTCATAAGGGACCGCCGTACTGCGATGGTGATCCTGTTATTATTTTTCGCGCTATCAGTTCTGGAAGTGCAACTGACAACGGGAAAATTCCTGTTAAACCCGCTGATGTGGCGGGGGTCTGATGAATCTGTTTATAATCTTTATCAACAGCGCAGTCTGGAACGGGGCGGTGTCACCATACCTGAACTGGCACAAAAGATTTCGCGATCATTGCTGTTCCCGATTGCGCTGACCATCTTTTGCGCCAATTTCAAACGAAGCCGGCTGATGGTGTTTCTGTTCATCTTTCCCTTGCTGGGGATGAGCGTGGCGCGGGGCACGAGCAAAGAGATATTTGATATCGCAGTCATGTTTCTGGTTGCGACCATGCTGTATGGCGCAAGGACAAAGCTGCTGATCGCCGCCGTGGCAATTGCACCTTTCGTGATGCTGGTCTTTGTTGACCGGGTGATTTCCCGGTTCGGTGGAGAAATTCCCAGTTGTGTGACCGAAGAGGTGTGTTTCAACTTTGACAGTGCGCTGGCGCAAATTTCGGTGACGCTGGAAGTGGGTTATGTGCTTTTTGCGTCGTATGTGGCCCAGGGATACGAGGGGATGGCGCGGGCGCTGGACATTCCGCATCAGTTTACCTTTGGCATCGGGCATTTGCCGCCGTTTCAACGGATTATGGAGCAGGTTTTCAATTTTGACCTGTCGACCTATAATGACAGGCTGACTGTGGCAGGGTGGGATACAAGTTGGCGGTGGACGTCGGTGTACCCGGTGCTGGCCAATGATTTTCACTGGTTGTTTCTGCCCGCGTATTTTTTCATGATCGGCCGGGTTTTTGCGCTGGCTATGGCCGCCTGGAAAGACAGGCAGGAACCGACTGCGCTTGCTATCATCATCATGGTATCAATCTTTATCGCCTATTCATCGGCGAACATGCAATTGGCGGTCAGCCTTGAGTGGACGTTTGCCACGATCATGCTGATTTATGTGCCGTTTGTGACAGCCAGGGTGGCAAAGCCGCGGTATACACTGGCATGAGGTGCGTTGTTTGTTTCGGGTGATGTTTGATATTGCGCCAATCGCCCTGTCGGTTGGGGCGCGGGCTGTTCTTTTTCTGGTGCTGAGTTGGTATGTGTATGCGGGCGCAGACCCTGCGGCGGCGGTTGATTTTTTTCAGGACCTGTTTTTTCAGTCTGTGCTGATTACCTTTCTGTCGGCCTCCAGCTTTTTTGCGGTGGTCAGCAAAGGGTGGGATTCATCAAAAGATGCATTGCTGGTGCTGACGCATGTTTTATTGGCGGTTGTGGCGGTTGGTGTCATTCTAATTGCGTACCGGTTTGTTGATCTGGGGATCAGGCCCGACATTTTGTTCCTGCTACTTGGCGGGGCGGTGGCGACGGGGCTTGCATCGCCGTTGACCGGGCTGATTGTGCGCAAGCATGGGGCCTGGATGGCCTACGGTCCATCCATCATTGCGGCGCCTGCGTGTCTGTGTCTGTTGTTTTTGCGCGAGGTTGACCCGGTGATGGTAGCCATTCTGGCGATCGTCGCATTTCAGGTTGTTGTGTTTGCAGCACTGGCAAGCATTGCGCGCAGTGTATTTCAGGGCATCCTGTCTGCGATCCGCACGATGTGGGCGGTGGAATCACAGCAGACGTTGCTGGGCACCTTTGCCTTCGGGCTGTTGAACACGGCGCTGGTTGGGTATTTCTACTGGTTTCGGGAGTTGTGGGTGCTATCCCAACCGGCAGCGATCAGTGCAGCGGTGCTTTTTGTGTTTCGGATCTTTGATACGCTGATCGGCATTGTCGTGACTGATCTGGGCGCGCGTATTCACGCAGTGGCACTGGTGGAACGTCATGCGCGGCGTCTGGCGACAGGGGTGGTTGGTATTTCGGCGGTGGCAGCCATGCTGTTGTTGGCGCTTGAATCGCTGACGCTGGCACCTTTCACATTGGCGGTGTCTGGCCAGATCCTTTTGGAATGTGTGCGGTTTCCGGTGCTGGTGTTTTTTCTGTATCAGGGGGCGCGCCGGTCCAGTGGTGGATATACGGTCTATAATGTGGGCACGGTCTGCATCAGTTTTGCGGTGTTGCAGGTGTTTCCGCTGCAAACACATGTGACGGGATTTTATCTGTTCCTGACCGTGACCACGGTGATATCGGCGCTGCTGACCTGCGCCTTCGCGATCTTGTATCCGTCGGCACGCAAGGAAAGCACGGGCTAAAGCGCTATTCGGCAGCCGACATCCTGTCCGGATACAGGATTTCCGCAGGTGCAGCGGTGTTGCGATGCAGCCAGACATGATCAACGATATCATCAGACGGGGTAAAGCCGGTGGGGGCGGCGGTCAGCAGGCTGCGGATGCGGGGCAGATCGAGGGTGTTGCAGGCGGATTCAAGTTCTGACAGCACGGTTTGCAATGCGGCCCATGACAGCTTTTCTTCATGCGCCGACATGATGCGGGGGTGGGCCGTGGGGGTGACATCATCACCGATCAGCAGTTCTTCGTACAGTTTTTCACCGGGCCGCAACTGGGTGAAGGTGATGGCAATGTCATTGGCCTGCGGCGGCAGCGTGGCGGTTTCGGGGAAATAGGGGGTAAAGCCGGACAAGCTGATCATGCGGGATGCCAGATCGACGATGGCAATGGGTTCGCCCATATCCAGCACAAACACATCGCCGCCACGGGCCATGGCACCGGCCTGCAGCACCAGAAGGGCGGCTTCGGGGATGGTCATGAAATAGCGGGTCACCTCGGGGTGGGTGACGGTGACGGGGCCGCCACCCTCAATCTGCTGGCGAAAGTGGGGGATGACCGAACCCGATGAGCCAAGCACGTTGCCAAAGCGGACCATGGCAAAACGGGTGGTCTTTTGGCGTTCGGCCAGGGCCTGACAGATCAGTTCGGCCATGCGTTTGGTCGCACCCATATAATTGGTGGGGCGTACGGCCTTGTCGGTGGACACAAGGATAAAGGATGTGACCGAAGCCTGCACCGCGGCAGTGGCAGTGGACAGGGTGCCGAACACGTTGTTGCGGATGCTTTCGATGACGTTGTGTTCAACCAGCGGCACATGTTTGTAGGCGGCGGCATGATAGACCGTGTCGATCTGAAACCGGCGCATGGCGGTGGTCATGGCTTCGGTAGATTGCACGGATTGCAGGATCGGGATGATTTCGGTTGTGATATTGCGGTCAGCGGTGATGCGGCGCAGTTCTGAATCGATGGAATACAACGCGAATTCAGAGGTTTCGACCAGAACCAGCCGGATCGGGCCGCGTTCAATGGCCTGGCGGCACAATTCGCTGCCGATAGACCCGCCTGCCCCGGTGACCATGACGGATTTGCCGCGCAGGTTGGCATCAAGCAGATCGTCCAAAGGGGGTACGGGTTCGCGGCCAAGCAGGTCTTCGACAGCGACGCTGCGCAGTTCATCGATGCGGGCCTTGCCGGACATGATGTCTGATATGCCGGGAATGGTTTGCACATGAATTGGCATGTCACCCAGACGGCCAAGAATGCTGCGGCGCACATGGGGTTCTGCGCTGGGAATGGCAAGCAGAACGCGCCGGGCGGCAAATTTCTGCGACAAGGCTTTCAGACGGTCGGGGGCGTAGACGCGCAGGCCCGACACGCTGACCTTTTGCAACAGGGGGGAATCGTCAAGAAAGGCGACGGGGTTAAAGCCGGGGTCCTGTTGCAGGGTGCGCAACAACTGGCGGCCGGCACTGCCTGCGCCGTAGATGAAGACATTTTCCTTGGCCATGTTCTGGCGACGGTTGAACAGGGCGCGCAGGCCAAAGCGTGACCCGCTGATAAAGGGAAAGGCAAGGGCGCAATAGATGGCAGGCACGGTGCGCGGAATGATGCCGCCATAAAGCGCGCTACCGACGACCAGCATCAGGGCAGAACAGGTGATGCCAAGGGTGATCGCGAAAATCGCATTGGCTGAAATAAAGCGGATCATGGCCTTGTACAGTCGCAAGGCGTGGAAAACGCCAATGCTGCAGGCAATCACCACACCGACAACCAGCCAGATCCGAAAATCATTGGCAAAGGCAAAGGATTCAAGCCGCAGGGCCATGGCCAAAGTAAAGCTGACCAACAGGGATACGACATCGGCACAGATTTGCGCCGCGCGCTTTTGAACGCGCGTCAGTTCAAAAAGTGCCGAAAGAAATTGGTCAACCATAGATCACACCGCAATAAAACCACCCAAGACGCGCATTCGTGCCAGTCAACCAAAAACCCCTGATCGAATCAAGCTTTGCCCCTGCATCCTTGTCTGCCATTTATACGCAATGTGCATCATTGTCTGGGGTGTTTGCACGCATAAGGGGCAAAAAACCGCTGATTTCGGCTGTATTAGCTGTCTGGCAGGGGACTTTGGCCCTGTGGCGGTGCTTTGCCCGGCTGGGGTGGCAGATTGCCTTTCGGTGTCAGTTCAATTATCCGGCGACGGTGTTGCTGCGGAAATCAGCGTTTGTTTGAAGGATTGTCATCGTGCCATCGCCGTCGGAAAGCAAAATTGTTCTGATCACTGGTGGGACGGGGTCTTTTGGCAAGACGATGCTGCGTGGGCTGTTGGCGGGTGGCGTGGACGAAGTGCGCATCCTGAGCCGCGATGAAGAAAAGCAGGACGCGCTGCGCAATGATCTGCGGGATGGCCGCGTGCGCTATTACATTGGTGATATCCGCAACCGTGACAGCGTGGACCGGGCGATGGCGGGGGTGGACAGCGTGTTTCATGCCGCGGCGCTGAAACAGGTGCCCAGCTGCGAATTTTTCCCGATGGAGGCGATACGGACCAACGTGCAGGGGTCGGAGAATGTGATCCGGTCAAGTATTGAGGCGGGGGTGCGCAGCCTTGTGTGCCTGTCGACCGACAAAGCGGTGTTCCCGGTGAACGCGATGGGCATCAGCAAGGCGATGATGGAAAAGCTGGCGCAGGCGGCGGCGCGCGATCTGGGGGTGGGGCACAAGACGACCATTTCCTGCGTGCGCTACGGCAATGTGATGTATTCGCGGGGGTCGGCGATTCCGCTGTTTATTGGGCAGATGAAGACGGGCAAGCCGATTACGCTGACGGAATCGACGATGACGCGGTTCCTGATGCCGCTGCGCGATAGTGTGGCGCTGGTGAATTACGCATTCGCGCATGCGGGGCAAGGTGATCTGTTCATCAAAAAGGCACCGGCCAGCACGATTGCTGATCTGGTGACGGGGCTGAAAGAGCTGTTCGGGGTGCCGGATCACCCGGTTGAGATTATTGGCTGGCGGCATGCGGAAAAGCTGTATGAAACGCTGGCCAGCGCGCAAGAGCTGACGAAATCGGAAGATATGGGTGATTACCACCGGATCATGCTGGACCACCGCGATCTGAACTATAAGCCGTATTTCAGTGAGGGTGAGGTCGAAGTGGCCAGCCACGACGATTACCATTCGCATAACACCGAGCGGCTGGATGTGGCGGGGGTGAAGGCGCTGCTGATGTCATTGCCGGAAGTGCAGGCCGAAGTGGCGGCGTGGAAAGCGGCTGCATGAAGATTGTCGTCACCGGGGCAGGCGGGCTGATTGGCTGGCATGCACATGCGCGGCTGCATGCGGGCAATTGTGCGGCGCGGTTCAGGGGGCAGGCGGTGCCGTATGCGATGGTGGCGCTGAATCATGCGGGATTTGCGGATGATGCGGTGTTGCAGGCGGCTGTGCAGGGTGCGGACGGGGTGCTGCATTTCGCAGGCGTAAACCGGGCGCCGGATGATGAGGTAGAGGCGGCGAACCCGGCAATTGCGGCGCGGCTGGTGGCGGCCTGTCAGGCGGTGGGGGCAATGCCGCACATCGTGTATGCCAATTCAACGCATGCGGTCAGCGATACGCCTTATGGGCGGTCAAAGCGGATTGCGGCGGAGCGGCTGGCGGTGTTTGCGCAGCGCTATACGGACCTGATCCTGCCGCATATCTTTGGTGAAGGGGCGCGGGCGTATTACAACAACGTCACGGCGACGCTGATTGATCAGATCATTGCGGGCAAGGCTGTGACGGTGAACCCGGACGGGCGGGTGCAACTGGTGCATGCGGGGGTGGCGGCACAGGCGGCGATTGATGCGGTGCTGGCGGGGACATGCGGCGAGGTGCGGCCGGAACCGCGGGTGCTGGGGGTGCCTGATCTGCTGGGGCGGTTACAGGCATTTCACGACCTGTATCAGCGCAACATCTATCCGGCGTTTGCAGATGATTTTGATGTGGCGCTGTTTAACACCTACCGTGCTGCAACCTATCCGGGCGGCTGGCCACGGCAGTTGACACTGCACACCGATGCGCGGGGCACGCTGTTTGAGGCGGCCAAGGGCGGGTCGGGGGGGCAGACGTTTCTGTCAACGACCAAGCCGGGGGTGACACGCGGCGATCATTTTCATCTGCACAAGGTGGAGCGGTTTCTGGTGGTGCAGGGGCAGGCGACGATCCGTATCCGCAAGGTGCTGACGGATGAGGTGTGGGAATATCCGGTTTCGGGTGATGCACCGGCACCGGTGGACATGCCGACGCTGCACACGCATTCGATTGAAAACACCGGAACGGGTGATTTGATGACGCTGTTCTGGACGCATGATCAGTTTGATCCGGCCATCCCGGATACCTATGCCGACAAGGTGCTGACATGAAAAAACTGAAAGTGATGACGATTCTGGGCACGCGGCCGGAAATTATCCGGCTGTCACGGGTGATGGCGCGGCTGGATGAATATGTGGATCACTGCATCGTGCATACGGGGCAGAACTGGGATTATGAGCTGAACGAAGTGTTCTTTGCCGATCTGGCCGTGCGCAAGCCAGACCATTTTCTGGGCAGCGGCGGCGGGTCTTTGGGTGAAACGCTGGGCAAGATCCTGATGGAAAGCGAGCGGGTGATCCGTCTTGAAAAACCTGATGCGGTGCTGGTGCTGGGCGATACGAATTCGGCGATTGCGGCGATCATCGCGCGGCGGATGAAGGTGCCGGTTTACCATATGGAGGCGGGAAACCGGTCTTTTGACCGCAATGTGCCCGAGGAAACCAACCGCAAGATCGTGGACCATATCGCGGATTTCAATCTGGTTTACACCGAACATGCGCGCAGGCACCTGCTGGCCGAGGGCATTTCCCACCGGCGCATTTACCTGACGGGTTCACCGATGCGCGAGGTGCTGGATCATTATCGCCCGCACATCGCGGCGTCTGATGTGCTGGCGCGGTTGGGGTTGACGGCGCGGGGGTATTTCATCGTATCGCTGCACCGCGAAGAGAATGTGGACAACAGCGGGCGGCTGGCGGCACTGGTGGATGCGCTGAACGCGCTGGCGGCGACGCATGACATGCCGGTGATCGTGTCAACGCACCCGCGCACGCGCAAGCGCCTTGAAGCGATGGGTGAACGGGCGCTGGACGCGCGGGTCAGTTACATGAAGCCGTTCGGGTTTCATGATTACAACCATTTGCAGCAGCACGCGTTCTGCGCGGTATCTGACAGCGGCACGATTGCCGAAGAGGCATCCATGCTGGGCTTTCCTGCGATCACGCCGAGGGATGCAATCGAACGCCCCGAGGGGCTGGATGTGGGCTGCCTGATCATGACCGGGCTGCACACAGAGACGATGATTGCAGGCGTTGACGCGGTGACACGGATGTTTGCGGCACGTGAAGCGGCGGGCACGGCGCACCCGGTGCCGCAGGATTACACCATTACCAACACGTCTGAACGCGTGGTCAGCCTGATTTTGGGAACCGCGCGGCTGTCAAACAGTTGGGATGGCATCCGGCAAAATGACCTTACCTGAGCATTTCAACCTGTGAAGCCGCTGCGCATCATTTTTCTGACCCAATGGTTTGACCCCGAGCCTGCCCTGAAGGGCATGGGGTTTGTGCAGGCCATGGCCGCGCGGGGGCATGCGGTTGAGGTGGTAACGGGATTTCCGAACTATCCGGGGGGGCGGGTGTATGATGGCTACCGCATCCGGCCATGGCGGAAAGAGCGGGCGGGCAATGTGGCGGTCACGCGTCTGGCGCTGATCCCCAGCCATAGCCAAAGCAAGATCGGGCGTATCGCGAACTATGTCAGCTTCTGGTTTACGTCATGTCTGTATCTGCTGCTTTTCGCCAGACGGGCTGATGTTGTGTATGTCTATCACCCGCCGATGACCGTGGGGTTGGCCGCAGCGATGGCCCGCATGATCCGCCGCACGCCGACGGTGCTGGATATTCAGGACATGTGGCCCGATACCCTGCGCGCCACAGGCATGATGGGCAATGAACGCGTTTTGCGCGTGATCGGCGCGGTCAGCGCATGGGTTTACCGGCATGTGGACCGGATCACAGTGATTTCGCCGGGTTTTGGCCGGCTGTTGCAGGACCGTGGCGTACCGGCGGGCAAGATTGACCTTGTGCCAAACTGGGCACCCGAGGTGGCGGGGGCCAAACCGCTGGCGGATGGCCATATGCCGTTCCGGAACGATCACACCTTCCGGCTGCTGTTTGCGGGCAACATGGGGCCCGCGCAGGGGCTGTCATCGGTTTTGCAGGCTGCAGGACTGGTGCAGGATCAGTATCCCGAGATTGGCTTTTACTTTTTGGGGTCGGGCATCGCAGTTGCGGGTTTGCAGGATCAGGCAGCGCAGTCGGGTTTGCGCAACGTGACCTTCCTGCCACGGGTCGGACTGGATGAGGTGGGGGCCTATCTGCAGGCGGCAGATGCGCTGCTGGTGCATCTGACCAATGATCCGTTGTTTGCCATAACAATTCCATCCAAGACCCAGGCCTACCTTGCCGCTGGAAAGCCGATCATTCTGGCCGTGGCCGGGGATGCGGCAGACATGGTGCAAAGGGCGGGTGCGGGGGTGACAGTGCCACCGGAAAACCCGCAGGCGCTGGCGCAGGCGGTGGTCAGCATGGCCGCACTGCCAAAAGCGGCGCGTGATCAGCTTGGCAGCAATGCAGCGGCCTTTTATGATGCGGACCTGTCGCTGAAACAGGCCGTGACACGCCTTGAGGGGATTTTTGCGGGCATGACGCAGGCAAAACTGGGGAACGGGTCGTGAAGCGCAGTGTTGATCTGTTGGGGGCGGTTGTGGGCCTGATTTTGCTGTCGCCGGTGATCATCATTGTTGCGGTGATGGTGTGGCGCGGGATGGGCGCGCCGGTTCTGTTCCGGCAGGTGCGGCCGGGGCTGCAAGCCAAGCCGTTTCAGATGCTTAAATTCCGCACCATGCGCGATGCGCATGACCGGGACGGCAAGCCCCTGTCGGATGCCGAACGCCTGACACCGCTGGGCCGTTTTCTGCGGTCGACCAGTCTGGATGAGTTGCCGGGGCTGTGGAATGTGATCCGGGGTGACATGAGCCTGGTCGGCCCGCGCCCGCTGCTGATGGACTATCTGCCGCTATATTCGCCTGCGCAGGCGCGGCGGCATGAGGTGCGGCCGGGGGTTACAGGCTGGGCGCAGGTGAACGGCCGCAACGCCCTGTCATGGGACGAAAAATTTGCGATGGATGTGTGGTATGTGGATAACCGCAGTCTGTGGCTTGATCTTAAGGTCATCGGGATGACGCTGAAAAAGGTGGTGAAACGCGAAGGCATCAGTGCGGCAGGCGATGCGACGATGCCACGGTTTAAGGGCAATCGCCAATGACTGATGGCCGCCGGAACGTGCTGCTGTTGTCTGCTGGGCGCCGGGTTTCGCTGGCGCGGGCGCTGGCAGCATCGGCGCGGGCGATTGGTGCGCAATTGGTGACGGCTGACATGAACCCGGCCATGAGCGCCGCATGCCAGGATAACGGGCTGTACGCAACCCTGCCACATGTGCAGTCTGACGCATATCCAGCCGCATTGCGCGCGGTCTGCGCGGCCCATGCAATTGGTCTGGTGATCCCGACAATTGACACCGAACTTGCCACGCTGGCCGCGTTGCGTGCGGATCTTGCGGGTCAGGGCACAGAGGTGGTGGTATCAGACGCGGCGCTGGTTGACGCGTCGCGCGATAAACGCCGGACGGCGGCGTATTTTCAGCGGTTCGGCATAGCGTCGCCGCAGATACAAGACATCGGCGATCTGCGGTTTCCGGTGATTGCCAAGCCTTTTGACGGGTCACTGTCGCGCGATATCACGATCTTGCACAGCGCGGCGGATCTGACGGAAAAGGTGCGTGCGGTGCCCAACATCATCTTTGCAGATTATCTTGATCAAAAGACGCATGATGAATTCACCTGCGATGCCTATTACACGCGGTCGGGCCAGCTGGCCTGTGTCGTGCCGCGCCAACGGCTGGAGGTGCGGGGCGGTGAGGTTTCAAAGGCGCGTGCGGTGCGCAATGATATCGTGGCACTGTTTTTCGAAAAGCTGGGGCAGATTGACGGGGCAAAGGGGTGCCTGACGTTCCAGTTCTTTCGGCATCGTGACACAGGCGCGCATTGGCTGATTGAACTGAACGCGCGTTTCGGCGGGGGCTACCCGCTGACGATGGCTGCGGGGGCTGCGTATCATGATTGGGCGGTGCAGGAATATCTGTCGGGCAAAACACCGCTGCGGTTTGATGGTTGGCACAATGGGCTGACGATGCTGCGGTATGACGGCGAGGTGTTCACCGATGGCTGAGCCGCGCTTTTGGGTGTTTGATCTGGACGATACGCTTTATGCCGAGGCAGATTATGTGCGGTCTGCTTTTGCCTGTGCGGGCGATCTGGTGGCGCGTCTGTATGGCGTGCAGCATGCGGCGGCGCGCCTGATGGCGATGAAACAGGCAGGGCAGGCAGACCCGATTGCAGCACTGTGGGCCGAAGCAGGCCTTCCGTCGGCAGGGCGGGCGGGTGTGATTGCGGCGATGCGGGCGCATGTCCCGGACATCAGGCTGCGACCGGGTGCAAAAGACGTGCTGGACCGTTTGCGCAAAAGCGGGCGCGGTTTTGGGGTCATGACGGACGGGCGCAGTGTGACGCAGCGGGCAAAACTGGCGGCGCTGCAGTGTCTGGATGCAGGGCTGATCATGATCTCGCAAGAGAGCGGCTTTGAAAAACCTGATGCGCGTTGCTATCAGGCGTTTGAGGCGCATGCGCCGGGTGCGCGGTTCGGATATGTTGGCGATAACCCCCGAAAGGATTTTGTGGGTGCACATGCGGCAGGGTGGGAAACGGTGATGCTGGCCGATGACGGTGGACATATACATCGGCAGGATCAGGATTATCCGGCGGGGCATTTTGCAAGGTTTACGGCGGCATGCTGGGCCGAAATTGGTGAGGTTATCGATGGCTGTGCATGAGTGGATTGCGATTGCAGCGCGCCTGCGGTCTGTTGTTTCACTGCGTCAGTGCGTTGCGGTCAAGAAAGGCTAAAGCATGCTTAACACTGCATTTTCCACTTGGCCCAGTTTCACGCAAGAAGAAGCGGATGCCGTTTCACAGGTGATCCTGTCGAACAAGGTGAATTACTGGACGGGGCAGGAATGCCGTCTGTTCGAGACAGAGTTTGCGGCGTGGTGTGATACGCCGCATGCGATTGCGCTGGCGAACGGGACGGTGGCGCTGGACGTGGCGTTGCACGGGCTGGGCATTGGGGCGGTGAACGGCGGGCAGGCCAGCGATGAGGTGATCGTGACGCCGCGCACGTTCCTTGCGTCGGTGTCCTGCGTGGTGAATGCGGGGGCTGTGCCGGTGTTTGCCGATGTTGACGCGGAATCGGGCAACATTGATGCCGATACGATTGCTGCGGTGATGACGGCGCGCACCAAAGGGATCATCGCGGTGCATCTGGCGGGCTGGCCCTGCGATATGGACCCGATCATGGCGCTGGCGGAGGCGCATGGAATCAAGGTGATAGAAGACTGCGCACAGGCGCATGGCGCGCGGTACAAGGGCAGGCCGGTGGGCGGGCTTGGACATGTGGGGGCGTGGTCGTTTTGTCAGGACAAGATCATGACGACGGCGGGCGAAGGCGGCATGGTAACGTGCCGTGACCCGGCGCTGTGGTCAAGGATGTGGTCATTCAAGGACCACGGCAAAAGCCATGATGCGGTCTATGCGCGGCAGCACCCACCGGGGTTTCGCTGGCTGCACGAAAGTTTTGGCACGAACTGGCGCATGCTGGAGGTGCAGGGCGCTGTGGGGCGTATCCAACTGCGGCGCATGGCAGACTGGACGGCGGCGCGCACGGCGCATGGCAAACGCATTCGGGCAGCGTTGCAGCCGTTTACGGGGCATGGCGGTGTGTTGCGCATGCCTGCAGTGCACTGCCACGGTTGCAACGGGTGCAGTGCGGCGTCAGGGTGCGCCCATGCATTTTACAAGCTGTATGCCTATGTGCGACCCGCTGCGCTGGCGCCGGGGTGGACGCGCGACCGGATCATTCAGGATATCATGGCGCGGGGGGTGCCGTGTTATCAGGGATCATGTTCAGAGGTTTATCTGGAAAAGGCCTTTGACGGCACAGGTTGGCGGCCAGAAGAGCGGTTGAGCGTGGCCAAAGACCTGGGCGAAACCAGCATCATGTTTCTGGTTCACCCGACGCTGACGGCTGATGAAATCGCGCTGACATGTCGGGTTGTGGCGGATGTCCTGCAGGCAGCGCAGGCGTGACCCTGCGCTGAACAGCGTCTTATTCGTCGCGCTGTTTGTAATCGTAGCGGTAGCTGAAGGTTTCGCCTTCGACCTTGCGGGGGTCAAAGCCGTTCAGCACCATGCCGGACAGGGGCACCTTGCTGGTGTCCAGAATGCGCAGCATGGCCTGCACCTCGCCGATGGGGGTGATCATGTGGCGGACAATGGCGATGTTTGCCCCAACGGCGCGCCCGATGATGATGGGGTCGGTCACGGCAAGCACGGGGGGGCTGTCGACTAGGGTCAGATCAAAGGTTTCATTCAGCGTTTCGATCATGGCCTTGAATTCGGTCCGCATCAGCAGCTCCGACGGATTTGGCGGAAAGCGACCGGTAGAGATGAAGGACAGGCCGGGCACCGTGCCGGTTTTCAACACGTCTTGAAGTTTTGCCTGACCAGACAGAAGTTCGGCCAAACCATGGGTGTTCTTTTCTATGCCGAAATACCGCCGCAAGGTGCCGCGCCGCATGTCGGCATCAATCAGACAGACCTTGAGGCCGGATTGTGCGGCGATGGTGGCAAGGTTGATAGAGGTGAATGATTTGCCTGCACCGGGGGCGGTACTGGTGATGGACAGCGATTTGGTTGCAGCATCGAGCATGCCGAAATGCAGGCTGGTGCGCAGTGACCGCAGACCTTCGACTGTCAGGTCTGTCGGGTCTTTGATGGCCAGAATGGGGGGCGTGCCCTTGGGTTTGCGGCCGGATGTTTCCAATGGTGAAAGGTTGATCGTGGCAAAGACCGGGATGCCAAGCTTTTCAAGGTCTTCGGCGCCCTGAACACCCTTTTGCAGCCAGGCGCGGATCAGAACGTAGCCCACGCCAAGCACCGATCCAATGACCATGGCGAGCAGGGCAAAGGTGGGTTTGCGGGGGGAAATTGCCTTGGGCGTGGTGCGGGCGGTATCAATGATGCGCACGCTGCCGATGCTGCTGGCACGGACCACCTGCAATTCCTGCGCGCGGTTCAAAAGCTGAACATAAACCTCTTGTTCAAATTCCAGCGTGCGGGTCAGGTTCAGCAATTCCTGCTGGGTTTCAGGCAGGGATTCAACTTCGGTCCGCAACGTGGCCAGACGTTCCTCGACACGGGCTTTTTCGCCCAGCAGGCGCTGATAGATTGGATGGTTCGGCGTGTAGCGTTGCCGCAATTCATCTTCGCGGCTGGCAATTTCGCGCATTTCGGCTTCAAGGCTGACGGCCTGGGTCAGAATGCCTTCGGTTTCAAGGCTAAGGTCGACCGTCTGCTGCTGGGTCATATAGTCATTCAGGGCCTGCTCGGCTGCCTTCAGCTTGCCCTCGGCCTGCGGAATCTGACTGCGGATGAATTCAAGGCTGCTGTCCGCCTCGGCGGCGCTGCGATCAAGGTTCTGTTCCAGATAGGCTTGGCCGATTTCGATCAGGATACGTTCAGCCAGTTCGGGGTCTTTGTGATTGAAACGCATTTCGATCACGCCGGAATTGCGACCGCGTTCGGACACCGACAGTACTTCGCGCACATTTTCGATGGATTTGATCTCACCGATCTGGGTGATGGTGAACTGCCGCCCCTGTGGTGCGTTCAGCGCGCCGACCTGCATGGAAAAATCACGCGGTGTGTCGGTCAGGCGGGTGCCGGCGCGGCCTTCAAGGGTTTCGCCATCGGGCAGGTACAGGGAAAACGACTGATCCGCGCCAACGGTCAGAGTGATCTTTTCGTCCAGCCATTCGGGCGGAACCTTGAGGAAATCAAGGCGCAGGCGTTCACCTTTGCGGGTATAACGGCGCAGCCAGCCCGCATCGGGGAACGGCAGATCATAGCGCATCAGGGCTGATCCGACGATGGGTGCAAGTTTGGGTTCAACCGACCAGTCAAGGTGCAGTGCGGCCACCGCATGCCCGATCACAAGGCGCGAGCGGATGATTTCGATTTCCGTGTTCGACACCGGTTCATTGCTAAGAAGTTCGCTCATGCCATCTGGCAGGGCGAGGCTGCCTTTTTTCTCTTCCAGCTGCAGCAAGGCATCGGATTGGTAGATGGGTGTCTGCAGGAAGGCGGCCAGAATACCAATGCAGACGGCCACAAAAGTGATCAGCAGAATGCGCCATTTGCCAGCCCACAGGCGCTTGACGAGCTGGCCAAGGTCAAGCTGGAAATCATCCATATCGGGTGCAGACGACTTGGCGTTCAGCGTTGACACATCATCACCCCATTACCTCTTTAACCGAGGCGCCCAGGCATCAGCCGCGGCCTTGATCTGGTGAAAAACCTGTGTGTGGAATTCTTCTGAATGCTGGTAGGGGTCGGCAATGCCCTTCATGCCGTTCCACTGATCAAACAGCATGGTCCGCCCGGAAAACTGCGGAAACAACCGGGCGATTTCGCGCTTGTGGCCTGATTCCATCACTAGAATAAGGTCCTGCGCCGCCCCGATTTCGGCGGTGAACTGACGGCTGATATGCCCATCAAGTGACACGTCATTGGCCGCAGCCACCTTGGCCGCCGTGTCATCGGCGGCGTGGCCGACCAACGCGCCGATCCCGGCAGAGGTGACAGTTGCACCGGGCAGGGCAGCCTGCAAAAGCCGCTCCCCCACGGGCGAGCGGCAGATATTGCCCACGCAGACAACGAGGAGGTTTTTAACTTGCATATCGGTTCACTGATTAAGGGCCTGGGTCGCCTGTGCCGCCTGCACGGTTGGCAACAGCCGGGATATCGTATCATTCCAGCGTTGCAATGGTGAACGCGTCACATAAACGACATCCCCGGCCTGCAACAGAAAGCGCGTGCCAAGCAGCAGGCCAACGGGTGTGGCCGTATCAAGCTGAAACACGGTCATGCGGCCATCGACAATACGGAACACAAACACGCCGCGTGCATCGGCGCGGGGGCCATTGGTGCCGCCCTGACGTGAAATGGTCTGGGTCAGGTTGACCTGTTCTTGCGAGACATCAACAATGCCGGGACGCTGAATTTCACCCAGCACATAGACCTCTGCGGTGACACGGCGGGGCACGTTGACGATATCACCATCGCGCAGCAGGGGATTGTTTTCGCGAAAGCCGTTTTCAGTAAAGGCTTTCAGATCGATACGGTACACATCACCACTGCGTTGCAGGGACACCCGTGTCAGGTCTGCAAAGCCATTGGCGCCGCCTGCGGCACTGATCGATTCCAGCAGGGTCAGCCCAACGGTATCAAGTTCCTGACGGTTGGGGGAATTGACCTCACCGGTGACATTCACGCCTTGGGAATTGAACTGTGCAATCCGCACATCGACCTGCGGATCAGGGATGAATTCGGCAAGCCGTTCGGCAATTTCACTGCGGATGTCCTGCACGGACCGGCCGCGCGCCTCAACCTGACCAATGAAGGGGTAAAAGAACGATCCGTTGGCCTGAACGCTAAAGCCTTTGGACGGGCTTGGAGCCAGCGGTCCGGCGGGCAGTGTCAGTTCGGGGTGATCAAACACGATGATATCAAGCAGATCACCGGCACCAACACGGTATTCCCATGATGTGGCGGCGCGCAGAGTGGCGCGCTGCGGGCCGCGTGCGGCATTGGCAAAGTTGGCGATATTGGTTTCATCAAGGCGGATGATGGTGACGTTTTCATCAACGGCGGCCTGAGAGACTGGCGTGACCGGAAAGGTGGTGAACCCATCAGAGCATGACACCAGAAACAGCGTCAGAAATGCGAGAATCAAACGGGGCATGGGACCTTCGGACTGCAGCAACCGCTGTGTTCTAATGGCGGGACGGGCAGATAGCAAACCAGTGTGGCATGGGCGGCAAGAAAAGGTTGGGGATGAAATTGGGGACAGTTTAACGCGCGCAGGTTTTCCGTGTAGGACGGATGGTTTCAGCCCCCACGGCGGGATGTGCTTGCAAGTGGATTTAACGGGATGCGCAAACGATCATGGGCCCGGAAAGGGCCCATGTTTTTAGCGCAGCGTTTCAGAAAAGCTGGGGTCAGTTCGCCCCAAGGCAGATCAAATTTCAGAGCCGCCCGTAGGTGCGTTTGTGGTGGTTGCTGCGCCCGAACCGCCGCCACAGGCGATCAGGCAGATCAGGGCAAGGCCACCGATGACACCAACGATGGGGCCGCTGCCGACGCTGCCGGTTGAGGGTGGGTTCACGATCACTTCAGGCTCTCCGCCCACAACGACCGGGCCGCCGGCAAATGCGCTGGTTGCTGTGAATGCAACGACTGCGGCAGTAAAAATCAACTTTTTCATGTGTGTGCTCCGATTTGTGTAATCACTTGTCAAAATGCTAACGACTTTTTGCCTGCGACACAATGCCTTCATCGCATATCGGTCAGACAGAAATGGGCTTTGGACAGGCATTTACTATAAACGGCAAAAGGCCCCGAAGGGCCTAAAGCACAGGTTGGTTGCTGGTCCACAAGGGACCAGCACGTCCGATCAAATTATCAGTTGGTGGTGGTGGTCGTGCCGCTGCTGCCACCAGCGATCAGGGCGAGCAGCAAAAGACCACCGACAACACCGGCAACCGTGCCGCTGCCGACGCTGCCGGCTGCTGGTGGGCTGACGACGACAACAGGTTCACCTGACACAACAGCAGGGCCACCAGCGAAAGATGCGCCAGCGGTGGTTGCGACGAGGGCGAGAGCAATAGCGAACTTTTTCATTTCATGACTCCGGGGATAACAACGTTGATCTTCCGCGTAGCGTATCGTTTTTGGCTTTGCAACACAATCGCCAGAACAATTCGACCTTATGGCCGGAATTTGCCGCTATCTTGCAACAGGTACAAGGCTAAGCAGCAGGACATGGCCGACGTCGGCGCTGACCCACTGCCGCGATTGCCACATGATGCCATCAGATTTGCCGATCCAGTACCGGTTCTCGAACGTTTCCTGATTCGACACACAGGTTTCTGCCACAACCCGCGTCGCATAGGTTTTTCCGATGATCGTCACATCTTCATCGCCGTTTTGGGAAATGGTGCAGTCGTAGGTGATCTGAAAGCTGCGCCCTTCGCCGTTCAGATAGGAATGAATGCGCGTGGTCACGCCGCTGCCGGTGGCGATCAGGCCTTGCAGGCCGCCAAGATCAGCGGTGGCCAGATCAGCACCAAGCCCCTTGGTGCCGGTCAGAAGTTCGCCTTGCAAGACCACACCGGCACCGTCGGAGGTGACCCAGCTGTTATAGTTTGCGTTCTGACCGGCCAGGGTCATGCTGGCATAGGCACCGCGCCGTTCGATGCCAACCATGGCATAGGGCACGGTGACCTGGTCAATAACATCACGGGTCAGCAGTTCATCAGGGCCGGGCAGCGGGAGCTTTGGCCCGAACTGCAAAAGCGATTTCACATTTTGCGCAACCTGCGCGCCGGGGCCCTGACTTTCGGTTCCACAGGCACCAAGGCCAAACAAAAGGGCCATCACGGCGAGGCAATTTTTACGGGTATTCATCTCCAGAATTGTCCCCATTGGTCTGCAAGCTCTGGCTGATGGTATTCGGTGACAAGGCCGTACAGCCTGTTGCGCACCCCAAGCCGTGCGCCGCCATCGCGAGTGATGGGGCGGATGACGGTGCTGAGCGTTCTTTGCGACGGCTGTCCGACAAACCAGCTGAGCGGAACAGACAGCGTCAGGCCCTTGTCAAACGAGCCTTCGCCGAAGTCCGCTGCCGACACGTTGGTTTTGGTTGCAAAGGCCCCGACGCGCCAGCCGTTGCCGAATGTGCGGGCCAATGACACGGTGGCACCGATATCACCGGCAAGGTAGCGGCCAATATCGACAGACCCCTCAAGGCCATTGCCAAAGGCATAATAGGCCGAGGCGTGCCCGGTCACGACGCCATAATCCTGAAACCCGAACAGGCGGTCAAAATCGCGCTGTTGGGCATAGTTCACCTCGATGCCAAAGGCGAGGCGGCTGGTGACGGGTTTCCACAGCAGTTCAGCGGATGCCCCGCCAAACATGGATTCCAGATACCCCACCGACACGCGGCTATACAGATTGGTGCCCAGCCGGGCAAAATAATCCAACGTCAGATAATCAATGCCAGACGCGCCTTCGCGGGCATAGCGGGCAGCATTGGTGCGCACTTCGGGCAACAGGGAATTCGGACCGCGTGTTGTGTCACCAAGGTTTCCGAACAGCTTGAATTGCGCAGAACCTGACAGAACAAGGCCGGGTGCAATATCATAGCTGGCGGAAAGTTCGGCCCCGACATCGGCGCGAAACGGTTTGTCGGGGTCAAACAGCGATGTGGTGATATAGGGTGCAACACCCCAGCTGAAGCGCGGCAAGACCTGAATGGGCGTTGTCGGGAAGGCAGGTCCTGCATCGGTAATGCGTGCGGCGGCATATACAAGATCAGCGCCACCGGGGGCGTTTTCATAATTTTCGATATCACTGCGTTGCAGGGTGATCTTGGCTGTGCGCAAGCCCTGCACGGTGGGGACGATTTCAAATGTCTCGACCGATGGTGGCAGATTGCGCGACAGAATGCGCGCGGTGCGGCCAAGGGCCTGCGGTTCCACATCAAAGGTGGGGTTGCGCAGCTGGACGCGGGCGGTCTGGCCAGACACCGTCAGTCCTTCAAGGATGATGCCGTTCTGACCAAGTTCGGTCGCCAGTTTGACGCGCAGGGTGTCTTGATCGGCATCAGAAATGACAGCGCCCGCGCCCCAGCTGGTGATATCGGCACTGCGCACCAGTACGGGCGGTGGCGCGCCGATCAAGGACCCGCCAGAGGGATTGGTTTTGGGGTTGATAAGAATGGTCGCGGTGGCACCGATGGTAGAGCCGTACAGGTAGTATCCGCCAAGGGTGACAGTATTGTTCAAGCGGTATTGGGCACCGAAACTGAAGGGCGAGTTATAGTCAAGCACGCCGGATGCGCGTTCGGCGGCATAGTCATCAGACGAATATTCAACAGACAGGGACAGCTTGTCTGTGGCCTGCCAGTTGATGCCGCCAAACAGGGCAGCCGGGCCACGAAACCACTGATCGGTGCTGAACGTGCCACCATTGCCAAAATCGGTATCACGGGTGTTGAAGCCATCACCGAACACGGACAGCGGGTTTTGAAAGCTGTTGTTGGTGCCAAGCCGCCCCCAGCCAATGCCAACGGACGCATCGATCTTTGCGCCAAAGGCCTTGGACGCCACCAGATATTCCGATGCCAGCAGGCCGGTGCCGCCGATATCACGCAGGCCAACGGCCACGGCGGGGCGAAAGATACCTTCGTCCAGCAGGCGGAACTGCAGATCAACGCTGCGGTCGAAATTGTCTTCGTTATTGCCGAAATACCCCTTCAGATTGCTGTAGCGAAACGCAAGGGTCAGCCGGGGTGCGGCCTGAAACACCAGCGAGTTGCGGTGAAAGCCGGAAAAGTTGGAAATGGTCACGCCAAGCGTCGCATCCGGCAGGCTGCGGGCAGAGGGCATTTCAACCATGCCGGGCGTGCCGGAAAACGAAAGCGGGGTCGGGCGTATGGTCTGATCCTGGGCAATGGCGGGAAAGGTTGTGGCGATGCAGGCAGATACGCTGCACAAAAGGGCGCGCACCTTGCCCCGCCACAGCATTGGTCGAACATTTGTGACCACAGTTTTGACCCCATTGCAGCAGGACGAACGCCCCAACCTATGGACAGAGGTTGATGTGTTCCCCACATTCTGTAGCAGCAAGCACGCGCTGGTGCCAACGGCGAACGCTGGGGATCGGCAAAAAAAGTCTGGCGGCGGATGCGTTTTGGGTGGACCAAAGGCGCGGAAATGAAAGTGTGCGGTGGGGTTGTTCTTGCGCCGCGCAGGGGAAAGGCAATGAACGCAATGACGGGTGACGCAGCAGCATCAGAACCGGGGGGCGCGCTGGAAGGGCTGCGGGTTGTTGACCTTTCGCGCATACTGGCGGGGCCTACGGCGACGCAGGCGCTGGCTGATTTCGGGGCCGAGGTCATCAAGATTGAAAAGCCGGGGTCGGGTGATGATACGCGCGGGTGGGGGCCACCTTTCATCCGGGATGCGCAACACCGCGATACGCGCGAAAGCGCCTATTATCTATCGGCTAACCGGGGGAAAAAATCTGTTGCGGTGAATGTGGCGCATCCGGCGGGGCAACAGATCATCCGCGATCTGGCGCTGAAGTCGGATATTCTGGTGGAAAACTTCAAGGTGGGCGATCTGCGGCGCTATGGTCTGGACTATGCCACTTTGTCGGCGCTGAACCCACGGCTGATCTATTGCTCGATCACCGGCTTTGGGCAGACGGGGCCGAATGCGCACCGCGCGGGGTATGATTTTCTGGCGCAGGCCGAGGGCGGGATCATGTCACTGACCGGCGAGGCTGAGGGGCGGCCGCTGAAGGTGGGGGTGGGCATCGCGGATGTGATGTGCGGGATGTATGCGCTGGCGGGTATTCTGGCGGCGGTGCAGGCGCGGCATCGCACGGGGGCGGGGCAGCATGTTGATGTGTGCCTGCTTGACACCCAGATGGCGTGGCTGATCAATCAGGGTGTGGGCTATCTGACGGATGGCAAGGTGCCGCCGCGCCGGGGCAATGATCATCCGACGATTGTGCCCTATGGCAGCTTTCCCGCTGCAGATGGTGAATTTGTGCTGGCGGTGGGGAATGATGCGCAGTTTGCGCGGTTTGTGGCGATTGCTGGCCAGCCGGACATTGCCACGGATGCGCGGTTTGCGCGGAACGCTGACCGCGTGGTGAACCGTGATGCGCTGATCCCGATCATTGCAGCGCTGACGCGGGTGCGGCCAAAGGCCGACTGGTTGGCTGATCTGGAGGCTGCGGGCATTCCGGCAGGCCCGATCAATGATCTGGCACAGGCGTTTGACAGCCCGCAGGTGGCGGCGCGGGGCATGAAGATTGCATTGCCGCATGCCGTTGCTGCATCTGGTCACGTCGATCTGATTGGCAATCCGGTCAAGTTCAGTGCAACGCCGGTGGCCTACACGCGGGCGCCGCCAACGCTGGGTCAGCATACGGGCGATGTGTTGCAGGGGCTGCTGGGCCTGTCACGGGATGATCTGGCACAACTGGTGTCTGTAGGTGCGATTGGGGATTTGGAATGACGCAAAACACGGGTGCGGCGCTGATCGGGCAGATGCTGGCGCAGGCCGGGGCCACGCATGCCTTTGGCATTCCGGGTGGTGAGGTGCTGGCGGTGATGGAGGGGCTGGACCGGGCCGGGGTGCGGTTTGTGCTGGTCAAACACGAAAATGCGGGCGGGTTCTTTGCCGAAGGGCTGTGGCACACGACGGGGGCCTTGCCGGTGTTGGTGGCCACACTGGGGCCGGGTGTAGCGAACGCGGTGAACGTGGTGGCGAACGCGATGCAGGACCGGGTGCCGCTGATTTTTCTGACGGGCTGCGTGGATGCGGCTGATGCAGAAACCTATACACATCAGGTGTTTGATCATCAAGCCATGCTGCGGCCGGTGGTGAAGGCGTCGTTCCGGCTGGCCGCTGGGGCGATTGGGGCGACAATGGCCAAAGCGATTGCGATTGCGACATCCGGCCAGCCGGGGCCGGTGCATATTGACGTGCCGATTGGTGTGGCCGAGGCGATGTGCACGGAAAATGCGGCATTTCAGTTCGGGTCACAGCCGCGTGCTGTGCCGGTTGCAGCCGAGATTGCGGTGGCGGTTTCGGCCTTGGGATTTGCGGCGCGGCCGATTGCGATTGCAGGGGTGGATGCGGTGAACGCAGGGGCTGGCCCGGCGATTTCGGCATTTTGCCGGACGCATGGCATTCCGTTGATCACGACATACAAGGGCAAGGGCCTGCTGGATGAAGGCGATCCGCTATCGCTGGGGGGTGGGGGGCTTTCACCCAAGGCTGACAAGATTTTGTTGCCGCTGATCGCGCAGGCGGATGTGGTTTTGCTGCTGGGATATGATCCGATTGAAATGCGGGTCGGGTGGCGCAATGCGTGGCATGAGGCGCAAACGGTGATCGAGGTTGCACCTGTGCTGCGCACGCATGGCATGCACCGGGTGGACCATACGCTGCTGGGCGATCTGGCGGAAACGCTTGGGCTGCTGGCGCATGGGGTGCCCGCGCGGTGGGCGGGTGACGCGGTTGCCACGGCCAAGGCGCAGCTGGCGGATGCGTTTCAGGGGCGCGATGGCTGGGGGCCGCATGCGGTGTTCCGCACCCTGCGCCGGGTTTTGCCAGCCGAAACCATTGCCACGGCGGATTCCGGGGCGCACCGAATTCTGGTCAGCCAGATGTGGCACAGCCCCCGCCCGCGACAGATGTTTCAATCCACAGCGCTGTGCACCATGGCCTGTGCGTTGCCTTTGGCAGCGGGGGCCAAGATGGGCCGCCCGGATGTGCCGGTGATTGCGTTCATGGGGGATGCGGGTCTGGAAATGGGCGCGGGCGAGCTGGCCACGCTGCGTGATCTGCGGCTGCCGGTGATTTTATGTGTGCTGGTGGATGAAAGTCTGGCGCTGATCGAAATGAAGCAACGGGGCGGTCAGCGGGCCAATCTGGGGGTGGATTTCGG
>JAYUZO010000117.1:0-17327 GCA_043751715.1 Rhodobacterales bacterium | reverse complement strand
CTGGCGGCGGGCGATCATAACGGATCAACGTTTTATCAGCATCAGGGGTTCGTGCGGGCGGCCGCCGGCCTGCAAACGGTTGATGTGTCATTGACCGATGGGTGGTGGGCGGTGGCAATGGGGCTGGCGGCCCAGCAAAGTGCCGCAACCGGGCAGGCGGTGATGATGGCAGATACGGGTTATGCGCCGGACTGAAGACCCTGTACGCTGATGCCGGTGATCCAGTGGCGGAAAATATCGGCATCAGGATGTGCACCGGTGCCGTGATGATCCAGCAGATAGAACGCCTCATCCACCGGCACCTCTGACGCGAACGGGGCGACCAGCAGGCCTGACGCGCGGTCTTTGGCGGCCAGCGACGTGCGGCCCAAGGCCACGCCCGCGCCCGTGGCGGCAAGGGCAAAGGCGGTCAGCGATGTATCAAGCTGCACGCCCTGACCGGGGTCAACACCGCTGGCCCCCGTCGCATTCAGCCAGATACCCCAGCCTTCCTGATAGCCCAGCACATGCAAAAGCGGTTCATGGCGCAGATCATCGGGGTTGCGCAGCCGTTGGGCGACATCCGGCGCGCACAGCGGTGTGATGCATTCGCGCGTCAGCCGGTGGCTGCGCACGCCGGGCCAGTGGCCATTGCCATACTGAATATCAAAATCATGCGCCTGCGGATCAAACGAATCGGACCACACGCTGGACAGAATGCGCAAGGGCCGGTCAGGATGCTGGCGCAGGTAACCCGGCAGGCGTGGGGCCAGCCAGTTGACGGCAAAAGACACTGCACATCGCAGGGTCAGCGCTTCGGTCCGCCGCCTGCCAAACACCTCACGCGTGCCAAGGGCCAGCCGGTCCAGCGCGTCCTGCACCTTTGGCAGATAGGCCTCGGCCGTGGTGGTCAGATCCAGACTGCGGGCGCGGCGAATGAACAGCGGATGGCGCAATGTCAGTTCCAGCGCCTTGATCTGCTTGGAAATCGCGGCCTGCGTCACGTTCAGTTCCTGTGCGGCTTCGGTAAAGCTGCGGGTGCGGGCTGCGGCCTCAAACGCGCGCAGCCAGTGCAGCGGCGGCAATGTGCGGTCAGCCATGCATCATAACCTATCCATAACGAAAACGTGGTCTTAGCCATGGTTTAGTTCGTTTGACGGCGCAGGGCCAGCGGCATCATCTGCAGCAATCACCCGGCCAAAGGACGGCATCCATGTTTTCGATATTTCCCACCGCGCGCCTGCGGCCATCACCGTTTTACGAGGCCGCCAGGGCCGAAGGCATGGTGACGGGCTTTGTCTATAACCGCATGATCATGCCCACCAGTTACGGTGACCCCGAGGCCGAATACTGGCGCATCATCAACGGCGTGTCGCAATGGGATGTGGGGGTGGAACGGCAGGTGCAATTGCGTGGGCCGGATGCAGCACGGCTGGCGCAGATCTTGTCCCCGCGTGATCTGTCGAGCTGTCAGCCGGGTCAGGGCAAATATGTGCCGCTGTGCAACCACCGGGGCACGATCATCAATGACCCGATTGTGCTGAAACTGGCCGATGATCTGTACTGGTTGTCCATTGCCGACAGCGATATGTGGTTGTGGGCGGGGGCGATTGCGGCAGAGCGGGGCCTGCAAGTAGAGGTGAGCGAGCCTGATGTTTCGCCCATGGCCTTGCAGGGGCCAAAGGCGGAAGATGTGGTGGCATCCGTGCTGGGCGATTGGGTGCGCGGGCTGAAATACTTCTGGTTCAGGGAAGCCGAAATCGCGGGTATTCCGATTGTGGTGCAGCGGTCTGGCTGGTCAAAACAGGGCGGGTTTGAGCTGTACCTGCGGGATGGGACCAAGGGCACCGCGCTGTGGAACATCTTTCGTGAGGCGGGCCAGCCGTGGGGGATCGGGCCGGGCGCGCCAGCGACGGCGGAACGCACGGAAAGCGGTCTGGTATCGGTGGGGGGCGATACGGATGACCATACGAACCCGTTCGAGGTGCGTTTGGGCAAATATGTCAATTTGGATGTAGCGGATGACGTGGTGGGCATTCAGGCATTGCGGCGAATCAAGGCGGCGGGGATCAGGCGGCATCAGTTGGGGCTGGTGCTGGACGGGGCCACGCCGGAACCGCTGGGGTTTCAACGCGAAGTGATTGTGCTGGATGGCAGTGCGGTGGGCATGATGACAAACTGCGTCTGGTCACCGCGCATGGAATGCAACATCGGCTATGCACTGATTGATGTGGTGGCGCGCGCGGGCGACCGGGTGACAGTGCAGCGCCCCAGCGGGCCGGTGTCGGCACGGCTGGTTGAACTGCCGTTCCTGTAGGGTACAGTATTTCAGCAGACATGTTTGAAATACACAGGTTTCAGGGGCAGATACGCGAGGCTTGGACAAAAATTGACTGATTATATCACGATTGCGCAACTGGATGCGGTCACCAAGGTAACGCTGGCGCGGCCGGACAAGCGCAACTGCATCAACGAAGATATGCTGGAAGAGATTGATCAGGTTTTCCGCAAGCCGCCAAAGGGCACGCGGTGTTTTGTGCTGGCGGCGATGGGGGCGCATTTCTGCGCGGGGCTGGATCTGCGCGAACATTTCGACAAGGACCGCTCACCGGTGGAATTCATGCGGGTGTGCACCAACTGGCACAAGGCGTTCGACCAGATTCAGTTTGGCGGCATTCCGGTGGTTGCGGCCTTGCAGGGGGCGGTGGTGGGTGGCGGGCTGGAACTGGCGGCGGCGGCGCATGTGCGGATCGCCGAGACATCAACCTTTTTTGCCCTGCCAGACGGGCAGCGGGGGATTTTCACAGGGGGCGGGGCGACGGTGCGGGTGGCGCGGATCATCACACCGGCGCGGATGGTGGACATGATGCTTGCGGCGCGCACCTATGATGCGCAGCGCGGGTTCGATCTGGGGCTGGCGCATGAGGTGGTGGACCCTGGGCAGGGCGTGGTGCGGGCGATGGCACTGGCGGCACAGATCGCCACGCACCCGCCAATGACGAATTTCGCAATCACAACGGGGATTGCGCGGATCAATGACATGTCATCCACAGATGGGCTGTTTGCCGAGGGGCTGTTGCAGGCGGCGGTGCAAACCAACCCGGATATCCGTGCACGGCTGGCGGCGTTTTTGGGCAAGGAAACGAAACGGCTGGAACCAGAGGAGTAAGGTTCCCGCCGCCACGGCGCGCAGGCCTCTCTATACCGACACCGCCGCGCGCAGCGTGTTCTTGTCAAAACTTTCCGCCCGCCCGGCAGCCGCCACCGCCCCGCGTTTGAACACGTAAACCTGATCGGCCAGACCGAACGCGAATTCGAAATACTGCTCTACCAGCACAACCGCCATATCACCCTTCGCGCGCAAATAGCCCAGCACATGGCCGATCTGCTGAATGATGTTAGGCTGGATGCCCTCGGTCGGTTCATCCAACAGCAGGACCTTTGGCTTCATCAGCAGGGCCCGCGCTATCGCCAGTTGCTGCTGCTGACCGCCCGAAAGATCACCGCCGCGCCTGTGCAGAAAATCCTTCAGAACCGGGAACAGCGTGAAGACTTCATCATCAATGTGGTGATCGGCCTTGGGCAGCACGGCAAAAGCGGTTTCCAGATTTTCCCGCACGGTCAGCAAGGGAAAGATCATTCGCCCCTGCGGCACCACCGAAAGACCCCGGTGTGCCATGCCTTGGGCGCGCAGGGCGGGCAATGCGGCACCGTTCAGCGAAACAGCGCCACCCGACCGTGGATGCGTACCGGCAAGCGCCTTGAGAAAGGATGTCTTGCCCACGCCATTGGGGCCCATGATACAGGTGATCTCACCTGCCTTGGCCGTAAAATCAATGCCGTGCAAAATCTGGCTGCTGCCGTAGTGCAAGGTCAGTCCGGTTGTTTCCAGCATCAGCCGCGCCCCAGATAAACGCTGATGACCTGTGCATCGCGTGTGACATGATCCAGTGATCCTTCGGCCAGCACGCTGCCTTCGTGCAGCACGGTGACCCGGCAGTTCAGGCGGCGCACGAAATCCATATCATGCTCCACCACCACCACGGCGCGGGTTTTGGCAAGGTTCACCAGCAGGGTGGTGGTGTGTTCGCGTTCTGCCGGGGTCATGCCTGCAGCAGGTTCATCCACCAAGAGCAGCCGGGGTTCCTGCGCCAGCAACATTGCAATTTCCAGCCATTGCTTTTGCCCGTGTGACAGTTCACCCGACGCACGGTGCAGATGATCGGCCAGCCCCACTTCGGCAGCCAATGCCTGCACGCGCGTCAGATCAGCGGCCTGCGCCTGCCAGAACAGCACACGCCACGGGCTGCGCGGGGCACGCAGGGCAAGGATCAGGTTGGCCTGCACGGTCTGATCTTCAAACACCGTCGGGCGTTGAAACTTGCGGCCCACACCGGCGCGGGCGATCTGCGCCTCATTCATGCCCAGCAGCGAAACAGACCGCTCACCGAATGTGATGCTGCCTGCATTGGGGCGGGTCTTGCCGGTGACGATATCCATGAACGTGGTCTTGCCCGCACCATTGGGGCCGATGATGGCGCGCAGTTCGGCGGTGCCGATGGAAAACGACAGGTTGTTGATGGCGCTAAAGCCGTCAAACGTGACGGATACGCCTGATACCTCGAGCAGGGCAGTCATTCGCGGGCCTCTTGTTCCTGCAGGCTGCTGTCATCGGGGCCAAGGGGCGCACCTTTGCGGTCAGGCGTGGTAATGTGCAGAACACGGTCAAACAGCCCGCCGATGCCCTTGGGGGCAAACAAGGTGACGGCAACGAATGACAGGCCCAACAGCACCAGCCACCAGTCCACCCAATTCAGGGTATAGGGGCCAAGCGGAATGTTGGGCAGGCGACCCGAGGTGAAAAAGCTGGAAAGCAGCGAAACGAATGCGGCACCGATGACCGCGCCATACAGCCGCCCGCGCCCGCCGATAGCGACCCAGACAGCAAGGTAGATCGAGGCGATGGGGGCAAGTTCGGCGGGGTTGATGATGCCGGCCTGCGGGTAATACAGCACACCGGCCAAGGCTGCGATCAGCGCGGTCAGGGTGAACAGGAACAGCTTGTACACCTCGACCGGGTAGCCAAGGAAGCGCACGCGCGCCTCATCATCGCGGATGGCGCGGATCACGCTGCCGAATTTGCCGGACACGATGGCGGAAATGGCCAGATAGCCAAGCCCAAGGGCAAGGGCGGATGCCCAGAAGAACCAGATGGAAATCAGATCCTGTGATGTGTCGGGCAGGCCGGGCAGGTTTTGCAGGCCGGACAGGCCGTTGTTGCCGCGCAGGCCGCTGTCATTCTGGAACAGATACAGCGCAAGGGCCAGCGTCATGGCCTGGGTCAGGATCGACAGGTAAACGCCGGTCACGCGGCTGCGAAACGCGAGCCAGCCAAAGATCAGGGCAAGCAGGCCGGGCACGGCAAGGGCAAGCAGCAGTTGCAGGGGCAGGCTGTGGGCAAAGGTCCAGATCAGCGGCAGGTCTGATGCCCCGACAACGCCGAAAATCTGGCTGGCGATGCCTTGGGATATTTCTTCGGGCGTGGCGGGCAACCCACCTTGGGACAGGGCCTGCACAACAATTTCCGAGGTGCGGGCATACATCAGCCACATGCCGATCATATAGCCGCCAAGCGCGAAAAACGCCATGTGGCCCAGCGACAGGATACCGGCGTAACCCCAGATCAGGTCCATGGCGAGGGCGACAAGGCAGAGGCACAGGGTCTTGCCCAAGGTCTTGATGAATGAGGTGGAAAGGAAGCCGAAACCATAGGCTTCGGATGCGATGGTGACGATCAGGGTAAAGGCCGCAAGGGCCGCGACAAAGATCAGGACCGATGGATTGCGGGCGAAAAAGCTGCGGGTCATGCTGCGGGTCATTCGGTGGCCCCCCGGCGTGATGCTGGGCAGGTGTGCGCCTCCCTCCCCCCTGTGTGGGGGAGGGCTGGGGTGGGGGGGCGCAGGGATAGCCGCGCCCGTAGCCGCGCCCGCGAACGCGCGGCAGGCCCCCCACCCCCAGCCCCTCCCCACAGAGGGGAGGGGAGGCATGCCGGTCTGGCTGTCAGGACAAACGTCATGGTCAATCCCCCGCCGCGCGGCCGCGCAGGGCGATGATACCCCGTGGGCGGAACTGGATGAAAAGGATGATGAACAGGATCATGTAGGTTTGCGCGGCAAGGGTGTTTGACGGGTTCAGGAATTCGATCACCTTTTGCAGGCTGCCGATCATCGTGGCCCCCGCCAGCGTGCCCCATACATTGCCGACACCGCCCACGACCACCGTCATGAACGACTGCACGATATAGTCTGTGCCCATTTCCGATGTCACCTTGGCATACAGACCAATGGCCACCCCTGCGATGCCTGCAATGCCAGAGCCAAGGCCAAAGGTCAGCATGTTGATACGATCAGGGTTGATGCCCATGGAGGCGGCCATGGTGGGGTTTTGCGTGACGGCGCGCACCTCAAGCCCCAGTCGTGTGCGTTTCATCAGGTACAGGAAAAAGCCCAGAAACAGCAGGGCGAGGACGAAAATCGCAATGCGGATATAGCTGATTGATACAACATCGTTGAACTCCAATGCGCCGTCCAGCCAGCCCGGCGCGGTCAGCGGGCGGGCCTGCGTGCCGAAGATGTTCTTCAGGATCTGTTGCAGCGCGATTGAAATGCCAAAGGTGGCCAGCAGCGTTTCCAGCGGGCGTTTGTACAGATGGCGGATCACCAGACGCTCCATCGCGACACCTGCACCAAAGGTAATGGCAAAGGCCAGCGGCAGGGCGATCAGGATGGACAGGGTGTAATCGGGCACGAACAGTTGCACGACAAAGCCGGTATAGGCACCGATGGTGATGAATTCACCATGCGCCATGTTGATCACGCCCATCACGCCAAAGGTGATGGCAAGGCCGATGGCGGCAAGAAAATAGATGGCGGCCAGTGACAGCGCATCAAGGCCAAGGTCTGCGGCCTGCATCAGCGCCACCTTGCGGTCAATCTGCGTCAGGGCGGCGCGGGCCGCCTGGGTAACGGTGGCGTCGGGTTCGACATACACCTCGTAAAAGCTGTGGGTTGCAAGTGCGGTTGCAGCCTCATCATTGGTGGCGGCGGTGGGCACGGTCCCCGCCTGTTCCAACGCCGTATAGGCGCGGTCACGGTTGGCCTGGCTGTTCAGGTCGGCCACGGCCACGCCGCCAACCTGCCCGTCCACGATGTTTGCCAGCAAGGCGGTGCGCTGTTGCTCCAGCGTCAGCCGGGCGGGGGCCAGCTTGGCTGTGACCAGCAGGTCATAGGCCGCAGCCTCGGTCAGATCGCGGCCAACGGTCAAAGGGCGGGCGATGTTGCCCGCAGGATCACCCAAAGTGGCGACGCGGGTGGTGGCCACCAACGGGTTCAGTGCGCCGCGGGTATCCAGCGATGTGTCGGCCGCAAGCCCATTGATCGCGGCCACGCGCGCCGCCGGGTCGGGATCAAACCGCAGGATCAGGAATTGCGTCAGGCGTTCTTTCATGGCCAGCAAAGCGGGGTCGGTTTCCGTGGCCAGTGATGCGCGCAACGGGGCCAGTGTTTCTGGCGTGGGATCGCGCGCGATACTTTCCAGCGCGGCGCGGCGTTTGGCGGGGTCCGGGTCTGACAGGGTGAACTGCACAAGCGCGGTCGCAATCAGACCGCGCACCCCGGCATTGGGTTTCAATTCGGTCAGGTCAGGCTTGGCGGCAGTGCCTGACGGCGTGCCATCCAGTGCGGTCAGGGTAAAACCATCGCCTTCGGGCGTGGCCAGCAGCAGCACATCATCGGCCTTGCGGATGACCAGCCGTTTGTCCGCCCATGCGGCCAGAATATCATCGGCGATCGGATCACCGCTGGCCGCGAGTGCCGCAATGACCGGGCCAATGGTCTGACGCGAAGGTTTTTCGATCTGGTCGCGGTTTTCAGCCACGATGGCAGCCGCCTCTTGTGCAAGGGCAGGCAGGGGCGCAAGCCAGCAAAGGGCCGCGATAAGGAAGGCGGTCAGGCGCATGGAACTTTCTGGCATTGGACAGCAAAGCTGCGGTCGGGATGGGGCGCTTCCCTCCCCCCCGTTGTGGGGGAGGGAGAGGGTGGGGGGGCCTTGTGGGGGCGGAAGGGCTGCTATCCCCCCACCCCCATCCCCTCCCCACAGAGGGGGAGAGAGGGTGCCTTGTCCCCGCAGTAGGCGCTGCGGATCAGTAGTTTGATGTCAGCTGCACGCAGGTGGCGGTTTCAGTGTTGTACATGCCGCATTTCAATTCGGCCCAGTCCGCCTCCAGCACCGCAGATTCTGGCAGGAAATCGGTCCAGGCATCACCGGCAACCGGTTCGGTCTGGCTGATGATATCAAACTGGCCATCAGCGCGGATTTCACCGATCAGCACCGGTTTGGTCAGATGATGGTTCGGCAGCATCTTGGCCACCCCGCCCGTCAGGTTCGGGAATTCCTGCCCGATCATCGCCGCCGATACCGCGTCAACATCCGTTGTGCCCGCTGCCGTGACTGCGTTCACCCACATGTTAAAGCCGATGTAATGCGCCTCCATCGGGTCATTGGTGACGCGCGCGTCATCCTTGATGTAGGCCTTCCACCCCGCGATAAAGGCCGCGTTTTCAGGCGTGTCGGCCGACATGAAGTAATTCCATGCCGCCAGATGGCCCGCCAGGTTGGTGGTATCCAGCCCCGACAGTTCTTCCTCACCCACCGAAAATGCCACCACGGGCAGCGTATCGGCGGTCACACCGGCTGCGGCCAGTTCCTTGTAAAAGCCAATGTTCGCATCACCGTTGATGGTGGAAATCACGCCGACCTTTTTGCCATCTGCGCCCAAAGCCACCACATCGCCCACGATCTTGGACCAGTCACTGTGGCCAAAGGGTGTGTAGTTCACAAAGATGTCTTCCTTCGGGATGCCTTTGGAGATCAGATACGCCTCAAGGATATTGTTTGTGGTGCGCGGATAGACATAGTCGGTGCCCAGCAGCGCGAACTTTGTCACGCCCAGCTCTTCCAGATAGTAATCCACCGCCGGGATAGCCTGCTGGTTTGGCGCGGCCCCGGTGTAGAACACGTTTTTGGACGATTCCTCGCCTTCATACTGCACCGGGTAGAACAGCAATCCGTTCAGCTCTTCGATCACCGGCAGCACCGATTTGCGGCTGACGCTGGTCCAGCAGCCGAACATCACATCCACATTCGACACGGTCAGCAGCTCGCGTGCCTTTTCGGCGAACAGCGGCCAGTCGGATGCCGGGTCAACCACCACCGCCTCAAGCTGTTTGCCCAGGACGCCACCCTTGGCATTCTGCGCCTCGATCAGCATCAGCATGGTGTCTTTCAGCGTGGTTTCCGAAATTGCCATGGTGCCAGACAGCGAATGCAGCACGCCGATCTTTATGGTCTCTGCTTGCGCGAAAACAACGCGGGGCACGGCAAGCGAAGCAATTCCGGATACCAAAAGCGCACGTCTGGTCAGTTTCATGATCGTCCCTTTCTGAGTGCCCACCGCTGCGTGCCGCCCCAAGGGCTGTGCCGCGCGTGACAGGCATTGCGTTCATCCCTGATGGGGGCCGGCGCGCAAAAATCCTGCATGCCGCCCCCGCTGTCAGCCAGACAGATCACCGTCCGGCCAAAGGCAGGGGGGCCGAATTCACGGGTTGGGGCAACGCAATCAGGCAGTGCGTTCCCCTGCGAAAGGCGCGCGCGCGGGAACGCCTGTTTCTGCGGCGGAAATTTTGCGCTGCAGCGCAGAAAGCAGGCATTGTGCAAAAGGTGCGGCAAAATGGCAGGCCGTGGGGCATTGGGGGGATTCGGTTTGGTGACCTGCCGGGGGGCAGTGGAAAGACGGACGTGGCGTGGTGATGCCGTTGACGCGGGCATATAAGCCAGACACTGCTGGCGTGGTCAGATTATAAGTGGTGGCCCATGCCTGTAACCCTGAAAGACGTGGCCCTTGCGGCAGGCGTTTCACGCGCGGCGGTGTCACGCACGTTTACCGATGGCGCGTCAGTATCGCCGCGCATGCGGGCGCGGGTTGAGGCGGCGGCGGCTGATCTGGGCTACCGGCCCAATATGCTGGCACGCGGGCTGATGACGGGTGCTACGCGGATGGTGGGGCTGGTGTCGAACAACTTTCACAACCCGGTGTTCCTTGAGATTTTCGATCTGTTCACCAAGGCCCTGCAAGAGGCGGGCCTGCGCCCCCTGCTGGTGAACCTGTCGGATGAGGTTGATCCGGCGCGGTCTTTGCAAACCTTGCAGCAATATGCGGTGGACGGGGTGGTGATTGCATCATCACACCTGCCCGACGGGTTTGCAGCGGCGTTCAGGGCCGCGGGCGTGCCGGTGGTGCATGCGTTCGGGCGCGCAACAGCTGCACCCGATGTGCATGTGGTGGGCATTGATAACGTGGCAGCAGGGCGGATGGCGGCCGAGGCGCTGCTGGCACGGGGCTATGTGCGGCTGGGCTTTATCGGCGGGCCGGTCGGCGCATCAACGACGCAAGACCGTCTGGCAGGGTTTCGGGCCGTGGCGGGCGATGTGCAGGTGCATTACGCGGGGGCCTATACCCATGCGGCGGGCCGTGCGGCAATGGCGGGTGCACTGCAGGACCGGGCAGAGGCGTATTTCTGCGCCGATGATGTGCTGTCGATTGGGGCGATGTCGGCGGTGGCGGGTGCGGGGCTGCGGGTGCCGGATGATGTGGGGATCATCGGGTTGAATGACATGGCGATGGCGGGCTGGGACAACATCGCACTGACCACGATCCACCAGCCGTTCGCGGCAATCGTGGATGCCACGATCGCGCTGATGCTGGCGCAGTTCGATGACCCGACCAGCGGGCCAGAGGCGCTGATGTTTCCCTGCCACGTGGTGGAACGTGGCACGCTGCGGGGGCTGTGATTTTTCGCCGAAAATGCGCAGGGCACGAATTTTCGGCGAAAATTCAGGCGCTACCGCAAGGAAAGTGGCCGTGCATCCACCCAAGCGCCATCGGCCTTGGCCGATGCCACGGCGGCGTGGATGGCGCTGATCGACCGCATGCCATCGGTGGCGGTGGGGAACAGCGTGATCGCGGGGTCTGGCGCGCGGCCTTCGCTTGCGGCAAACAGGCTTTCGGCGATATCGCGGTAGATGTTGCCGAACGCGAGCGGCATGCCTTCGGCATGACCCACGGTGACACGGGATGCACGATCCGCCTCGGGTGACAGGTTGCCCTCACCGCGTTCGATGATCGTGGCACGCCCACCCAGCGGCATGTAATGTAGTTGGTTCGGTTGCTCCTGAGCCCACCGCAGGCCACCCGTTTCACCAAACACCTGAATGGTCAGGCCATGCTGGCGGCCGATGGCCACCGATGATGTCCACAGCCGCCCGACAGCGCCGCCGGTCATACGGAAGTTGACCGTCGCATCATCCTCCAACACCCGCACGGGCAGGCAGGATGCGAAATCGGCGGACAGTTTGGCCACCTCTTGCCCGGTCACAAAGCTTGCCATGTGCAGGGCGTGAATGCCGCAATCGGCAAACTGGGCGGAGACCCCGGCTTGGGCTGGGTCATAGCGCCAGCGCACGCGCGGGTTATCGGCATCGGCGGCATTGGCATGGTGGCCATGGGCGAATTCGGCGACCACAAGGCGCACGCGGCCCAGATCGCCGCGCGCCACCATGGCGCGCATGTGGCGCACAAGGGCATAGCCGGTATAGCCGTAGTTCACCGCACAGATCGCGCCGGTGGCGCGGGCGGTATCGACCACATCCTGCGCCTCGGCTTCTGTCACCGTCATCGGCTTTTCGCACAGCACATGGATGCCAGCCTGCAGAAACGCCTTGGCAATCTCGTAATGCGTGCTGTTGGGCGTGGCGACGGTGACCAGATCAACCCGGTCAGCCCGGCCCGCCTCACCCGCCAGCATCTCGCGCCAGTCGCCATAGCTGCGGTCGGGGGCCATGCCCAGTTCGACGCCGTAGGCGCGGCCAGCGGCGGGGTCATGGTCCAAGGCCCCGGCGGCAAGGGTGAAATGGCCATCAAGGCCAGCGGCGATGCGGTGGGCGGGACCAATCTGGCTGCCCTTGCCGCCACCGATCATGCCCCAGTTCAGCTTTTTCATGGTCGTTCCCCTTAGAAACCGATGGATTGCAGATAGGCGCGGTTGGCGGCGGCGTCATCAACGGGCGAGGTGGTGCCCGCCGGATCGCAATCCTGTTCCACCGTGCACCAGCCCGAGAAACCGGCATCCAGCAGCACCTGACGCACGGCGGCAAAATCCACATCACCCTTGCCAAGATTGCAGAAAATGCCCTGTGCGCAGGCATCGTAAAACCCGGTGCGGTTGGCGACGGCGCGGGCTTTGACCACGGGGTCGATGTCCTTGAAATGCATATAGCTGATACGCGCAATGTGTTTGCGCATGAAGGCGACAGGATCATAGCCGGCGTAGGAATGGTGGCCGGTGTCAAAGCAGATTTTCAGCAAGGATTCGTCGATATCACCCAGCAGGCGTTCGAGTTCTGGTTCGAAATCCACAAATCCGGCGGCATGGGCGTGGATGCCCACTGTCAGGCCATGGTCAGCGCCAAGCTGGCAGACCTTGCGGAAACGGTCCACAAAACCGCGCCATTCGTCTGTTCCCATCTGCTCTGCCTCAGCTGCGCGGCCTGCGGTGGGCGCGCGGCGGGGGCTGATGCTGTCAATCAGCACAAGGTGCTGCGCACCGTGGGACACAAGCGATTTGCAGGTGCGCTGTGCGGCATCCCAGACCTCATCCCATTTGGCGGGGTCGTGAAACGGGCGGAACACGACGCCGCCGATCAGCGTCAGGTCATGCTGGGCCAGACCGTCGGCCAGAAGGCTTGGGTCTTCGGGCATGAAGCCGATGGGGCCAAGCTCGATCCCTTTGTACCCCGCCGCCGCACAGTCGGCCAAAACCTGCTGCCATGACGGATTGCGCGGGTCGTCTGCCCATTCCACACCCCAGCTACAGGGCGCATTGCCGATACGGATCATGCTGTTCCTTTCAAAGATCAACCCAAGCGCCCGCAGCGGCAGAGGCGTGTGCCGCGTCAATAATGCGGTTCACCTCCATCCCGTCGCGGAAGGTGGGCCAGATGTTGGTTTTGGTCGCGATGGCCTGCAGGAAATCGCGGGCCTCAATAATGATCTGGTCTTGGTAGCCGGTGCCATGGCCGGGGCCTTGGCAGAAGGGCAGGTAATCGGGGTGGTCTGGCCCGGTCAGGATTTTCCGGAAACCGCGCATCGCTGGTGGGTCACCCGCGCGGTACAGCCAGAGGGCATTCTGATCCTCTTGATCGAACCTTATCGCCCCCGTTGTGCCAGTGATTTCATAGGCATAGCCCATCTTGCGCCCCGTGCTGACACGGCTGAAGGACAGATGGCCCATCGCGCCACCCACAAAGCGGCACATGAACTGGCCGATATCATCATTCGTTACGGCCACGGGGCCGGTGGGCGAGGGGCGGGTGGGGTAAACCGTGCCGGTATCGGCGGAAAGGCGCGCAATCGGGCCGATCAGGGCAAGGGCTGCGTTGATCATGTGCGGCGCAAGATCGCCCATCGTGCCATTGGCGCGGCCGAGGTGTCGCCAATGCGCGGGGGCTGCGGGATCAGCCGCAAAATCCTCGGTATGTTCACCGCGAAACCATGTGATGGTGCCAATCTCTCCGGCAGCGACCAAGGCGCGGGCATACTGGCTGGCGGGCGTGCGGATGTAGTTGAAGCCGACCATGTTGATGCAGGTGCTGCTTTCCGCTGCCGCAACCATCGCCATGCTGTCGGCCAGATCAGCCCCCAGCGGCTTTTCGCAGAACACCGGCTTGCCAAGCGCAAACGCCGCAAGCGCAATGGCGCGGTGGGTTTCCTGCGGGCTGGCAATCACCACAGCCTCAACCCTCGGGTCAGCCACCAGAACGCGCCAATCGGCGGTGGCGCGGGCAAAACCATAGGCCGCGCGGTAGGTTTCGGCCTTGGCGTCACTCGTGGCGCAAATCATCTCCAGCCTTGGGCGCAAGGCTGTGTTGAACACGGCCCCCACAGCGGCCATGGCCACAGAATGCGCCTTGCCCATATAGCCGCCGCCGATGATGCCGATCCCGATATCTGTCATGCGCATGAAACCATTTGCAACCGATTGCAAAACTTGTATCCTGCCTGACGATACAAGGTCAATGGGGCATGTGATGCGGCGGTTATGGGAACGGATGGCGCTGAACCGGTTTGCTGTAGTGGGCCGCGTGGGCATGGACCTGTACGCCGACCCGCCAGGCACGCGCATTGAGGATGCCGTGCAGTTCATGGCCACAATCGGCGGTTCAGCAGGCAATATCGCAGTGGCACTGGCACGGCAAGGTGCGGGGGCTGCGCTGATAAGCGCTGTGGCGGATGACGCGGTGGGGCGGTTCTGCCTTGCACGGCTGGCAGGGTTTGGGGTGGATACGACGGCGGTGGCAACGGTCAAGGCACCCAACGGGCTTGCGGTCACGGAAACGCGGGCGACCGATTGTCAGGTGGCGCTGTATCGCAACGGTGCGGCTGATCTGATGCTGACGGATGCGCAACTGTCGGCGGTGGATTTTGCGCCGGTGGCGGCGCTGGTCATCACGGGCACGGCGCTGTCGGCTGATCCTTCGCGCGGGGCGGTTCAGGTGGCAATCACACGGGCCAAGGCGGCGGGGGCCTTGGTGGTGCTGGATGTGGACTACCGCGCGCAGGCTTGGGCGGATCAGGATCAGGCGGCGCAGGAATGCCGGGCGGTGGCGGAAACCGCCGATATCGTGATCGGCAATGATGATGAATTTGCCTTGCTTGCAGGCAGCAACGGCAAGGCCTTTGCCCGGCAGCTGGCGCTGAATGGCGCGCTGTTCACCGTTTACAAAGAGGGTGCAAAAGGCTGCACCACCTTTACAGCCGATTTCGGCTTTGCATCGGGGATATTCCCGGTCGTCGCGCAAAAGCCGATGGGGGCCGGGGATGGCTTCATGGGGGGGCTGCTGGCGGCGCTTGGGCAGGGCACAGGGCTGGAGGTGGCGATCCGGCGCGGTGCGGCAACGGCGGCGATGATCGTGGCGGGGGTGGGCTGCGCGCCAGCCTCACCCACCGCGCAGGAACTGGCGGCCTTCATGGCGGAACGGGGATAAGAGATGCACATCGCACCATATGATAACGCAAATCAGCCGATCATCGGGGCAGATCACCCCACCGTGCCGCTGGTGTATTTCAACATCGTCAAGCTGCGCGCGGGGGAAAGTTTCACCTCGCAGGTCGCGGGCTATGAAACCTGCGTGGTGCCAGCCACGGGCACGGTGGATGTGGCGGTGGGGAAAGAGACGTATCTTGCCATCGGGCAGCGCCGCCTGCATGTCTGGGATGGTGAACCCGAAGGCGTTTATGTGCCCACCGGTATGGCGGCGGTCATCACCTGCCGCGCGGATGCCGAAGTATTCGTGGCCGGTGCGCGGTTTGATGACGTGCTGCGCCCCTTTGCCATCCGCGCAAGCGAGATTGACCCGGTGCAATACGGGTCGGACGACACGAAAACCCACCGCAAGATCAAGCATATCCTTGGCACCAAATACCACGGCCGCGTGGGGCGCCTGCTGGTATCGGAGCTTTATACCGTGGGCGCAGGCGGCTGGTCGGGCTTTCCCAGCCACAAGCATGATACGGACCGCCTGCCACTGGAGACGCGCCATGATGAGGCGTACAACTTTCGGTTCAACCCACCGCATGGGTCAGGCGTGCAGATGCTGCAACGGGCCGATGGGCAGCCGGGCGATGCCTATCACATCGTGAATGGATCAACGATTGCACTGGATCATGGCTATCACCCCTGTTGCGTGCTGCCGGGGTATGAGATGTATTATTTCACCATTCTTGCGGGGCTTTCGCAACGGTCACTCGTGCAGTATTTCCAGCCATCCCATGCCCACCAGATTGAAACCATTCCGGGGATCAAGGACATGATCGCCAAGTTCAAATGACGCGCGCTACGCTTTCCGAAGTCCTTCAACCGGCTCTGCGCGATGGCCGCGCCGTGGCGGGGTTTGTGGTGCAGGGGTGGGAGGATGCGCGCGCTTATGTGATGGCGGCCGAGGCGGTGGGCCGCCCGGTTATTCTGCAGGCGGGGCCGGGCGCGCGGGCGCATATGCCCTTGCATCTGATGGGGGCGATGTTCGTGCATCTGGCGGAACAGGCATTGGTGCCTGTCGTCGCCCATCTGGATCATGGTGACGGGATTGCGGTGTGCCGCGCTGCCATCGACTGCGGCTTTACGTCGGTGATGTATGATGGGTCTGCCTTGCCTTTGGCCGAAAACATTGCGCTGACCGCTGATATTGTGGCCATGGCCCATGCGGCGGGCGTGAGCGTGGAGGCAGAGTTGGGCTATGTCGGCTATCACGGCGGGGCGGCGTCACGGGGCACGCAGCCCGATGAGGTGGCGCATTTCTGGGCGCAAACGCGGGTCGATGCACTGGCGGTTTCGGTGGGCAATGATCATCTGATGCCAGCACCGGGTGCGGTGATTGACCTTGATCAACTGGCGCTGATTGCCGCCGCTGCCCCCGGCCTGCCACTGGTGCTGCACGGCGGATCGGGCATAGCACCCGCCCTGCGTGCGCAGATCGCGCAGCAAACAGCCGTGTGCAAATTCAACATCGGCACCGAACTGCGGCAGGCCTTTGGCGCAGCCTTGTGTGACGTTTTGGCCGCTGACCCCACCTTGTATGACCGCAACCTGATCTTGCAGGCTACGACCCCCGGTATGACGGCGGCAGCAGTGGCTGCGATACGGTCTTTGCAATAGCCGTGCGCGTGCAGGCACGGTGAGGCAAACCCTGCCGGATGTGACGCAACCCAAGCCCAATCGCCGTGCGGGAATATATGGCCACAACCGCGCTGTCAGACAGCGGTGCTGGCCATATACCCCGCGTGGTGCGCAACGTCGCCAGCCCTGTCCGCGGCCATGCCACCGTGCTGACAGGGACATGCCGGCATCCGATGGCGCTGGGTTGTTGGGGCCTGGTCCGGCATATGCGGGCGATCCCGGACTGTGCTGCAATGCGGGCGCATGTTTCAGGCGGTGGTATCACCGGATGCAACGGTATCCGCCACGGCAGGCCGACCTGCATCATGATCCTGTGCCAGTAGGGCTGGAACGACGCGTACGGTCTGCAACGGGCCCGTCGCCATGGCAATGACCTGATCCCTGTGTGATGGCTGAACGCCCGTGCCTGCGGGATATGGCTTGCATGATGCCGCTGTTTCATGGTTCCTGACGGCGGATTTGCAAATGAGGGTGCCATGCATCTGAACCGACGTACCGTTA
>JAYUZO010000116.1:0-26413 GCA_043751715.1 Rhodobacterales bacterium | reverse complement strand
ATCCTGCGTCACCGCCTTCACCTCGATATCGCCCGCACGGGCAATTTCGATCCGGCGGGGTTTCAGCGCCTCGGGGGTTTCCACGATCAGGTCAATGTGCAGCATGCCCAGATCATGGCTGGCCCCTGCCACGCGCACATGGTCGGCCAGCGCAAAGCGGCGTTCAAAGGCGCGGTTGGCAATGCCACGGTGCAGGTAGGTGCGGCCTTCGCCATCCGCCTCGGGCGCCTTGCGCGCCGTCACGGTCAGGCTGCCATCCTTGACCTCCACGCCCAGCTCATCCGCCGTGAAACCGGCCACCGCCACGGAAATGCGGTAGGCATCATCAGCCGTCTTTTCGATGTTGTAGGGCGGGTAAGCGGGGGCTGCCACGTCGGCAGACAGGGCGCAGTCCACCAGATTGGCGATACGGTCAAAGCCAACGGTGGCACGGTAAAGTGGTGCGAAATCATAGGTGCGCATGGTCATCCTCATAAAGCGATGTGTGATGCCCCTCCGGTTGCGGACAGGGCGCTGGTCTGACCCCGGCCCATTCATTGGCACCGGGGTTCACATCATCTGGGAAGCCGTTTGCGGCGTTTCAAGGGGGCTATGGACTCTCGCTTTCATCCGCCGGGCGCATGAATTTGGCCCCAAGCGCATTGCCGCCCGACAGCACCCGCACCCCGCCCCGGCCTGCCACACCCGTGCTGTCCGCCGCCAACTGCGCGCGCAGTTCTGCCAGCGGTTCTTCCAGTGACACGCCCAGTGAAACCGCCTGCCCTTCCATCTGCGCCTTCGCCGATACCACAGACACCACCCGCGCCACGCCATCCTTGAAGGTAAAGATCGGCGCACCCGATGCCCCGAAATCCACGCTGCAATCCATCACCAATGCCACCGGCTCACGCGATAGCACATGGCAGGTTTCCTGCAGGCTTGGCACCTCGGCCCGGTCCTGCGCATAGGAAACAATGCCCACTTCATCCCCGGTTTCCGGCTGGGTATCCAACGCAAACGGCTGTACCTGTTGCAGGCGCACCGGTTGATCCAGCTGGATCAACGCAAGGTCAAACGTCACCCGGTCAATCCCACGGTCGCCGCTGTATACATATTCCGGATGTGCCACGGCCATTTTCACCCCCCGGTAGGCCAAGGCCCGTCCGTTGCGCCAGCCCACCAGAAACTGAATGACATCGGTATCCACCCGCGCGCCGGTTTCCTTGTCAAACAGGCAATGCGCCGCCGTCAGCACCAGATCATCGGCAATCAGCGCGCCCGTGCAAAACCCCCGATCACCCAGGTTCAGGCGGCCCACCGCCTCCCATCCGCGGCTGTCATCGGCGGTTTGCAGCGCCACAAGGCCTGAATTTTCCGCCGGAATGCCGGTGATTTCAGCATGCAGCATGCCGGGGCCACACAGCCCAAGCGCCAGGATCACCGCTGAAATCCGCATCACATCTCCCACAGGTTTTGCCGCTGAATACCCAAGCACTTCGGCGGATTTGTGGCAAACCTTATTCAGCACATCGCGCGCGGACGCGGCCCGCCTGTGGCCCAATCCAGCAGTTCCACCGTGTGCACCACCGGCACCGGCACGCCTGAACCGATCTGCATCATGCAGCCGATGTTGCCCGCCGCAATCACATCGGGGGCTTTTGCCATCAGTGTGGCCACCTTTCTCGCTTTCAGTTGCCCGCTGATTTCAGGTTGCAGCAGGTTATAAGTGCCTGCCGACCCGCAGCACAAATGGCTGTCAGCCGGTTCCACCACGGTAAAGCCAACCTGCCGCAACAGGTCTTTTGGCGCCGACTTGATCTGCTGGCCGTGCTGCAGACTGCATGCGGCGTGATACGCCACGCGCAAATCCTTGGCCGGCCCCGCAGGCAGCCCGATCCGCACCAGCATTTCGCTGATATCACAGGCCAGCCCCGCCACCGTTGCTGCATCCGTCGCCAAGGCACCGCCCGCGAACATGTGCCCGTAATCCTTGACTGTTGTGCCACAGCCCGATGTGTTGATCACGATGGCATCCAGGCCCCGTGGCACCTCGGCCATAAAGGCCGCGATATTGCCCGCCGCACTTGCATGCGCCTGCGCGCCCTTGCCCATATGGTGCGTCAGCGCCCCGCAGCAGCCCTGCCCCTTGGCAATCACCACCTCACACCCCAACCGCGTCAGCAGCCGGATCGTGGCATCGTTGATATCGGTGTTCAGCGCCTTTTGCGCGCAGCCCGTCATCAGCGCCACCCGCATCTTTCGCGGGCCATCTGCGGCGAACACCTGCGGATCGTCATTTGGGCTGACCGGTGGAATTTGCGCCGGTGCCATGGCAATCATCGCGCGCAGCCGGGCATCGGGGATCAGCCGCGCAAAAGGACGCGCCATTTTGGCACCAAGCAAGGCCAGCCGGAACCGCGTAGGGTGCGGGATCACCCAAGCCAGCACATTGCGCAACATGCGTTCCATGAACGGGCGCTTGTACGTCGCCTCGATATGCGCGCGCGCATGATCCACCAGGTGCATGTAATGCACGCCCGAAGGGCAGGTGGTCATGCAGGCAAGGCATGACAGGCAGCGGTCGATGTGCTTGACCGTCAAAGCATCGGCAGGACGGCCCGCCTCCAGCATATCCTTGATCAGGTAAATCCGCCCGCGCGGGCTGTCCAGCTCATCACCCAGTACCTGATAGGTCGGGCAGGTCGCCGTGCACATGCCGCAATGCACGCAAGACCGCAGAATTTCGTTTGACCGCGCCGTTGCCGGATCACGCAACTGGTCAGGCGTGAATGTTGTCTGCATCAGTGCCCCACTGCCATCATGCCGCCTGCACTGAAAATCCCGCGCGGATCAAACGCCGCACGGATGCCCGCGCCCAGCTTGGCCACCCCTGCAGCCTCGGGGGGCATATCCGCCACCGCAGCCATCCCGCGCAGCCGCGTTGCATGCCCCCCCACCTGCGCCACATGCGCCCGCAGCGCCACGGCACAGGCCACATCATCGGGCAACACGCACCAGATCAACCCGCCCCCCCAATCCATCATATGCGGCACATCGCCCAGTGCCAGCACCACGCCCGGCCCATCCGTTGGCCGCACCGACACCCGCCAGACCGCCCCCGCTTTGCCCCGCAACGGCACCACATCGCGCACCGCAGCCCAGATTGCCGCACTTTCCGCACCCGTCACCACATCCCCGCCAATCACCGCCTGCAACGCCTGCGCACGATAGGCAACCGACCCCGCCATCCCCTCAATCCGTACCAAGGCCCGCCCGTCATACGCCGCCCCCGTCACATCATAAGGTGACCCAAGAGCTGCGCTTAGCACCGCCACCCCCGCCGCTGCACCCGCCACCTGCACCACCAGCGTCGCTTGCGCCTCGGGCACCGCCTGCACCCTGATGCTGACCTCGGTCAGCACGCCCAAACTGCCCCGGCTGCCCGCCATCAACTTGATCAGATCAAGCCCTGTCACATTCTTCATCACCCGCCCACCGTTCTTGATGATCCGCCCCGCCCCGTCCACGAACCGCACACCCAGCAGGCTGTCCCGGCACGCCCCCGCCTGAATACGCCGTGGCCCGCTCGCATTCGCTGCCACCACTCCGCCCATGGTTGACGCGCCCTGCCGCCCCAGCAGCCCCCGCAGATCAGGCACCTCGAACGCCAGCCGCTGCCCCTGATCGGCCAGCACCGCCTCAACCTCGGCCAAAGGCGTGCCCGCCCGCACCACCAGCGTCAGCGCCCCCGGTTCATACAGCGTGATCCCCGTCAGCCCCCCGGACGACAGCCGCACCCCCGCCCCGAAATGCCCGCGCGTGCCACCGCCCTGCACGACCAAGGGGCCACACGCCCCGCGCAGATGGTCAGCCAATTCAAGTTCTGTTGCAGGCTGCACGCTGCGCCCTTTCATCTGTCCATAAATATCCTGCAGGGGTAGCTCAGTGGTTTCGCCATCGGTTCAAGGAACCGGTGAGCTGCGGGGGGATGTAAAATCCCCCCGGCCTTTTCAGCAATCCCGCCGCCCGGCACTGCTCGCCAACGGAAACACCTTTGCCGGATTCAAAAGCCAACCCGGATCAAACACATCCTTCACCTGCATCTGCGCCTCCAGATCATCCGGCCCGAACTGCACCCCCATCAGATCGCGCTTTTCCACGCCCACCCCATGTTCGCCCGTCAGGCAGCCCCCCACCTCCACGCACAGCTTCAGGATCTCTGCCCCCAAGGCCTCACACTTTTCCAGATCGCCCGGTTTGTTCGCGTCGAACATGATCAACGGGTGCATGTTGCCATCACCCGCATGAAACACGTTCGCCACACTCAGCCCATATTCCGCCCCCAGTTCCGCAATCCGGCGCAAGACAAACGGCAGTTCCGTCACCGGGATCGTCCCATCCAGACACATGTAATCCGCCACCCGCCCGATCGCCGAAAACGCCGATTTCCGCCCCAGCCAGATGCGCGCCGCCTCATCCGCTGACTGGCTTTCGCGCATTTCCACCGGATTGTGCCGCGCCGCTATCGCCTTGATCCGCGCCAGTTGTTCGTCAATTTCCGCAGGTGCGCCTTCCACCTCCACAATCAACAGTGCCTCACAGTCCGGATAGCCCGCCTTGGCATATTCCTCACATACCCGGATGCAGGGCCGGTCCATGAATTCTATCGCCACCGGCAGGATCCCCGCCTTGATGATGTCTGATACACAGGCCCCCGCCACCTCGTTCGCATCAAACCCCAGCAAAATCGGCCGCGCCCCTTCCGGCTTTGGCAGAATGCGCAAGGTCGCTTCCGTCACCACCCCCAACTGCCCTTCCGATCCACAGATCACCCCCAGCAGGTCCAGCCCCGGCGCATCCAGATGGCCGCCGCCCACCTGCACCACGCTGCCATCCATCAGCACCATCGTCACGCCCAGCAGGTTGTTCGTGGTCACGCCATACTTGAGGCAATGCGCCCCGCCGCTGTTCATCGCGATATTGCCTGCAATCGCGCAGGCCAGCTGGCTGGACGGGTCAGGCGCGTAAAACCAGCCATCCGCCTCGACCGCCCCGGTCACGCTCAGGTTCGTGCGGCCCGTCTGCACCCGGATCAGGCGGTTGGCATAGTCCGTTTCCAGCACCGCATTCATCCGGCCAATGCCCAGCACCACGCAATCCGCCGTCGGCATCGCCCCACCTGCTAGGCTTGTGCCCGATCCACGCGGCACCACCGGCACGCCAAGCGCGTGGCACAGCCGCAGCACCCCGGCCACCTCATCCGTCGTGCGCGGCAGAACCACCACCAAGGGCGTACAGCGATAAGCCGCCAGCCCATCGCATTCGTAGGCCCGCGTTCCAACCGCCTCGGAAATCACCGCATCATCCGGCAGAATCGCCCGCAGCCCCGCCACGATCCGCGCCTTGGCGGACAGCACGTCCGGGTTTGGCCTTGGCATTTCCATTGCGGCTCCTCCTATTTGGTAAATAATTATAACCAATTCACCCCACTGGCAAGCGAAACGCACACCCACTATGCTGACCGCCATGAACATGCCGTTTGACCTTGGCCCGCTGGATGGCCCGAACCTTGCCGCGATTGGCTTGCTGCTGGCCGCATGGCTGGCCATTGGCTGGCTGATTGAACATCCGCCCGGCCGCTTGCCGTCGGTGTCCACGCTGATGGTGCAGTACCGGCGTGACTGGATGGTGCAGATGGTGACCCGCCAGCCCCGCATCTTTGACGCCAGCATCATCGAAAGCCTGCGGCAAGGCACCGCATTCTTTGCCTCTACCTGCATGATCGCCATCGGCGGCGGCGTGGCGGTCATTGGCAATTCCGACCGCATTCAGGGCCTTGCCACCGATCTGCCTTTGGATATTGCAGGCGTTCCGGTTGAGGCCAAGATCATCCTTGTGCTGTTCTTTCTGGCCAATGCGCTGTTGAAATTCGTCTGGGCCAACCGCCTGTTTGGCTATTGTTCGGTGCTGATGGCCGCCGTCCCGAATGATCCCGCCGATCCCCGCGCCTATCCGCGTGCTGCACAAGCCGCCGAAATCAACATCACCGCCGCCCGCAGTTTTAACCGCGGCCTGCGCGCGATTTATTTTGGGCTCGCGTCGCTTGGATGGTTGCTGGGGCCGATTGCACTTGGCGTGGCCACGGTCATGGCAAGTGGTGTCATGCTGCGCCGCGAATTCGCCTCAACCTCGCGTCAGGTGATGATGGATTTGGATCATGCAGACCCTGCTGCATCGGAATGATCAGACGCTACAGCTGACCAGACACTGACGGCACGGAATTGGGTTGTGATTGGCCCGCGCCGCAATTGCAGTCATGCCACGCCACGCAGGATCTGATAAGATCCTTATAGCGACTTACGTCCCTGTTCCCCCCCCACCCCAGCCCTCCCCCACAAAGGGGGGAGGGACGCAGATGTGCCTGCACCGTATCGGTCCTGCGCACAGGTATGGTTCTGTTGCCATGCAGCCTCGCCAAGCGGCTCCCCTCCCCCTTTGTGGGGGAGGGATGGGGTGGGGGGGGGCGGAAATAGCGCCAGTTACGGCCAGTCGCAGAACCGAAGGTGAAGTTACCACAGGCGCTTTGGCGCTTATGCCTTTGCCCCCCGCCGCCCTTCGATCAGCCAGGCGGCCACCGCCAGCCCGGCCGCCAACAGCAGATACAGCCAGCCCGGCAACAGTGCTGCAATTCGCACATCTTCGGTCACATAGGCCTGCCGTGGCGTGATCCCGATCCAGCCGCGCCCGACCGCCGGCCGCCCCTCGCGCACCGTGCGGATATCCGGCATCCCGGCCTGCAAGGCCACAATTCCCCCGCCCGCGCCTGTGACCACTGGCAGAACCGCCGCTCCATCAGCAATCGTCTCCACAAACTCGCGCGGCGCTGATGGCCCCACCGCCACCACCCGCGTCAATTCGCCCTGTTCCAGCCGGTACAGCCCCATTTCCGGTGCTGCCCAGTCCACCGCAAACCGCCCCGGCGCAGCCTCTGGCAAGTCCAGCGTCACCGCTGCCCCGTCCGGCCCTGTCACCGTCACCGGCCCCGGCGGCGTGTCCTCAATCGTGCGCCGCGCAATCGTCAGCACATTTTCATTTGCCACGGCCGTCAGCGCCTCTTCTTCCAGTTCCGGTTCCTTGAGCATCCAGTGCGCCAGCCTGCGCAGCAGTTCCAACTGCGGCCCGCCGCCCTCATACCCGCGCCCCCACAGCCAGATGTGATCCGACGCCAGCACTGCCACCCGCCCCTCACCATCACGCGCCAGTTGCAGCAGTGGACGCCCGCCCGGCCCTGTCATCAGCGTCTCGCCGGCGCGCGGTGTCATTTCGATCATGCGGAACCAGCGGCCCCAGCCATCCGCAGGGGCCAGTTCCTCCAACCCTTCCGTTACCGGATGTTTGCGCCCCAGATCCGTCAGTTCAGGCCGAAAGCCTTCCTCGATCACCCGCCCCGTCACATCAACCGGCAGCACGTCCACCAAGGGCGACCGCCACAGACTATCTGCCACTCCCGCCTCGGGGCCTGCCGATACCAGTACCGTGCCGCCACCGCGCACATAGTCCGCCACGTTCTGCAGGTATTCGGTCGGCAGAATCCCCCGGATACGATACCGGTCAAAGATGATCAGATCGAATTCGTCGATCTTTTCCACGAACAGTTCCCGCGTCGGAAACGCGATCAGTGACAATTCATCGACCGGCACGCCATCCTGCTTTTCCGGCGGGCGCAGGATCGTGAAATGCACAAGGTCCACCGACGGGTCAGATTTCAACAGGTTGCGCCAGACGCGTTCGCCGGTATGCGGCTCACCTGATACCAGCAGCACGCGCAGCCTGTCGCGGATGCCGTTTATCGCCACCACCGCCGCATTGTTGCGGTCGGTCAGTTCGCCCGCAGCCCCCGCCACGCTGAATTGCAGCACGTTCATCCCGCCATGCGGCAGCGTCACCGGCAAGGTCAGATCCTCACCCACCGCCACGCTGTAGGTTTGCGGCACCTCGGCATCCACCGCGATGGTCAGGTCGACCATCGGGGCGATATCCGCAGGCACCGCCCCGCTGTCTTCAATCCGCAGCGTCAGATCAAACTGCTCGCCCAGAATCGCAAAGGCGGGCGCATCCTTCACGATCAGCCGCCGGTCCCAATCGCTATCCTGCCCGGTCAGCAGCACATGCAGCGGCGCGGGCATGGCAGGGGCCACCTCCAGATCATGCACGCGGCCATCCGTGATCAGGATCGCGCCCGCCACCCGTGCGCGCGGCTCCTCCGCCAGCGCCTCGGCCAGTGCTGTCATGGCAAGTGACCCCGCATCATCCGCACCGTCGCCAAAGCGCACGATCCGCAGCTCGGTATTCTCCAGCCCCGCCACCTCGGCCGTCACCACATCAATCGCCGCTTGGGTCTGCGCCGGGCGGTCGGACAATTGCTGGCTTGCGCTTTCATCCACCACCAGAATAACAATATCCGACAGGTTACCCCGGTCTTCTTCCTGCAAGGCCGGGTTCGCCAAGGCCATCAGCACCACCGCCGCCGTCAGCCCCCGCAGCCACCATCCCGTCAGCCCGCGCCATAGCGCAATCCCCAGCAGCACCGCCGCAAATGCACCCAAGGCCGCCAGCACCGGCCAACTGACAAGCGGATCAAACACCACGGTCCCGGTCATTGCCCCAGCCTTTCCAGCAGGGCCGGCACATGCACCTGATCCGATTTATAATTGCCCGTCAGCACATGCATGATGATGTTGATGCCAAACCGGTACGCCATCTCGCGCTGCCGTTCGCCCGCAAAACCCCTGCCCACCGGCACCATCGCAACACCGCGCCCGTCTACCGCCCAGGCCGCCGCCCAATCATTGCCACCAATGATGATCGGCGTGACCCCGTCATTCAGGTTGCGGAACGGCATGCCCTCCACCTGTTCCGCGTCCGGCGGCGCCGCTTCTACCCAAGCCCCCGCGCCCTGAAACCGCCCCGGAAAATCCTGCAGCAGATAGAAGGTACGGGTCAGCACGTGGTCTGCCGGGATCGGTTCAATCGCGGGGATGTTCAGCCCAGCAGCAATGCGCTGCAACGCCTGCCCCTCGGGCGTCTGCCCGCCCCGTGCCGTATCCGCATCGCGCGTGTCAAACAGGATCATCCCACCCGTGCGCAGATAATCGTTCAGCTTGGCATAGGCCGCGGCTGATGGCTCCGCCTGTGTCGTCGTCACCGGCCAATACAGAAAGGGAAAGAACAGCAACTCATCGCGTTCTATATCCACCCCCAACGGCTTTCCCGGTTCAACCGACGTGCGTTCAAACAACCGCTGCCCCAGCCCCGTCAGCCCCGCCTGCGCCAGATCGTCCACCTGTGCGTCACCCGTCAGCACATGCGCCAGCACCACGCCCATCGTCGCCTCAAACGCCAACGCATCATCCGTGTCCTGCGCGCGCAAATTCCCCGGCTGGCCCAGCAGCACAAGCGCTGCGATCAGCGTGGCAGCCCCCCGACGCAAGCCCCCGGTCAGCTTGCCCGATACAAAAAGCGCCGCCAGAACATCCAGCATCAACAGCACCAATCCCCCTGTCAGGAACGCGCCTTTCAAGGCCTGTTCCTGCGCCAGCTCCAACCCCTCCACCCGCGTTCCCGCAGGCCAGACCGCCGCCGCCAGTTCCGTATCTGCCGCAATCACGTTCAGCGCCACCCGCCGGTCCGCCCCCGCATACAGGCCCGGTGGCAGCGCAGGCCCCGGCCCGGTGGCCATTGCCGCCGCCAGATCAGCGCCTTCCACCCCTGCTACCTCGCCTGCATCCGACGCCTCACCATAGGCGTCAATCAGCAGTTCCGGCACCCAGACCTGCCCCACCAGGTCAGCCGCATCCGGGCTTGCCGCGCGTGTTGATACCGCCAGCCGTTCCAGCATGCTGACAAACAAACCCGACAAGGGCAGGTTCGACCATTCCGCATTCGCCGTTACATGCACCAGCACCACCTGCCCCTGCCCCAACTCCTTGCGCGTCACCAGTGGCGTGCCATCCGACAGCGCCGCTATCGTGCGGCTGGCAAGGTCCGGGTCCGGCTGCGCCATCACCTGCGCCGTGATCGCCACATCATCCGGCACCGGCAAGCCGTGAAAAGGGCTGCCTTCCGGAAATGCCGCCAAGGTCTTCGGCTCCCCCCAGCTCATCGCCCCACCCACCGTGCGCCCACCCGTCCGCAGTCGCACCGGCATCAGCGGGTCTTCGTCCACCCGGCTGATGTCACTCGCCGCCAGTCGCGGCCCCGCAAAGCGCAGCAGCAAACCGCCCTCTTCCACCCATTCCGTCAGCCCCGCCGTTTCCGTCGGTGACAGCTTCGCCACATCCGCCAGCACGATCACATCCGGGCTAGCCAGCAGCACATCCGCCATCGTGCCGTCAATCAACTCCGCCACCGGCGCCAACGCCTGCCGCAAATAATGCGTCGGTGACAGCAGTTGCAGCCCCTCCGCCTCCGCTTCGCCCGCCATCAGTGCTACCTTCCGGCGTTTCAGGCTATCATCCGTCAGGCTGACCGCCGCCGCCGACCGCACCCCTGCAATTTCAAACCGCGTGATCCGGTTGCGCAATTCCGGCGGCAGGGACAGATCCACCACCCCCCGCACATCGCCCGGCATAAACGGCAGCGTCACCCGCGCCAGTTCCCGGTCAATCCCCGCAGGATCAGGCCCCCGCGCCGATACCTCAACAGAAACACCATCCCCAGCAGGCAGGCGCGACGCCGCCAGCTTCACCACGCCATCCGCAAACACTGCCGGATGCAAGCCCAGCACCGGGCGCGGGCTTTCAAATACCGTCACCTCACCCGCCGCATCAAGCGCCTCCAGCAGGGTGTCGCGCCCCGCGTAATCCAGCCCATCAGACAGCCAGAACGCATCAAAGCCGTTTCGTGGCAGCACGGCTGCCCACCCTTCAAGGTCATTCGGCCCCCAGGCCTGCGGTTCCAGCGCATTCAGCCGCCCCGCCCACGCATCCGCCGCCTGAAACAGAATTTCCTCTGGCCGGTCAGTCAGCCGCACAACCGCCACGCCCCGCCCATCGCGCCCGGCCTCTTCCACAAGGCCCAAGGCCCGGTCAATCCGCCTTGGCCAATCCCGCGCATCCGCCCAAGTGCCATCAATCAGAATCAACAGGGGTGCCGTGCCCGCCTGCCGTTCCTTGGGGTTCAGGATTGGCCCCGCAAAGGCAATGATCGCCGCCGCCACCGCTGCCATGCGCAGCAGCAGCAGCCACCACGGCGTCTTGTCAGTTTCCACCTCGTCATCCGTCAGGCCCAGCAGCAAGGCCACGCCCGGAAACCGCCGCCGGATCGGCGCAGGTGGCACCGCGCGCAAAAGCAACCACAAAATGGGCAGCGCAATCAGCCCGAGCAGGATCACCGGGGTTACAAACCCCACGGGGCCCAGCATGAACATCAGCGCCCCCCCTGCAGTGCCTGATACACCCACAACAGCGCCGATTGCGCGGGCGCCCCAGTATGGTGGCAATCATAATGCCAGCCCACCGCGCGGGCGAGTGTAGAAAGCCTGTCCTTGCGTTCGGCCAACCGCGCCAGATATTTGCCCCGCAAATCGCCCGCCCGCAGCGTTTCATGCCGCAGCGTGCCGCCCATTGATTCAAAGATCGTGCGGCCATCAAACGGAAATTCTTCCTCGGCCGGGTCCAGCACCTGTAACAACACGCCCCGCACCCCGCGCCCAGCCGCCGTGGCCAGCGCCGCCTCAACCCCGGTCAGATCACCCAGAAAATCCGATGCAAACAGCGCCCGGCCATGTGCCACCATGCCGTCTGCCACCGGTGCCTCATATTCAGCACCTTCCGCCAGCCCGTCCATCACCGATGCCAGCCGCACCAGATGGTTGCGCCCCGACCGCGCCGGTGCATCCTGCCCCGACAGGCCCACCCGCTCACCCGCCCGCAGCAGCAAAACTGCCGTGGCCAGCGCAATCAATCGCGCCCGGTCGGCCTTTGGTGCGCGCGTCTTGTCGCCGCTGAACGCCATCGATTTGCCCGGATCAACCCAGATCGTCACCGACTGCGCCGCCTGCCATTCGCGTTCGCGCACGAAATGCGCATCACTGCGCGCCGAACGCCGCCAATCAATCATCCGTGCCGGATCACCCGCATGTGCCGGGCGGTATTGCCAGAATTCATCACCCAAGCCCGCCCGCCTGCGCCCATGTTCGCCAAACATCACCGTCGCCGCCAAATGCTCCGCCTCTGCCAGCAACGGCGGCAGTGATTGGCCAAGCCCCTCGGCCCGGCTGCGAAGATCGGAACCACTCACGCCGCCACTTGCAGCTTCAGCGTGCGCGTCACCACCCGGTCAATGATCGCCGGCAACGTTTCGCCCCGCGCGCGCGCCGCAAAAGACAGCGCCATCCGGTGTGTCAGCACCGGCCGCGCCAGTGCTGCCACATCCGCCACCGAAGGCGCCAGCCGCCCGTCCAGCAGTGCCCGCGCCCGCACCGTCAGCATCAGCGCCTGTGCAGCGCGCGGCCCCGGCCCCCATGACAGCATCCCTTCCAGATCGCGCCCCTCTGCCTCACCCGGACGGCAGGCGCGCACGAGGTCAAGGATAGCCTCCACAATCGCATCACCCACCGGCATCCGCCGGATTACCGATTGCGCCGCCAGCACCTGATCTGCCGTAAAGACGGCATGCGCCTGCGCCTCTTCCACCACCGTGGTCGCAATCAGAATATCGCGCTCTGTCGCCCGTGTCGGATATTCCACATCCACCTGCACCAGAAACCGGTCCAGCTGCGCCTCTGGCAATGGATACGTCCCTTCCTGTTCAATCGGGTTCTGCGTGGCAAGCACATGGAACGGCCGCCCCAACGGTCGGTGCTGCCCCGCAATCGTCACTTCCTTTTCCTGCATGGCCTGCAATAGCGCTGATTGTGTGCGCGGGCTGGCCCGGTTGATTTCATCCGCCATCAACAGCTGGCAAAAGATCGGCCCCTCAATGAACCGGAATGCGCGGCTGCCATCCGCCGCGCCATCCAGCACTTCGCTGCCCAGAATATCCGCCGGCATCAGATCAGGCGTGAACTGCACCCGGTTCGATTTCAGCCCCATCACCGTGCCCAGCGTATCCACCAGCCGCGTCTTGCCCAGCCCCGGCAGGCCCACCAGCAGCGCATGTCCGCCGCACAGCATGGATGACAGCACCAGCTCCACTACGCGTTCCTGTCCGATAAACCGCTGGTTGATGCTGGCCTTGGCCCGCCCAAGCTGTTCGCCCAACGCCTCAATTTCTGCAATCAATGCGGTGGGATCAGCCATGACAAGCGTCCTTTCGGGGTTATATGGTGCCATATGACCTAACTAAGCCACCCGGCACAAATGACAAAACCATCAGATGAATTGATCGTGAAACCAACCGCGCAAGATTTAGCCACCAGCGTGCTGGCCGCAAGTCGAAAAGGCCCACCGCCCGTGCATTTGTGGAACCCGCCGTTCTGCGGCGATATTGACATGCGCATCCGGCGTGATGGTGTGTGGTTTCACGAAGGCACCCCGATTGGCCGCCCCGGCATGGTGAAACTGTTCTCCTCCATCCTCAAACGCGAAGGTGAGCGGTATTTTCTGGTCACCCCCGTCGAAAAGGTTGGCATCATGGTGGATGATGCCCCCCTGCTGGCCATTGATTTCACCGCCACGGGCACCGGCACCGGCCAGACCCTGACCTTTGCCACGCTGACCGATGATGTCGCCACCGCTGGCCCCGCCAACCCGATCCGCATCACCTATGACCCCGTCAGCGGCGAACCCTCACCCTATATCCTGATCCGCGCCAATCTTGAGGCGCTGATTGACCGCAAGAGTTTTTATCGCCTGATTGATCTTGGCACGCAAAGCCTGCATGAAGGGGTGTGCTGGTTTGGCCTGTGGTCCGGCGGCACCTTCTTTCCCGTCATTCCGGCGGCTGACCTGCCCGATTGACGCATAAATAATTGAACTGACTGGAATGGCCTGTCCCTGATGCCCCGCTTTGCCGCCAACCTGACCATGCTGTTCACCGAGGTCGCCCCGTTGGAGCGTCCGGCCTACGCAGCACAGGCGGGCTTTGACGGCGTTGAAATCCTGTTCCCCTATGATGTGCCGGTGGCCGATTGGGCGCGCGCGCTGGATGGTGTGCCATTGGCGCTGATCAACACCCCGCCGGGCGATTGGGCAAGTGGTGAGCGTGGCTTTGCCGCCGTGCCGGGGCAGGAGGCGCGGTTTCGCGACAGCTTTCTGCGCGGGGCGGATTACGCCACCCGGCTGGGGGCGGCCCGGCTGCATGTCATGGCAGGTGTGGGCAAAGGCCCGGTGGCCGAGGAAACCTTTCTGTCCAACCTTGCATGGGCGGTGGCACAGGCGCCGGGTCTGCACCTGACGCTGGAGCCGCTGAACCCGTCTGACATGCCGGGTTATTTCCTGAACGATTACGATCAGGCGGCGCGGATGATTGATGATCTGGCCCTGCCCGCCATCGGCCTGCAGTTTGATCTGTGGCATGCCACACGGCTGTATGGACAGGCGGCGATGGTGTGGGATGATCACAAATCCCGCGTCAGCCATGTGCAGATTTCAGGCTTTCCCAGCCGCGCCGAACCGGGTGGCGGCGGCTTTGATCTGACCGCATTGTGCAATGATCTGGACGCCATGGCATTTGACGGCTGGCTGGCTGCGGAATACGTTCCGGCCGCTGGCACACTGCGTGGCCTTGGCTGGCTTGCCGCCCTCAAGGGTCGCAGCATCTTGATCGGAACTGCCTGATGATCCCTGCCCGCTTTGCCCCCATCCTGTTCGGCCTGATCCTGTCGGGCCTGATGTCCTGCATCGTCTCCGGCATCGCCACCTTTCGCGCGCTTGGCGTGCATGACGGGTTTCTGGGCGATTGGGCCGGATCATGGGCCGTGTCCTGGGCCATCGCCTTTCCCACCGTGCTGGTCGTGGCCCCCATCACCCGGCGCATCGTGGCGCGGCTGACGCGTTAAAGCCGGATGAGCTTTGGCTGAACCGCCCGCCACCCTGCATGGCAGATTTGGGCCGTGATACGTCTGCCAGAGCCTGCCCCGCGCACTTAGCCAGCACAACTGCTTTCACCTCATGTCCTTTCCGAATATCCTGCCCGCAGTAACCGGGAGACGATTGCAGCATGCCAATTCCCGCCTGGATCAAATCAGTTTTTTCCCGTCCAGTCGCCCAACCAAGGGCCGTTGCGGAAAAAACTTCGAAACCCACTCCGCAAGAAATGGCAGCCGCCGTCCGCCGACTGCACGAAATGGCAAAGCCCGCAAGTCTTGGACAGATCGGTGGACGCAAGCCCAACAAGGAAAACAGGGCCGCAAGCTGGTGGGGCGGAAACTTCCTTGGCGCGAAAGACGAAGACGTGCCTGTTTGCAATCAGACCGGGCGACCAATGCATCCCGTCCTGCAAATTCGCGTTGATGAGCTGTCAGAGATTCCGCAGGCTTTTCAGGGGCTCGCGCTGGTAAATATCTGGATGAATTGAGAGGTCAACCTCCTGCTGGACGCAAAGAATGGAAACGGCTTTTGTGTGCGAACCTATCCTGACCTGAACGATCTGGTCCCGCTGGGTTTGGGTTGCCGGGAAAGCCTGGACCTGCCAACTTTTCCCGTCTTCTGGCATGAAACCATCCTTGAACAACCAAGCTGGGAAGATGATGCACGCGAGGTGCCGACAAACGTGGTCCCCGCGTCCGACGATGATTGGCTCTTCAAAAGCGAGTACTTGTCTGATCGGTATTATGGGTTGTGCGACACATGTCCCATCAAATTGGGCGGCTGGCCGTCCTGGATACAAGGGGCAAGTTGGCCAAAAGCTGCGCAATTCGCCTTGGAGGTAAACTCGACGGCGAAAGGTAAACTGTCGTTCAGTGATGCGGGTTCGATCTACATTTTCAAGACGTCTGATTCATGGGAAATCAGGGGTGATTGCTATTGACGCCAACCTTCGCGCCTGATGCAGCCTTCGTTACTCCGCGCGCTCAGCACTCGCTGACACACTCCCATAAGTCTGACCGTCTGGCGCATCGTAGCGCGGTTGACGCGGTAACCCGCCGCGCCCCCCCCGCACGCCCCCCGTAGGATGGGCAATCTGCCCATCCTGCCTTTACGCCCGCACCGGACCCGCCTTTTACCCCCGGTCACACAATGAATATATGGTCCGCCGTCAGCGCCGGATTGCCCGTGAAATCGGCAATCGCCACCTGCCCGCCCGTGCCTGACCCGTTCGCATCATAGGTCAGCACCCCCGTGCGCGCGTTGTAAACCAGCCGGTCATCCGCATCGACCACACCGCCAAACCCAACCACCTTGAACCGGGCTGCGTTCAGCCAGCCATCAGCGCCAAGGCCCGCAAAAGCCGCATTGTCAAACACCACCAGATCGGCGCGCGTGTAATCCTGCACGATGTCCATGTCGGCCAGCCCACTGCCCGCAGGCCGCGTGTTAAAGATGAACGCGTCTGACCCCGCGCCGCCATACAGCACATCCGCCCCGGCCCCGCCATACAGCAGGTCATTTCCCGCCCCGCCAAACAGCACATCGCGCCCCGCCCCGCCGGTCAGCGTATCATTGCCGCCTGCCCCATAGATCGTGTCATTGCCCGCAGCACCCGTGATCCGGTCATTCAACTCTGTCCCGTAAATCCGGTAATCATAGCGGCCTACCAGAACACTTTTGATTGTCGGCATGATCGACTCCACCTGCTTTGGCCCTTTCCACTGGGCTGGGGCGACATGCCGTCCAGCCGGGAGGGGGTGTATCCATTGGCGGTGCCTCGGCCCTGCTAGGCAAAATCAGCAAGGCCGCTTTTGCCTGCTATCTGATATCAACCCACCCTTGCCCATCCCCCCGGCCATGCCCTAGATTGCCCCCACACCGCAGGAGCAGCCCGCATGCCAAGCCATACCCCCGAAACCCAAACCGTAGCCGCCTGGAAGGTCGCCTGCGATGGCGGCGAAGGCGCTCTTGGCCATCCGCGTGTCTGGCTGTCCATCCCGGATGATCGCGGCTGGGTCGCATGCGGTTATTGCGACAAGCGGTTCATTCACGAAAGTGCGGCCAACCCCGCCACATGATCCGCCGCACAGCACTTGCCGCCCTGCGCGCAGCGGCACTGTTCGCCGCCGTCATCCTGGGCTATCTGGCGGCCGCTGGCGTGGGCGGCCTCTGGGGCAACGGCAACACCGCCAGCCCCGGTGAGTACCGCATTGGTCTTGTGATCGGTCCCATCCACACTGACCTGCTGATCCCGCTGACCCCCGCCGTCAAAACCCGGCTGGCCTTTGCCATCCGCGATGGCGTGCCGCTGGATGCGCCGGGGGCGGAATGGCTGCTTGTGGGCTGGGGCGCGCGTGAGTTTTACACAACTGCAGGCACCTTTGCCGATATCACCGCCCATGCCACCTTTCGCGGCATCACCGGGGATGATGCCGTCCTGCGGCTGGATGCCATCGGGCGAATCAATGATTTCACCGATATCCCACTGCTTGAAATGGACGCTGTCCGCTTTGCCGCCCTGCTGGAGGTAATTGCCACCAGCTTTGCGCCCGGCCCTGCTGGCACACCCGTGCCGCTTGATCATCCGGGCTTTACCGCGTCTGACAGGTTTTATCCCGCCACCGAGCATTTCAACATCCTGACCACCTGCAATGTCTGGGTCGGTGATGTGCTGGGGGCGGCCGGTATTGCCTTTGGTCGCTGGACGCCAACGCCCTATGCCATGCAGCTGTCGCTGTGGCGGTTTCACACAATACGCTGAACCGGGTCAGTGCCCGGCAGGCCACGGGCCCAAGCCGATTTCTTCCAAGAAATCGGACCGGCGCCTTCAAAGGCTCCGACGCGGAATTTTCGAAAATTCCACCCTGTCCCCGCAGCAAGCGCATCATTGAAAACGACAGGTGGAACCGCACGCAGGAACATGGCAAACCTGAACCCGGTACAATTGCAGGAGCCTGACCATGACCACCACCTTCGGCAAGGGCCATCACCTGCACCTGATTGACGGGTCCGCCTACATTTTCCGTGCCTACCACGCCATGCCGCCCCTGACGCGCAAATCTGACGGGCTTGCCATCGGGGCGGTCGCCGGGTTCTGCAACCTTCTGTGGTCCGAAATCACCCGTGACAGCGGTGCCGATGCCCCCACCCATATCGCCGTGATCTTTGACCATTCCAGCAAAACCTTCCGCAATGATATCTACCCCGCCTACAAGGCCAACCGCCCCGAACCACCCGAAGACCTGCGCCCGCAGTTCCCGCTGACCCGCGATGCCACCCGCGCCTTCAACGTCGCCTGCATCGAGGTTGCGAATTACGAGGCTGACGATATCATCGCCACCCTTGCCCGTCAGGCGCGTGAGGCAGGGGGCGATTGTACGATAATCAGTTCAGACAAGGACCTGATGCAACTGGTGGGCGGTGGCGTGGTCATGCGTGACCCGATGAAGAACGTGCGCATTGATCTGGATGAGGTATTTGAAAAATTCGGCGTCGATCCGGCGCGCGTGGTGGATGTGCAGGCCTTGGCGGGGGATTCGGTTGATAACGTGCCGGGCGCGCCGGGCATCGGGCTGAAAACGGCGGCGCTGCTTATTCAGGAATACGGCGATCTGGATACGCTGCTGGCCCGCGCGCATGAAATCAAACAGCCCAAACGGCGTGAGGCGCTGATGGAAAACGCCGACCTGATCCGCATTTCTCGCCAGCTTGTCAGCCTTGATGCCCACACGCCGCTGGATTTCACGCTGGACAGTCTGGAAGTGCGCCTGCCCGACCCCGATCAGATCATGGCCTTCCTGACGGACATGGAGTTTCGCACCCTGACCCGCCGCGTGGCCGAACGGCTGAAGATCACTCCGCCTGCGATGGTTGAACAGGCCGCCGCGCAACCCGATGCTGGCCCCACGCCCGAAGCCCTGCCCTTTGATCATGCCGCCTATACCTGCATCCGCGAGATGGAGACGTTGGCTGCATGGATTGCCGATATCACCGATATTGGCCATGTGGCGATCGATACCGAAACCACGTCGCTGGATGAAATGCAGGCCGAACTGGTGGGCATATCGCTGTGCATCACCGCAGGCCGCGCCGCATATATTCCGCTGGGGCACCGGGCGGGTGGCGGTGATCTGTTTGGCGGGGCAGACCTGACTGCAGGCCAGTTGCCCCTGCAGGCCGTGCTGGATGCGCTGAAACCCGTGCTGTGCGATCCAGCCATCCTGAAAATCGGCCAGAACATGAAATACGACGCCAAGATCTTTGCGCGCTATGGCGTGACCGTCACCCCCATCGATGACACCATGCTGATGTCATCCGCCATGCATGCGGGCCTGCACAACCACGGCATGGATGCGCTGTCCGAACAATACCTTGGCCATATCCCCATCCCGATCAAATCCCTGCTGGGCAGCGGCAAAAGCCAGATCACCTTTGACCGTGTCACCATTGATGACGCCGTGAAATACGCAGCCGAGGATGCCGATATCACCTTGCGCCTGTGGCAGGTGTTCAAGCCGCGCCTGCACCGGGCGGGGGTGACGACCGTGTATGAAACGCTGGAACGCCCGCTGGTGCCGGTGCTGGCACAGATGGAAATGCACGGCATTCAGGTGGACCGCGATACGCTGTCGCGCATGTCGAACGCATTCGCGCAAACCATGGCGGGGCTGGAGGATGAAATCCAGACGGTCGCAGGCGGGGCCTTCAACGTGGGGTCGCCCAAACAACTGGGCGAGGTGCTGTTTGACCAAATGCAGGTGCCCGGCGGCGAAAAGGGCAAGACCGGGGCCTATGGCACGGGGGCTGACGTGCTGGAGGATATCACCACCCTGGCCGACAGCCACCCCAAGGGGGCGAAACTGGCCAGCCTTGTGTTGGACTGGCGGCAATTGGCCAAGCTGAAATCCACCTACACCGACGCCCTGCAGGATCACATCAACCGCGATACGGGCCGGGTGCATACATCCTATTCGCTGGTAGGTGCGGTCACCGGGCGCCTGTCATCCACCGATCCCAACCTGCAGAACATCCCCGTGCGCAGCGAGGAAGGCCGCCGCATCCGCGAGGCGTTTGTGGCACCCACGGGCCGGGTGCTGGTGTCACTGGATTACAGCCAGATTGAGCTGCGCATCCTTGCCCATATCGCCGATATCCCCGCGCTGAAACAGGCGTTCCGCGATGGTATCGACATTCACGCGATGACGGCGTCCGAGATGTTCAACGTGCCGCTTGACCAGATGACCAAGGATATCCGCAGCCGCGCCAAGGCCATCAACTTTGGCGTGATCTATGGCATTTCCGGCTTTGGCCTTGCGCGCAACCTGCGCATTCCGCGCGCCGATGCCCAAGGCTTTATCGACCGGTATTTCGAACGCTTTCCCGGCATCAAGGAATACATGTCCGAAACTGTAAAGTTTGCCCAAGGGAACGGCTATGTTCAAACGCTGTTCGGTCGGAAAATTCATACCCCTGAAATCAACGCCAAAGGCCCCGGCGCCGGTTTTGCCAAACGCGCCGCGATCAACGCGCCCATTCAAGGCACCGCCGCCGATGTGATCCGCCGCGCGATGGTGCGGATGCCGGGGGCGATTGCGGGGCTGGATGCAAAGATGCTGCTGCAGGTGCATGACGAACTGCTGTTCGAAGTGGCCGAAGATCAGGTCGCGACCCTGATCCCCATCGCCCGTGATGTGATGGAGGGGGCTGCCGACCCGGCAGTGAAACTGTCAGTGCATCTGGCAGTCGAAGCGGGGCAAGGAGCAAACTGGGCACAGGCACATTGACATGAGCCTGCCCATGCCCACCCCGGCGGATTGGGATGCATGGCTGGCCGCGCACCACGCAAACACCGCCGAAATCTGGGTAAGGATTTACAAAAAGGGCAGCGGAACGCTATCGATCAGTTGGCAAGACGGCGTGGTCGGGGCGCTGATCTGGGGCTGGATCGACGGGCAGAAGCAGTCATTGGATGCCGTCAGCTGGTTGCAGCGCTTCACGCGCCGCAGGCCGCGCAGCGGGTGGAGCCAGAAAAACCGCAGCCATGTGGAACGGCTGATCGCTGATGGCCGGATGCAGCCTGCTGGCATGGCGCAAGTGCTGGCGGCACAGGCCGACGGGCGATGGGACGCGGCCTATGCGGGCAGCACGACCGCCGAGGTTCCCGCCGATTTTCTGGCGGCGGTGGCGGCTGATGCGGTGCTTGCGGCGCACTTTGCAACGTGGAACGCGGCGAACCGCTTTGCCGTTTACTATCGCCTGACCAGCGCAAAGCGCGCCGAAACGCGGGCCAAACGGTTTGCCACGATGCTTGATCTGTTGGCCAAGGGCCAGCGGTTGCATTGACCGGTCAGGCAACCGCCCGCAACTGTCCATGCCAAACCATGCGGCCCAGTGGGGCCTATCCCCGCACCAGCCGCGCCATGAAAAACCCGTCCATCCCGCCCCAGCAATCCGGCCGCAGACGCAAACCGCCATCGGGCGTGATCCATGCAGGATCGACCCATGGCATCGCAGGCCGGTCCACCCGCAGCCCCGGATGGCGCGCAAGGGCAGCAGCCAGTTGTGCCTCGCCTTCCTCCGGCAGCAGACTGCAGGTGCAGAACACCAGCCGTCCGCCCGGTTTTAGCCACCCCAAGGCCTGGTCCAGCAAGGCCGCCTGCAGCGCCACCAGATCGGCCACCTCGCTGCCGTCCTTCACAAACGGTAAATCCGGGTGGCGGCGGATCGTGCCCGTGGCCGAACAGGGCGCGTCCAGCAATATCGCGTCAAACGCCCCGTCCGGCTGCCAGTGCAGCGCATCGGCGACTACAAGACTGGCCGTAAGCCCCGTGCGCGCCAGATTTTCCGCCACCCGCGCCATGCGCGGCCCAGACATATCAACCGCCGTCACCTGCGCACCCGCCGCGGCCAGTTGCAGCGTCTTGCCCCCCGGTGCCGCGCACAGATCCAGCACGCGCTCACCCGCCACAGGCGCCAGCAGCGGCACGGCCATGGACGCTGCCGCATCCTGCGCCCACCAGTCACCTGACGCATAGCCCGGCAGCGCCGTCACCTGCCCAAAACTGCGCAGACGCACCGTGCCATTGGGCAGCATGTCGCCCTCTGGCCCCGTGCCACCCGGCCTGACCGTCACATCCAGCGGCGGTGTGGCGGCATGCTCTGCCTCAATCGCGGCCACCGCCTCGCGCCCATAGGCATGCACCATCGGCTGACGCAGCCAGCGTGGCAGCTTTTGTACGGCACCATCCGCAGGCACCCCCCCCGGCACCTTGCGCAGCACCGCGTTGACCAACCCCGTCAGATGCCCCGTCCGCTTGCCCTGCCGCACTACCTCAACCGCGGCGTTCACCACCCCGTGCGCCGCGGCCCCCGCCCCGATTTCCACCACCGCAAGGCGCAGCGCATTGACCACCGTCACCGGCGGCACCTTGCGCAGATGCGGAATCAGCACCGCGTCTGCCGCCTCCATACGCCGCAGCACCATGGTGGCCAGCCGCATCGCCCGCGCGCGGTCTTGCGCGGGCAGATGTGCCAGCAGATCATCGACCTGCGCCAACATCCGCCCTTCGCCCAGCACGCCGTCCAGCACGGCCACCGCCGCTGCGCGCGGCGCAATTCCTTCGGCCATCCGGCCCCCCATGGCTTGTTCTGCGTTCAGCGCGGGGTATATCAGGTGCATCCAACCGACAAGGCCCACCGCATGACCGACAAACCACTTCCCCCCGCAGCTGAACGCGCCCTGGCCGAAGCCGAAGCGCGCCGCGCCAAGGCTGCCAAAGACCTGCCGGTCGAATTTGGCGGGCGCGATGGCCCGGAACCCGTGCGCTATGGCGACTGGGAGAAAAAGGGTCTGGCGATCGACTTCTGATCTGGCGCGGAGCCGCCGGCTTTCAGGCGACCCAGCGCCATCAATACAACCGGAGTTTTGCAAAACGCCGGACCTGAGAATTCGAATTTTCTGGTCCGGTTTGTTCAAAGAAATCGGCGCGAACACGCACATCCGCCCAAAGTTTCAGCTGCCACGCCTTCAGCGCAGGTTGAACGTTGCCTCATCGCCCGCGCCCTGATCAACGGTAAAGCGGATCTTGTCACCTTCCTGCACTTCGACCAGTTGGCAATTGTACGGAATGGGCTTGCCCGACCAGTCAATCTCGCGGCAGAAAAACCCATCCTGCCACGCCCATGTACCCGTCACATCCCAGCCCAGTGCTGACCCGTTGATCTGGCCGTCCGGCGTGATCTTCAGTGCAATCTGAAACACCCCCATGCGCAATTCGCGCCCCTCGATCACGCGCAGAAAGGCGGCGCGGTCATTGATCGGCACAAAATCCGCATGGGCAGGCACCGCCGACATCAGGGCCAAACCAGCCCCCGCAAGTATCTTTAACATATCAATCCCCATGGTCACACCAGCCTGATACGCCAACCGGGCGGAAATGGTTCAATCAAGCCCCAGCACATTCATCATGTCATATTCCCCCGGCTTCTGATCCTGCCCCCACAGGCACGCGCGCAAGGCCCCCCGTGCAAAAATCGCCCGGTCCGTTGCCACATGCCGCAGGATGATGCGTTCGCCCGCGCCCGCAAAGATCACGTCATGTTCACCCACAATGTCGCCACCCCGCACCGATGAAAACCCGATGGCCCCCACATCGCGCGCATCTGAAATGCCATGCCGCCCTGCCACCATGGCATCGCGCAACGCCACGCCACGCCCCGCCGCCGCCGCCTGCCCCAGCATCAGCGCCGTGCCCGATGGCGCGTCCACCTTCATGCGGTGGTGCGCCTCCACGATCTCGATATCCCAGTCGGCATCCAGTGCCGCCGCCACCTTTTGCGTCAACCGTGTCAGCAGGTTCACCCCCAAAGACATGTTTCCCGCCCGCACGATCACCGCATGCCGCGCCGCCGCTGCGATGGCCGCCAGATGTGCCTCTTCCAGCCCCGTGGTGCCAATCACATGCACCGCCCGCGCCTGTGCGGCCAGTGCTGCAAATTCCACCGTCGCCGCAGGAGTGGTGAAATCCACCACCCCCTGTGCCTGCGCAAACACCTCCAGCGCGTCATCCGTCACCATCACGCCCAGTGCCGCACCGCCCATCGCCTCGCCCACATCACGGCCCACCCACGCATGGCCCGCACGCTCCAGACAGCCCACCAGCCGTGCGCGCGGGCTGTCCGCAATCATCCGCACCAGCATCTGCCCCATGCGCCCTGATGCGCCTGTGACCACAATCCCCGGAAGTTCCGCCATGCTGCACCTCATTGTCTGCGTCCTGATGTAACGCCACGCACCGCGCACCGCAAACCCAACCATTGCCGCGCCCGTGAATTCCGCATAATGGGGCGCATGGCAAAAAAGTACGAAACATCCACCGGCCCAAAGCAGCGGCAATTGCGCGTCGGCGAACTGATCCGCCGCACCCTGGCTGATGTGTTGAACCGCGCCGAAATCCACGATCCCGTGCTGAACGGCATGTCGATCACCGTGGGTGAGGTGTCACTGTCCAATGATCTGAAGGTCGCCACCGTATATGTCATGCCGCTGATGGGGTCAGTGCCCGTGGCAGATGCAATCGCCGCCCTTGCGCGCAACAAATACGAACTGCGCCGCCGCGTTTCGGCTGAACTCACGCTGAAATACGCGCCTGACCTGCGGTTCCGCGCCGATGAAACCTTTGACCGGCTGGATGAAACGCGCCGCCTGTTCAGTGATGCAACCGTTCAGCGCGATATCGCCGCGCGTGATGATAACGAGCCCGAGGCGTAATGCTGCGCGCGGCCCTTCTGGCTGCCGTGCTGCCCGGTATAGCGGGGGCCGCCTGCCGCGATACCACTTTTGAAGACCTGCCCTATACCGTCTGCGACATTGCCCCCGGCGCTGATCTGCGCCTGTTTCTGAACGGACCGGATGGCAATCTTGGCACCTTCGCCGCCATCAATGAACAGCTTCGCGCCACGGATCAGGCCCTTAGCTTTGCAATGAACGCAGGCATGTACCACGCCGACCGCGCGCCCGTCGGCCTGTATATTGAAAACGGCGTTGAATATGCACCGATCATCACTTCTGATGGCCCTGGCAATTTCGGCCTGCTGCCAAATGGCGTGTTCTGCATCGGTGATGCGTTTGCCGTGGTCGAGGCGCGCGCCTTTGCTGCAAGCCCGCCCGCCTGCCGCCATGCCACGCAATCCGGGCCCATGCTGGTGATTGACGGCGCTTTGCATCCGCGCTTTCTGCCCGACAGTGACAGCTATAATATCCGCAACGGCGTGGGCGTGCGCGAAGATGGCATTGCCGTCTTTGCCATTTCCGGTGCCCGCATCAATTTCCACAGTTTTGCCCGCCTGTTCCGTGATGAACTGGCCACGCCCAATGCTCTGTTTCTGGATGGCTCCATCTCGCGGCTTTACGCGCCCGGCCTTGACCGCAGCGATCAGGGCTTTCCCATGGGTCCGATCGTGGGCCTTGTCAGCGGGGCGAACTGATGGCGCGCAGCAAAAAGGGGCAGGCGGTGCATGGCTGGCTGGTGGTTGATAAACCCGCTGGCATCACCTCCACCGCTGTGGTGAACAAGGTGAAATGGGCACTTGATGCGCAAAAGGCGGGTCATGCCGGCACGCTTGATCCCGATGCCACGGGTGTGCTCGCCGTGGCCCTGGGTGAGGCGACAAAGACCATTCCCTACATCACTGACGCGCTGAAATGCTACCGCTTTGTGGTGCGGTTTGGTGCGCAAACCACCACCGATGATGCTGCAGGCACGGTGATCGCCACCAGTACCACGCGCCCGACGGATGATGATATTGCCGCAGCCCTCCCTGCGTTCCGGGGTGCCATACAGCAGGTGCCCCCACAGTTTTCCGCCGTCATGGTCGATGGGATGCGCGCCTATGACCTTGCCCGCGAAGGCGAAGTGATGGACCTAGCCCCGCGCGATCTTTGGGTTGAAAAATTGACCCTGACCGCCCGCCCCGACCCTGACCATGTCGAACTGCAAATGACCTGCGGCAAGGGCGGCTATGTGCGGTCAATCGCGCGTGATCTGGGGCTGGCACTTGGCGGCCATGCCCATGTGTTGTGGCTGCGCCGCATCTGGTCCGGTCCGTTTGACGCGGCTGACGGCGTGACACTGGAGATGATCAACGCCGAGGCCCGCACTGATGCCTTGACCGCCCGCCTCTTGCCGCTGGAGATGGCACTGGCCAGCCTGCCCGAACTGCCCGCCACCGCCGAGGGTGCCACCCGCCTGCGCAACGGCAACCCCGGCATGGTCATCAACTCATCCGCACAGTATGGCGATACCGCATGGGCCAGCTTTCAGGGCCGCGCCATCGCCGTCGGCACCTACAAATCAGGCGAACTGCACCCCAGCCGAGTCTTCAACCGCTGACCACCTGACGCC
>JAYUZO010000115.1:0-17260 GCA_043751715.1 Rhodobacterales bacterium | reverse complement strand
TCCGTCAGCGCCGGTATCAAGGGTGATACCTGCACCCGCACCGGCACGCCTGCATCCGTCAAAGCCCGGATCATCGCCAGCCGCCGCGCCGGTGTGGGTGCGCGCGGCTCCATCTTGCGCGCCAGCCCCGCGTCCAGCGTGGTAATCGAAATGCTGACCGCTGCAAGGCCCCGCACCGCCATCGGCGCCAGAATATCAATATCCCGCTCCACCAGCACCCCGCGTGTCGTGATCCAGACCGGATGCTGAAAATCCTGCAGCACCTGCAGACAGGCGCGCATCAGGCCATGCGCGGCCTCGATCGGCTGATAGGGATCGGTGTTGGTGCCAATCGCCATGGGCGCCACCTTGTAGCCCGGTTTGCGCAATTCATCCGCCAGCACCTGCGCAATCCCCGGCCGCGCAATCAGCCGCGTTTCACAATCAAGCCCCGGTGACAGGTTCAGATAGGCATGGCTTGGCCGCGCGTAACAGTAGACGCAGCCATGTTCGCAGCCCCGATACGGGTTTATCGACCGGTCAAACGGCAGGTCCGGCGATTTCACATAGTTGATCGCTGATCTTGGGCGTTCTTCACGCACCTCTGTGCGCACCAGCCGGTCTTCCTCGGGGATATCCCAGCCATCATCCACCCCTTGGCGGATGTGCCCTTCAAACCGGCCAGCGGCATTGGACGCAACCCCGCGCGCACGCAGGCGTTGGCCGGGCAACAGGGTGGGATCACGCTCCATCCCGCCAATATAGAACGAAGGTGGAACATTTGCCAATATCCAAATGGAATTGCCCCCTTGCCGTCGCCTTTCATCCGGGGCATGTCGGTCTGTGAAAAGTGCCGCTGCCGGTTTTCGCGCATGCAAGGCGCAAAGCAAGGGAGGCCCTTATGGCTGACGACGAAATCATCCTTTCGGAACTGTCGGACGATGAACTGGTTCTGCAGATGCACGACGATCTGTATGACGGGCTGAAGGAAGAAATCGAAGAGGGTGTGAACATCCTGATTGCCCGTGGCTGGACACCCTATGACGTGCTGACCAAGGCGCTTGTGGCGGGCATGACGATCGTGGGGGCAGACTTCCGCGACGGCATTCTGTTCGTGCCCGAGGTGCTGCTGGCCGCCAATGCGATGAAGGGCGGGATGCATATTCTGAAACCGCTGCTGATTGAAACCGGCGCGCCGCGCATGGGCAAGATGGTGATCGGCACGGTCAAGGGCGATATCCATGATATCGGCAAGAACCTTGTCGGCATGATGATGGAAGGTGCCGGGTTTGAAGTGCGCGATCTGGGCATCAACAATTCGGTCGAGAAATATCTGGCGGCGCTGGAAGAGGAAAAGCCCGATATCCTGGGCATGTCCGCGCTGCTGACAACCACGATGCCCTACATGAAGGTCGTGATCGACACGCTGAAGGAGAAGGGCATGCGCGATGATTACATCGTGCTGGTCGGCGGTGCGCCGTTGAATGAGGAATTCGGCAAGGCCATCGGGGCAGATGCCTATTGCCGTGATGCGGCTGTGGCGGTGGAAACCGCCAAGCAGTTTGTGGCGCGCAAGCATAACCAGCTGGGCGTCTAGGTCTGTGGCCCCTGTGATAAACGGCCCCGGTTTTGCGACCGGGGTCTTTTCATGTCGGGGGGTTGGAAATGCCCTTCGGGCGGGCCATGTTAGCTGCATGGGGGATTGAACATGCCACTGCCATATTTCCTTTTGATGCTTGCCACCGTGATCGTCGCCGCGGGGGCCACGATCCTGCTGGCCACATGGGCGGGCCTGCCCATGGCGGCCCTTGGCTTTGCCGCACTTGCGGGCAGCCTGATTGTTGGCGCAAGGCAATGGCGCTAGGCCTTGATGATGATCTGCTGACCGAACAGGGGTTGGCAGCCAGCCACAAGGGCCGGGTGCTGCTAATTGCCTGCGGCGCACTGGCGCATGAGATTCTGGCGCTGAAAGCGGCGAATGGCTGGGATCATCTTGATCTGCAATGCCTGCCTGCCAAACTGCACCTGTATCCTGAAAAGATCATCCCGGCGGTTGAGGCGGCGGTGCAAGAACACCGGGCCGCCTATGCGCAGGTGTTTGTGGTCTATGCCGATTGCGGCACAGGTGGGCTGTTGTTGGAAAAGTGCAAGGAACTGGGCGTTGATATGGTGCAAGGCCCGCATTGCTATTCGTTTTTTGAAGGAAATGCGGTCTTTGCCGAAAAGGCCGACACCGAATTCACGGCGTTTTACCTGACGGATTTTCTGGTGCGGCAGTTTGATGCCTTTGTCTGGCGGCCCATGGGGTTGGACCGCCACCCCGAACTGCGCGACATGTATTTCAAGCACTACACAAAGCTGGTGTATCAGGCGCAGACCAATGATGCGGCGTTGGATGCCAAGGCAGCTGACTGCGCGCGGCGGTTGGGCTTGGCGTATGAGCGGCGGTTTACCGGTTACGGTGATCTGACGGGTGCGCTTGCTGCTTTGGGGTGATGGGCAGATTGCCCATCCTACTCCCGATCAGCCATGCAGGATGGGCAATCTGCCCATCTTGCCCGCTTATCTGTCAAAATGCCCGAACAGCCCGCGTTCGACCTGCCGCTGGCGAAACTCCAGATCGACGCGGTTGGCAGCGCCGTTCAGGTAGGCCATCTGCACTTCACGGGCGGGGTGCATTTCATAGCTGCGCAGGAATAATATCAGACGTGTGAACATGGTCTTTTTCCTTCTTTTCCGATGAAGAAAAGATAGGCACCGCTGGTTGGTTTTGCAGCGCCGCCGCCGCGAAAGCCGCCATGCGCTGTGGTCATGCCTCAGGCTGTCAGCAGCGCCCTTGCGGCATCGCGCGCGGCCTCGGTCACCGTATCACCGGCCAGCATGCGGGCGATTTCCTCCACCCGGTCAGGGGCTTGCAACGGAACCACGGTCGACAGCGTGGCCCCGCCTTCCACCCGCTTTTCCACCCGCCAGTGATGCGCGCCACGTGCGGCAACCTGCGGCGAATGCGTGACCACCAGCACCTGCGCACCCGTAGCCAGCGCCTGCAGCCGCCGCCCGACGGCATCGGCGGTGGCCCCGCCCACGCCCCGGTCAATTTCATCAAAGATCAAGGTCAGGCCATCGGCGTCCTTGGTCAGGCACACTTTCAGCGCCAGCAAAAAGCGTGACAGCTCACCACCAGAGGCGATTCTGTTCAGCGCGCCCGACGGCGCGCCGGGGTTGGTGGCGACAGTGAATGTGACCGCATCCACGCCATCCGGCCCGGCATCGGCAACAGCCACTTCGGTGGCAAACACCGCGCGTTCCATTTTCAGCGGGCCAAGCTCGGCGGCCATGGCGCGGTCCAGTTCCACACCCGCCGCGCGGCGTTGTGCGGATATGCGCTGCGCTTCGGCGCTGTAGGCCGCCCCGGCCTGCGTGACCTGTGTTTGCAACGCGGCAATGCCTGCCGCCCCGCCATCCACCGCTGCAAGGCGCGTGCGCAGATCATCAGCATAACTGCCCAGATCATCGGCCAACACGCCGTATTTGCGCGCCAAAGCACGGATGGCGAACAGGCGCTCTTCCAACGCCTCCAGTTCTGCCGGGTTGAAATCAAGCGCGCGCAGCGTGTCTTCAACGCCTTGCTGTGCATCGCCCAGTTCGATCAAGGCACGGTTCAGCGCCGCAAGCGCGCCTTCCAGCCGCCCCTCGGCCCGGTCAGCCGCCCCTTCCAGCCAACGCATGGCATCGCGCATGGTGCCTTCAGCCCCGTCGTCGGCCAAGGCTGCATGGGCGCGCGAAATGTCGGTACGAATGCGTTCGGCCCCTTGCATAAGGCGGCGGCGAGCATCAAGGCTGGCCTCTTCGCCGGGTTCTGGCGACAGTTTATCCAACTCGGCCACAGCATGGCGCAGGAAATCTTCGTCCGTGCGCGCCTGTTTCAGCGCCGCCCCGGCCTTGTCCAGCGCGCTGCGCGCCTGCGCCCAATTGCGCCAAGCCGTGCGCAAAGATCCAAGATCAAGACCGGCAAATTCATCCAGCAATGCGCGGTGGCCGCGCGGATTGAGCAGGCCCCGGTCATCATTCTGACCGTGCAGTTCCACCAACGTATCTGACAGTTCGCGCAGCACCTCGGCCCCCACGCGCCGGTCATTGGCCCAAGCCGTCTTGCGCCCGTCTACCGTATTGACGCGCCGCAGGATCAACTCACCCTTGGCCTCGATCCCCGCTTCGGTCAGCACGGCATGCGCGGGATGGCCGGGTGGCAGATCAAACACCGCCGTCACCTCACCCTGTGCAGCACCCGCGCGCACCAGTTCCGCGCGGCCCCGCCAGCCCAGCACAAAACCAAGCGCATCCAGTAAAATTGATTTGCCCGCTCCGGTTTCACCGGTCAGCACGTTCAATCCCGGCTGAAAGGCAAGGTCCAGCCGATCTATGATCAGCACATCGCGGATTTCAAGCGCGCGCAGCATGGCGTCACGCCGCCTGCGGCGTCACAGAAACTCGCCCTTGATGACCTGCCGGTAAATTTGCGACAGCCAACTGTTGCCTGCGGCCTCAAGGCTAAGGCCCTGCCCGGTCAGCAAGCGGAAGCTGTCATCATAGAACGGGCTGGACTGGTAGTTATACCCCAGGATCGCCCCCGCCGTCTGCGCCTCATCCGTCAGGCCAAGGGCAAGATACGCCTCAACCAACCGGTGCAGCGCCTCGGCCGTGTGGGTGGTGGTCTGGAAATCCTGCACCACCACGCGGAAGCGGTTGATGGCGGCGGTGTAATTGCCGCGCTTGAGGTAATAGCGTCCAATCTCCATTTCCTTGCCGGCAAGGTGGTCAAACGCAAGGTCGAACTTCAGGATTGCGCTGTCAGCATACTCGCTTTCGGGATATTTCTCGATCACATCGCGCAAGGCCTGCAACGCCTGAAATGTCAGGCCCTGATCACGGCCAACTTCATCAATCTGGTCATAATAGGACAGCGCCATCAGGTATTGCGCATAGGCCGCGTCTTCATCACCCGGATAAAAATCCAGATAGCGTTGTGAGGCGGCGCGCGCCTGTTCGTATTCCTTGGCCTGATGCAGCGCAAACGCCTGCATGATCAGTGCGCGCTTGGCAAAGGCCGTATAGGGATACAGACGCTCCACCTCTTGAAAATAGCGGATGGCGTCATTGTCGCGCCCGCCGGTTTCAAGCTCCAGCTCACCCTTCTTGAAGATGTCTTCGGCAGAAAAGCTTTCAAGCGGCGCCTCTTGTGGCCCCGTGCTACAGGCCGCAAGGCCCATCAGCAGCGCCACCATCAAAGCCTGCGCGCCTGACCGTCCGACTGGCATATTCCGACTAACCCTTTGTCCTGCCAAACCCCCACGGCACCCGTGCGGTCTGCGTTTGGCATTCACTAGCACAGATAAAACGCAGGCGCAAAATGCCTTTGCGTGTTTTGGCAGGGTTCAGGAAAGAACCGGAACATCACTGCGGATCACACCGACACCGGGCAGTTTCATGCCCATGCTGGGGCCGCAATCCACCAGTTTCCATGCGTCAGAGTCGGCAAACAGCGCGCGCAGCAGGCGGTTTGTCATCGCGTGGCCCGCGCGCATACCGGTATAACGGCCCAGAATCGGCGCACCGGCAAGGGCCAGATCGCCCATCGCATCCAGCATCTTGTGGCGCACGGGTTCATCAGCATGGCGCAGACCACCGGGGCTGATGACACGGTCACCATCAAACACCACAGCATTTTCCAGCGTACCACCCAAAGCCTGCCCGCGCGCCCGCATCGCATCGACATCAGCCTGACGGCAGAAGGTGCGGCTGTCGCTCAGTTCACGCACAAAAGCCCCGTTGGACAGGTTCAGGTGCTTGTCCTGCTTGCCGATTGCGGCATCAGCGAAATCAATGTGGAAATCAATTTCAAGCATGTCTGCGGGTTCAAGGCGGGCAATCGCATCACCATCAACCACCTCGACCGTTTTCAGAATGCGGATCGCGCGCACCGCCACGGATTGGGCGATCACGCCCTTGGCAAGAAACCCGGAGACGAAAGGCGCGGCAGACCCATCAAGGATCGGCACCTCTGGCCCGTCAATTTCAATCAGCGCATTATGGATTCCGCAGCCCGACAGCGCGGCCATCACATGTTCAATGGTCGACACGCTGGTGCCGGCGTCATTGGCCACAATGGTGCACAGGCGGCTATCGGTGACACGGTCCCAGCGGGCGGCGATCACAGCATCAGCACCCTGCACATCGGTCCGTTTGAACCAGATGCCATAGTCAGCAGAGGCTGGGCGCACGGTCATGCGCACGGGTTTGCCCGTGTGCAGGCCAAGGCCCGAAAATGTAACCGCTGCTTTAAGCGTGCTTTGCACTGGTCGCCTCATCATTCCCGTGGGATTTCCCACCTTTGCCGATGATAGTAGTTAGGGGTGATGGGTGTGGATCACAATTCACTCTTTATGACGGTTTGTGACAAATGACATTTGCACTGTAACACACTGATTATAATATCAAAAAGCCCGCTTTCGCGGGCTTTCCATTTTCAGATCCGTTAACAGATTTCAGTTCGCCTGACGCCGCAGGAAGGCGGGAATCTCGATCCGTTCCTGATCTGCGTTCATTTCGGGTTCATCATCATAGCTGGTCACGGGCGGCTGCTGGCGCGCAGGCGCGGGTGTGCGCTCTGCCTGCTGCTCCAGATGGCCCGCCATCCGGTTGATCAGTGAGCCGATGCCAAAACGCGGCTTTTCAGCACGCGGGGCGGGGGTTTGGGGCGGGGTTGACACACGGGCAGTTTGCATCGGCTGCATCGGCACCTTGGCGGCGGCCGCCTTGAGGCGGGCCAGTGCTTCGGGTGACGGGGTGCCGGGCGTGCGCGGACGCGGGGCCACGAATTCGCCTGCGTCATTGTTCACGGCAGCGGGGGCCGGGCGCATGGCAGGCTGCGGGGCCTGCGGACGGTAGGCGGGTGGCGGCATGTCATCCACATATTCATCTTCGTAGTGGTCATCCTGAACGGCAGTATCAAACAGATCCTGCGGTTCAGGTTCGCGCATGACAGTTGCCGGTGGCGGGGGTGGCGGCGGCGCATATTGCTGCATCACCGGGGCAGGTGCAGGCGCACGCGGTGCAGCGGCAATGGGGGCTGGCGCTTGCAGCGGGGCCGACATCGGGCGGCGCTGGATCGGGGTTTCCGACCGGGCCTGCTGCACGTCAATGCCGGTGGCCACAACCGATACGCGGATTGCCCCTTCCATGCTGGTATCAAGGGTAGAGCCGACGATGATGTTCGCGTCAGGATCAACCTTTTCGCGGATGATATTGGCGGCTTCATCCAGTTCAAACAGCGTCAGATCATAGCCGCCGGTGATGTTGATCAGCACACCCTTGGCACCGTGCAGGCTGATTTCATCCAACAGCGGGTTGGCAATGGCCTTTTCAGCCGCCTCAACCGCGCGGTTATCACCAGTGGCTTCGCCCGTGCCCATCATCGCCTTGCCCATCTCGTCCATCACGGCGCGGACATCGGCGAAATCAAGGTTGATCAGGCCCGGCCGCACCATCAGGTCGGTCACGCCCTTGACGCCCTGATACAGCACGTCATCGGCCATGGCGAAGGCTTCGGTAAAGGTGGTGCGTTCATTGGCCAGACGGAACAGGTTCTGGTTCGGGATAATGATCAGCGTATCAACAACCTTTTGCAGCGCCTCGATGCCTTCTTCGGCCTGACGCATGCGCTTGTTGCCTTCGAACTGAAAGGGCTTGGTCACCACACCAACCGTCAGCACACCCAGTTCACGCGCCGCCTGCGCGATAATCGGGGCTGCACCTGTACCCGTGCCGCCACCCATGCCAGCGGTGATAAAGCACATATGCGCGCCCGCAAGATGATCAACAATTTCCTCAATCGTTTCTTCGGCGGCAGCGGCACCCACCGATGGGCGCGCACCTGCCCCTAGACCCTCGGTCGCGCGCAGGCCCATCTGAATGCGGGCCGTAGCGCGGCTTTGCTGCAAGGCCTGCGCGTCGGTGTTGGCCACCACGAATTCCACGCCTTCAAGCTGCTGGTCGATCATGTTGTTGACCGCGTTGCCGCCTGCACCACCCACGCCGAACACGGTGATCCGGGGCTTCAGCTCTTCTTTCTGGGTATTCATGATGAGGTTCAGTGCCATGTCCCGCTCCGCCTGTTCTTGTTACACGTTTTTGATGATTTGCCGCCTGTCCCGGGCGGGTCGTCCTAATTAACGTTTATACTATCCACAAGCAGGCCCAAGGTCACGCAAAATATGCGAATTGCCCACAAAATATGGGGGATTGTCGCCGTAAATCAGCGGTATTTCGCAATTGGCGCTTGATCTTGTGGTTACCAGTTGTCCTTGAACCATCGCATAACCTTTCGCATCGGCTTTGCCGCGTAACGATCAGAGGGAATGTCAAAATCCCACCACTCATCCTGTGGATGTGCGGCAAACAGGCACAGGCCCACGGCGGATGAAAATGCCGGGCCCGTGGTCGCTTGCGGCAGGCCCTGCACCCGCAACGGGCGCCCCAATCGCACGCGCTGGCCAAGAATGCGCGCGGCCAACCCATCAAGGCCAGGAATCTGGCTACCACCGCCGGTCAGAACGATCTGCTGGCTGGGCAGGCTGTCAAACCCGGCGGCATCCAGACGCGCGCGGGTTTCCTCCAGTATTTCCTCCACACGCGGTCGCATGATGCCGATCAGTTCGGTCCGGCTGACCTGCCGGCGGTCCTTTTCCCAATCGCCACTTTCGCCGCGGATATCAATCATGTCACGGTCATCCATGCCCGTGGCATAAACCCCGCCATTCATCGTCTTGATGCGTTCGGCAATGGCCAGGGGCACGCTCAGGCCCTTGGAGATATCAGAGGTGACATGATCACCACCCATGCGCACCGAATCTGCGTAGATCATGTGCTTTTTCATGAAAATCGAAATGCCGGTGGTGCCGCCGCCCATGTCCACACAGGCCGCCCCCAGTTCCTGTTCATCTTCCACCAGGCTGGACACGCCCGACACATAGGCCGATGACGCAATACCCGCGAGTTCAAGATCGCAGCGCTTGATGCAATACAGCACGTTCTGCACGACGCTGCTGTCCACCGACAACAGGTGCATGTCGCAGGCCAGACGGTTGCCGATTTGCCCGCGCGGATCGCCCAGACCGGTGCGGTGATCAATGGCAAAGTTTACCGGTTGTGCGTGCAGCACATCGCGCCCGTCACCAATATCGGGGGCCTCACACGCGGCCATCACGCGGGCCACGTCCGTTTCCGTAACCACGCTGTCTTCCAGCTCCAACTCACCTGCAAGGCCATAGCTGCGCGGATCAGCCCCCGAAAAGCAGGCAATCACATGGTCAACCCGCACATTAGCCATTTTCTGCGCGGCCTGCGCCACCGTGCGAATGGCCTTTTCCGTTTCATTCATCTGGGTGATTTCGCCAAAGCGCACCCCGCGTGACCGGGTGGTGGCAGCCCCGATCACCCGGAATGCAGATTGGCCGGCCATGGGCCCTACCTGATCACTTTCGGTCATTGCGGGGCCGTCAAACCGCAGCACAAGGCAAGCGATTTTGGTGGTGCCAATATCCAGAATGGCCACCACACCCCGTTGCAGGGCGGCTTTGCGCATGTTCCGCATGGCACGCTGGGTTTGATACAGATCGGTCATAGGTCGGACTCCGGGGGTTCAAGGCCCATGGCGCGGCGCTGTTGCAGCTGGGCTTGGGGGGTCAGGCGCAAGACCGGGCGGGCGGCAATGCGCAAATCAACGGCGGCCACATCACGGGCCAGAATATCCTGGGCCTGATCCAGCACGAGCAGGCGTTCAACGGCGGCCACCGGGTTTTCGGCGGGCAAAAGGATGCGCTGATCACGGTCAAGCACAATATCCCACCGCCGGTCACTGATGCGTACAAGGCCACGGATGCGCCCCTCCCACGGGCTGGCGGCGGCCAGCACGGCCATCGCCTCATCCGCTACGCGGTTGGCACCTTCACCGGCAATCAGCGGCAGATCGGGCCGGTCACTGCGCGCAGACAGCGATGCCACGCGGAACCCGCCTGCATCCAGCATGTCAATCCGGTCATCGGTGCGCCATAGCATCACCGGCGTGCGTTCGGTGATATCCACCTGCAGAATGCCGCCCGTGCGCACGGCAATCTGCGCCACCTCAACAGCATCCAACGCCTCAACCCGCGCCCGCGCGGCCTCAAGGTCGATGTCGAACGATGATTGCGGCAAGGGCAGGTTCAGTTTCGCACGGATCGCCTCGGCCAGTTCGGGCGAGGCACCTTCGACGGAAATCAGGCTGACGCGAAATTCGGGGCGGGCCTGAAAATCGGTGCGCAGATCGACAAAGGTTTGCGCCAGATCGGTGCGGCGGGTATCATCCTGCAGATACAGCCCCATCGCGCCAAACACGATGAACACCGGCAGGCCAAAGCGGAACAAGGTACGGAACACCGGCGTCAGCCACAGCCGCTGCATGCGGTAAGACCAGCGTGATGGCGCAATTTCGCGGCGGCCAGCCTGCGGGCGGGGTGCGGCGTTTATCTGTCGCATGAGGCGTCCCTTACAATCCAGTCACACAGGTCTGCAAAAGACAGGCCGACATGCGCCGCATGTTCTGGCGACAACGAGGTGGGCGTCATGCCGGGCTGGGTGTTGGTTTCCAGCAGGAACAGCCCCGCCAGCCCCTGCGCATCATCCCAACGGAAATCCGTACGCGACAGGCCACGGCAGCCAAGGGCCGCATGGGCGCGCAGGGCGTAATCAAGGCAGGCATCGGTGATATCAGTGGGCAGGTCCGCCGGGCACACATGACGCGACCCGCCGGGTTTGTATTTGGCATCAAAATCATACCAGCCATCAGTGATGATTTCCGTCACGCCAAGCGCGCGGTCACCCAGCACCGATACCGTCAGCTCGCGCCCCGGCACATAGGCCTCGACCATCACTTCGGGCGGCATGGTGCTGGCCAGACGCGGGGCATTGGCCCCTGCCCGCACGATATACACGCCGACGGATGACCCTTCGTTATTGGGTTTCACCACATAGGGCGCGGCCATCACATGGCCTGCCTCAACCTCATCCCGTGTGGCAATCACGCTGTCGACCACGGGCAGCCCAGCGGCGCGGTACACATCCTTTGTGCGGCTTTTGTCCATCGCGATGGCCGAGGCCATGACGCCCGAATGCGTGTAGGGGATTTTCAGCCATTCCAGAATGCCCTGCACACAGCCATCTTCGCCCCAGCGGCCATGCAGCGCGTTAAAGCAGATATCGGGGCGCAGCGCCGTTAACTGCGCTGGCAGATCGGGGCCGCAATCGACCTCTGATACGTTGTATCCCGCCGTGCGCAAGGCCTTGGCGCAAGCTGCGCCAGAAACAAGCGATACATCCCGTTCCGCCGAGAAGCCGCCCATCAGAACCGCGATACGGGGGGATGTCTTGCCTGACATGCCCGCCATTTACTGCCTTCACCCCGGATCTTTTGCCCGGATTATCCTTTGTCACCGAGTGGTTCGCCCACCCGCATGATTTCCCACTGTAACGTGATCCCTGCGGTTTGGAAAACCCTTTTTCGCACCTCTTCGCCCAGATTTTCCAGATCGGCGGCAGTTGCACCACCGGCATTGATCAGAAAGTTCGAATGCATCGGTGACATTTGCGCGCCGCCGATCTTTGCCCCGCGCATGCCCGCATCATCAATCACCTTCCAGGCCTTCAATTCATGGCTGTCATCGGCGCGTCCTGTACTGGAATGACCCACGGGATTGCGGAAGGTTGACCCGGCGCTGCGGTCTTTGGTGGGCTGGGTGGCATCGCGTTTGGCAATCTGATCGGCCATGCGGGCCTCCAGCGTGGCAGGGTCACCTTGTGGTGCAAGAAACGTGGCAGACAGGATCACGGCACCCTCGGGCAGGTCAGCCTGGCGGTAGCGCAAATTCAGTGCGGCGGCGGGCAGGGTTTCGATCCGGCCCGCGCGCGTGCAAATCGTGATATCGGTCAGTACATCGGCAACATAGCTGCCATAGCAGCCCGCGTTCATCCGCACCGCCCCACCGATGCTGCCGGGAATGGTGCGCAGAAATGTCAGATCGCGGCCCGCCGCGGCCGCCTTGCGGGCGACATGGGCATCAAGTGCTGCGGCACCGGCGGTGATGCAATCACCGTTGACCGAGATGGCATTAAACCCGCGTCCAAGGCGGATGACGACGGCGCGGATACCGCCATCCCGCACGATCAGATTGCTGCCCACACCCATGGGAAAAACCGGGATGGCGGGGTCAAGCTGGGCAAGAAAGCTGGACAGATCATCAACATCAGCGGGCTGAAACAGACAGTCGGCAGGCCCACCGACGCGCAGCCATGTCAGGTCAGCCAAAGGGCGGTTGGGGGTAAGGGTGCCGCGCACGGGGGGGAAGGGATGGGTCATGCCAATTGTTTAGGGTCAGCGGGCAAAGGGTGCAAGGCGGGCGGTCAAGGCACCACCGTGAAACCGGCCCTGCCCCCTGCGCTAGCGATGCGCCGCCTTCCACGTGCCATAGGCTGCACCCACCAGCCCCCCCACCGCCGCAATCGCAAGGATCGCCCCCAGGATGAACGGCCCAAGTCCCGGAATTTCACTGCCCCCCGCTTGCGCCTGCTGTTCCGACACGACAAACCACGCAATGCTGCCTGCCACCAGCACCACCGATGCCACCCATGCGGCACGCGGGCGTATCCACAGCGCCAGCAGATAAACCAGCACAAGTGCCGTGGAAAACACCCCGAAGGCCAGCAAAACGAGTGAATTATCGCTCATGCCCACAGCCCCACATGCTATTCCGCGCCCGTCTGACGCCGCACCCACCGCCATAAATAGATCAGCGGCCAGCGCAGCACGCTCGCGCCCGCCGCAAGCAGGGCCATTCCGACAAAGGGCCCGTGCGCGTAGGTCGCCCACCCCAAAAGCGGAATGCCAACCGCGATCAATGCATAAGCATTGCGCCAGTGATGGTCACGGCTGGGCAGCATGGCCAGCACATTGACCAAAATCAGCCACACAAAGCTAAGGGCAAGCGGAATCATTCCCGCAACTCGGGTGGCAGGTCCACCGGTTTACCCATGGCGCGTTTTGCAAAATAGATCAGCGGGTTGCGGAACATGGAGACAAAGGCAAAGCTGCCAAGCGCAGCCCATATCCAGCCGTGCACCCAGCCGATCCAGATCAGCAGCAGGGGGGCTGCGACCAGCAGCGCGACACCGGGGATCATCTGGCGCTTCATCGGTAACATGGCGGTCACGGCGGCGGCGAGCACCCAAAGGCAGCCAATAACAAGTGGGGTGGTCATGGCGCACACCTTTGCAACGGGCGCGATTTTTCGGCGAAAAATCGTGGGGTGGCAGCATGTGATTTTTCGCTGAAAAATCGGGGCATCATGCGGCCTTTTCCATCAGACGCGCTGGCAACGCATTCGCCCAGCTGGAAATCGTGCCTGCACCCAGACATACCACCATATCACCGGGCCGGGCCTGTTCGCGCACCAGCCTTGCCAGATCGCCCTCGTCCAGAATGGCGCGGGCGTGGCGGTGGCCATGGGCAATCAGCCCAGCAACCAGATCATCACGCGATGCACCGGGGATCGGGTCTTCGCCTGCGGCATAGACATCCGCAATCGCCACCACATCGGCCTCATTAAAGCAGGCGCAGAATTCCTCGAACAGATGGCTCAGACGGGTATAGCGGTGCGGCTGATGCACAGCGATCACGCGGCCTTTGGTGGCTTGGCGTGCGGCACGCAAGACGGCGGCGATTTCAACAGGGTGATGGCCGTAGTCATCAATGATGGTCACGCCGTCTACCTCGGCCACCTTGGTAAAGCGGCGGTTCACCCCGGCAAACCCGGCAAGGGCGCTGCGGATTTCATCCTTTTTCATGCCCAGATGGCGGGCCACAGCAATGGCCGACAGCGCGTTTGATACGTTGTGATCGCCCGGCATCGGCAAGGTCAGCCCTTCGATCATCGCCCCCTCACCTTCACCCTGCAACGCCACATCAAAATGCGCGACACCGCCCTGATAGGTCAGGTTGACGGCACGCACATCGGCTTGCGTGTTGAAACCAAAGGTCACGATGCGGCGGTCGGCCACGCGGCCCACAAGGGCCTGCACTTCGGGGTGATCGGTGCAGCAGACGGCAAGGCCGTAGAACGGGATGTTCGACACGAAATCAAGGAACCCTTTGCGCAGCGCATCAAAGCTGCCCCAATGTTCCATATGTTCGGGGTCAATGTTGGTGACGATGGCAATGGTGGCGGGCAGGCGGTTAAACGACCCGTCGGATTCGTCGGCCTCAACCACCATCCATTCGCCGGCCCCGGCGCGCGCATTTGATCCGTAGGCATGAATGACGCCGCCGTTGATCACCGTAGGGTCAAACCCGCCCTTGTCGAGCAGGGTGGCGACCATGGTGGTGGTGGTGGTTTTGCCATGCGTACCCGCGATGGCGATGTTTGATTTCAGGCGCATCAGTTCGGCCAGCATTTCAGCGCGGCGCACCACCGGCAGTTTGCGACGGCGCGCCTCCTCCAGTTCCGGATTGCCGGGTTTGATCGCGGATGAGATGACGATCACGGCGGCCTGCCCGATGTTTTCGGCATTTTGGCCTTCAAAAACGCGCGCACCAAGGTTGACCAGCCGGTCGGTGATCTTGCTGGCTTTGGAATCTGACCCTTGCACGGCATAGCCAAGCGTCATCAGCACCTCTGCAATGCCAGACATGCCGATACCGCCGATGCCGACGAAATGGATAGGGCCAAGTTCCAGCGGCAGTTTGGTGGCGGCGTTCATGCGGGGGCCCCTTTCAAGGATTCGACCAGCGCAACAAGGCGGTCGGTGGCATCAGGGCGGCCCTGTGACAGGGCCTGTCGGGCCATGTGCTGGGCGGCATCAGGTGCGGTCAGAATGGTTTCGATGTGCGCGGCCAGCATGCCGGCGTCAAGCGCCTTTTCCGGGATCAGGATGGCGGCACCGGCGTCAACCAATCCACGCGCGTTGGCGGTTTGATGATCGCCCGTGGCAGCGGCGAACGGGATCAGAATCGCCGGTCGGCCAATGATGCTGATATCGGCTACGGACGATGCCCCGGCGCGCGAGATCACCAGCTGCGCCTCGGACAGGCGGCGGGGGATATCGGTGAAAAACGGTTCAACCTCGGCGCGGACACCGGCCTGTTGATAGGCATCAGTCACGCGGGGCACATCTTCGGCGCGGGCCTGATGGGCGATGCGCAGGCGGGTCAGCAGCGCTTCGGGCAGTTGGGCAATGGCGGCGGGCACGATATCTGACAGGATGCGCGCGCCCTGACTGCCGCCGATGATGACCAGCGACATCGGGTAATCACCGGGGGGGATGTAGCCTGCGGCGGCACGGTCCATCACGGCGGAACGCACGGGGTTACCGGTGTGTTCGCCCGTTACCCCAGCGGGCAGGATGGTGGGCCATGTGCCGCAGGCGACCGTATCCACCTTGGCGGCAAAGAACTGATTGACGCGGCCAAGCACACCGTTTTGTTCATGAATCATGCGGGGGCGGCGCAAAAGATAGGCGGCAGACAGGGCCGGAATGGATGGATAGCCACCAAAGCCAATGGTGACGGCGGGTTTGGAGCGCATCATGCGAAAGGTGGCGGCGACAATACCGCCAAGGATGCGGAAGGGGGCTGCGATTTTGGCCACAGGGCCGCCACGGGCAAAGGTGGCCGATGCGGTTTGTTCGATGCTGACAGCTGCAGGAAAGCCGCTGGTGTAACGGGCACCGCGTGCATCGGTTGACAGCGTCACGCGCCAGCCCCGCGCCAGCATCGCCTCGGCCAGCGCCTGGGCAGGGAACATGTGCCCGCCCGTGCCACCCGCCGCGATCAGCAGATGCGGTGCTGCCATCAGCGCCCCCTGCGGAAGATTTCGGTCAGCTCACCCTGCGGGCGCTGGCGCGTCATGGCCAGCAATGCGCCCACGGTGATGCCAGCCGCAATCACGGATGATCCGCCATAGCTGACAAACGGCAGGGTCATGCCTTTGGCCGGCAGCAGGCGCACGGCGACGCCCATGTTGATCATCGCCTGCACACCAAAGATGCAGGCAAGGCCACAGCCTGCCAGCCGCACAAACGGATCACGCTCGCGCAGCAGGCGCAAAAGGGACCGCACGACGATCAGGCTGTAAAGGCCAATGATGCACAACACCAGGATCAGGCCGTATTCCTCGGCTGCGACCGCAATGATGAAATCGGTATGGGCATCGGGCAGCGCCCATTTGACCTGACCTTCGCCCACACCCACGCCGAAAAAGCCACCCTCCTGAATAGCATTGACGGCATAGCCAAGCTGGGTGCGCGGGTCCACGTCGGGCGACAGGAACCCATCAATACGCCGGGCAAAGTGTTCAGAAAATTCATAGGCGAACAGGCCGCCGGTGACCACAAGCCCAATGACGGATGCGATCAGCAGCATGGGTGCACCGGCCACAAAATAAACCACACCCCATGCAAAGACCACCAGCATCGCCTGCCCGAAATCCGGTTGCAGCGCCAGCAGCATGACGATCATTGCGGTCAGTGCAAAGGACAGCGATTTGCCGGGTGGGCCGGTCAGATCCTGACTAGCGGCCATCAGCCAGGCGGTGATGATGATGAAGCCGGGTTTCAGAAATTCCGACGGCTGCACCGATGCAAAGCCAAAACTGAACCACCGCACCGCCCCTTTGCCGAAATCCGTGCCGAACACCGGCAGCAGGCACAGCGCCACAAATGCCCCGCCAAAGCCGATCACACCGATGCGGCGCACCATATCTGGCGTCATCATCGACACGGCGATCATCGCAATCAGCGCCATGCCGCCAAAGAACATCTGGCGTTCGACGTAATAATAGGGATCAAGTCCGTTGCGTTCGGCCAGGGGCACAGAGGCCGCAAGCCCCAGCATCAGGCCAATGCCAAACAGAATGAAAACGCTGGTCAGCGTCCATTTATCAATCGTCCGCCACCAGCGTGGTATAACCGGTTCCGTCACCCGCGCGGGGCTGGAGCCATAGACCATTTCCGTCATGGAATGTCCGCCCGTGTTGTCTGTACTGCCTCTGCCCCCGATCTGACGCCGGGATATGTTGGAAAGAGTAACCAAGAATGCGCCCGCTGACTAGCAGGAAAGCGTAATTACCGGGTTGCCCTGCGCAAGGTGGTGGCGCAGTCTTGGCGGAATGCTGAAAGGACAGGCAATGACGGATTT
>JAYUZO010000114.1:0-3315 GCA_043751715.1 Rhodobacterales bacterium | reverse complement strand
TGAGGCACCGCTGCCAGATACCAAGGTTGGCCAGATCATTCAGGTGATGACCGAAGGCTTCTTGCTGCATGACCGGCTTTTGCGCCCGGCGCAGGTGGGCGTGTCGTCGAACACCGCCAAGTAAGCGCGGCTGCGCAGGGGTGGATCAGCCTTTGCGCAGCGCCTTCAGATCATAGATCAGCGCCAGCGCTTCTTTCGGGCTCAAGTCATCCGGGTGAATTTCGTCAAGTTTTGCCAGAACGGGTGATGGCGGCTTAGCGGCTTCGGTCTGCCGTGGCATTGTTGCGAATAACGGCAAATCATCAATCAGCGCCTTTTGCCGTGTGCCCCCTTCACGCTCACCTTTTTCCAACGCCTCCAGTACCACTTTCGCCCGCTCAATCACCGCTGCGGGCAGCCCTGCCAGCCGCGCCACCTGCACGCCATAAGACCGGTCCGCCGCCCCCTTGCGCACCTCGTGCAGGAAAATCACCTCACCTTCCCATTCCTTGACCGCAACCGTTGCATTCTCCACGCCGCTCAGTTTGCCCGCCAGTGCCGTCATCTCGTGGTAGTGCGTGGCAAACAGCGCGCGGCAGCGGTTCACGTCATGCAGATGTTCCAGCGTCGCCCAGGCAATGGACAGGCCATCATAGGTCGCCGTGCCCCGCCCGATTTCGTCCAGAATGACCAGCGCGCGATCATCAGCCTGATTAAGGATGGCCGCAGTTTCCACCATTTCAACCATAAAGGTTGATCGCCCCCGCGCCAGATCATCCGCCGCGCCAACGCGGCTGAACAACTGGCTGACCAGCCCGATATGTGCATGCCTGGCCGGCACGAATGACCCGGCCTGCGCCAGCAGTGCCATCAGCGCGTTCTGCCGCAGGAAGGTGGATTTGCCTGCCATGTTTGGTCCGGTTAGCAGCCAGATGGCTGGCGTTTCGCCCACCGTCAGTGCGCAGTCATTGGCCACAAACCGCCCTGCGCTCTGCCGCTGCAACGCCCGTTCGACCACCGGGTGCCGCCCGCCCTCAATCACAAAGGCGCGGCTGTCATCTACAAGGGGTGCCGTCCACCCTTCGGCTGCTGCCAGATCAGCCAGACCCGCCGCCACATCAATTTCCGCAATCCCCCGCGCCGCCGCCCCAATTGGCCCCGCATGCGAAAGCACGGCTGCGCGCAGTGCAACAAAATGCGTGCGTTCAATCTCTTGCGCGTGATGGCCTGCATTAAGAATACGGGTTTCAATTTTAGTCAGCGGCACTGTGGTAAACCGCACCTGCCCTGCCGTTGTTTGCCGGTGGATGAACAATTCCGGCTGTGCGCGCATCCGGTCTTCGTGCGTGGTGGTGACCTCGATGAAATAACCAAGCACGTTGTTGTGCTTGATCTTCAGGCCCGAAATCCCTGTTTCAGAGACGTATTCAGCCTGCATCCGTGCAATCACGCCGCGCCCTTCATCGCGCAGGGCGCGCGTTTCATCCAGATCGGCGTCATACCCCGTTGCGATGAACCCACCATCACGCACCAGCAGTGGCGGCTCGGCAACCAGAGCCTGACCAAGCAGCGCAATCAGCCGGTCATGCCACAGGAATGAAAGCGCAGCGGTCTGCAACACCTCGGATGATTGTTCAAACCGTCCGGCCAATTGGGCAGCTATCTGCAAGCCGGTTCGGATAGCCCCCAGATCACGCGGCCCCCCACGATCCAGCGCCAATCGCGAAAGCGCGCGGTCTATATCCGGCACACGGCGCAATACATCACGCAGATCGGCACAAAAGCGGCTCTGTTCCAGCAGAAAACCTACTGCATCATGGCGTTGGCGGATGGTTAGCAGATCACAGGATGGTGCGTTGATCCGATGGTCGAGCAGCCGGCCGCCCGCTGCTGTCACCGTGTGGTCAATGGCTGCCAGCAAAGACCCGTCCCGTCCCCCCGATAGGGCCGCTGTTACCTCCAGATTGCGCCGCGTGGCCGCGTCAATCTGCATGAAAGCGCCCGAAACCTCTTTCACGGGTGCCCGCAGCGCTGGCAATTGGCCCCGTTGGGTCAGATCAACATAGTCAACAATCGCCCCCAGTGCCGCCACCTCTGCCCGGTCGAACAGTGCGAAACCATCCAATGATGCCACGTTGAACAGCTTGCACAGGCGCAAATCGCCATTTGTGCTGTCAAAGCTGCTGCGGGCAATCAACGTCAGTGCCGCCCCTGATTCAGTTACTGCTTCTGCCAAAAACGGCTCGGCACCCTCACCCAGCAGCACTTCACGCGGGGCAAGGCGGGCCAGTTCCGGCCCCAACTTTTCCGCTGGGCAGGCAGTCACCCGGAATTCCCCGGTTGAGATATCCGCCCAGGCCAAAGCGCCCGTATCGCGGACCACCGTATAGGCAGCCAGATAATTGCTGCGCCGCGCGTCCAGCAGGCTTTCCTCGGTCAGCGTGCCCGGCGTCACCAAGCGCACCACATCGCGCCGCACCACCGATTTGTAGCCGCGCTTTTTCGCCTCGGCCGGGTCTTCCATCTGTTCGGCGATGGCCACGCGAAACCCTTTGCGGATCAGCGTCAGCAAATACCCTTCGGCGGCATGCACCGGCACGCCGCACATGGGAATATCCTTGCCCTGATGCAAACCGCGTTTGGTCAGCGCAATATCCAGAGCCGCCGCCGCTGCGACCGCATCCTGAAAGAACATTTCGTAGAAATCACCCATCCGATAGAACAGGATCGCGCCCTGATGTTGGGCCTTGATGTCCAGATATTGCGCCATCATCGGCGTTACGGCGTCATCGGTCACAAAAAGCCCCCCAAGATGCGGGGAACACTAGCCAATCTGCACTTGTGCCGAAAGCCCCTCTTCACGCACGCGACTTCCGCGCATAGCATGTGCCAAACCGCAAGAGGGATACATGACTGACGACATTTCCACCCACCAGGCCGAAGATGATGCCCGCAATGAAGCTATCCTGATCTGGGTGAATGCTAAGGTCGTGCCCAAGGCGCAAGCGATGGTTTCGGTCTACGATTCCGGTTTCATGTTGGGCGATGGCGTGTGGGAGGGGATACGCCTGTATAATGGCCAATGGGCGTTTCTGAGCGAACATATCGACCGGCTGTATGAGGCGGCAAAGGCGATCGATCTCGATATGGCATGCACCAAAGATCAGGTCATTCAGGCGGTGTTAGACACACAATTGGCCAATGGAATGACCAATGATGCCCACGCGCGTCTGATGGTGACGCGGGGGGTCAAGACACGGCCGTTTCAGCACCCAAGGCTTAGCCAGCAGGGCCCGACCATGGTGATCATCATGGAACATAGCCGGCAAAAGCTGC
>JAYUZO010000113.1:0-4408 GCA_043751715.1 Rhodobacterales bacterium | reverse complement strand
TCCAGCATCAGCGCCAGATGCACAGCCATGGCCAGATCATCCCCTGCCACATAGCCCTGTGCGCCAAGCCCCGCCTGCACCTCGCGCCAATCCACCGCTTGCCCTTTCAATATTGCCCAAATATCCGCGCCGCAGGCATACCCCGCCCGCTACCCGTGCAACCCCAACTGGTTCGCAATCCGCCAGATGCGCCAATGGTCATGCGGCATATGGCTGTGCGTCAGACCAAAGGGGCGGAACGCATCATGCACCGCATTCGAAAACGCAGGCACGCCCCCCACATTCGGGGACTCCCCCACACCCTTCGCCCCGATGGGGTGATGCGGAGAGGGCGTTTCGGTGTGGTCAGTCGTGTAATGCGGTGTCTCCACTGCCGTAGGCAGGAAGAAATCCATCAGCGTGCTGGTCATGCAATTGCCCATCTCGTCATAGGCAATTTCCTGCGCCATCGCTATGGCATAGGCCTCGGTCGCCCCGCCATGCACCTGGCCTTCGATGATCATCGGGTTGATCCGCGTGCCGCAATCATCCAGCGCATAGAAGCTGCGGATGTCTGCCACGCCGGTATCCACATCAATATCCATCACGCAGATATAGGCCCCGAAGGGATAGGTCATGTTCGGCGGATCATAGTAACTTACCGCCTCCAACCCCGGCTCCAGCCCCGGTATCGCCTGATTATAGGCGGCATAGGCGCATTCCTTCATGGTCTTGAACCGCTCCGGCACGCCTTTCACCACAAAGCGGTCCACATCCCATTCCAGATCATTGTCGTGCACTTCCAGCAGATACGCCGCAATCATCTGCGCCTTGGCCCGGATTTTTCGCCCCGCCAGCGCCGTTGCCGCCCCTGCCACTGGGGTCGATCGGCTGCCATAGGTGCCAAGGCCATAGGGCGCTGTATCCGTATCGCCTTCCTCAATCGTGATCTGATCCGCCGGGATGCCGGTTTCCGTGGCGAGGATTTGCGCAAACGTCGTCGCGTGCCCCTGACCCTGAGAAATCGTGCCCAGCCGCGCCAGCGCCGACCCCGTGGGGTGGATGCGAATTTCGCAGCTGTCAAACATGCCCATCCCAAGGATATCGCAGTTCTTCACCGGCCCCGCGCCCACAATCTCGGTGAAATGGCACAGGCCAATCCCCATCAGGCTGCGCGTCTTGCCCGCCTTGAAATCTGCCAGCCGTTGCGCCTGTTCTGCCCGCAGCCCCGTGTAATCCACCGCCTTGAGCGCCTTGTCCCAGGCCGTGTGATAGTCGCCGGAATCGTACTCCCACCCAAGCGCCGACTGATAGGGAAACTGGTCCTTGCGGATGAAATTGATGCGCCGCAATTCGGCTGCGTCCATATTCAGCTTGATCGCCAGCACCTCGATCATGCGTTCAATGAAATAGGCGGCCTCGGTCACGCGGAACGAACAGCGGTAGGCCACGCCACCGGGGGCCTTGTTGGTGTAAACCCCGTCCACGCCCAGCCATGCGATGGGAATATCGTATGACCCCGTGCAGATTGACATAAACCCTGCCGGGAATTTCGTAGGGTCCGCGCAGGCATCAAACGCGCCGTGATCTGCCGTTACATGGCACCACAGCCCCGTGATCTTGCCCTCGGCCGTAGCCGCAATCTTGCCCTGCATCCAGTAATCACGCGCAAAGGCCGTGGCCATCAGGTTATCCATCCGGTCTTCGATCCACTTCACCGGGCGGCCCGTGACGATGGATGCCACAATCGCGCAGACATAGCCGGGATAGACCCCCACCTTGTTGCCAAAGCCCCCGCCGATATCAGGCGAGACGATACGGATCGACGATTCCGGTATCCCCGACAACAGGCTGGCCACCGTGCGCACCACATGCGGCGCCTGAAACGTGCCCCACATCGTCAGCTTGCCGTTGATCTTGTCCATGCTTGCCACGCAGCCGCAGGTTTCCAGCGGGCAGGGGTGCGTGCGGTGATAATAGACCATCTCCTCGGCCACCACATCCGCACTTGCCAGCACCGCGTTCGTGCCCGCCTCATCGCCCACTTCCCACCGGAATATGTGGTTGTGATGCTTGCGTTCGCCATGCGCGCCTTTGGTCTGGCCAGCCAGATCCTCCCGCAGCACCGGTGCGTCCGGCAGAAGCGCCTTGAACGGGTCCACCACCACCGGCAGGTCTTCGTAATCCACATCCACCAGTTCGCAGGCGTCCGCCACGGCCGCGCGGGTTTCGCCCACCACGAAGGCAATTTCCTGCCCCTGAAACAGCACCTTGCCATCGGCAAGCACCATCTGCTTGTCACCTGCCAGCGTCGGCATCCAGTGCAGGCCAAGCGGTGCCAGATCAGCCGCCTGCAGCACCGCAATGATCCCCGGCACGGCCAGCGCCGCCGCCGTATCCACACCCTTGATCCGTGCATGCGCATACTGGCTGCGCACGAAATCACCGTAGATCATGCCCGGCATCACAATATCGCCGACGTAATTGCCCTTGCCTTGGGTAAAGCGCGCATCCTCTACCCGTTTGCGCGAGGAACCCATGCCTTTGAGGTTTGCCACACGGGCCGTCTGGTCTGGGGTCAGGTCGTTCATTCTGCCGCCTCCTTGGCCTGCAATTCATTGGCCGCGTGCAAGATCGCCTTGACGATGTTCTGATACCCCGTGCAGCGGCACAGGTTGCCCGCAATGCCCATGCGCACCTCGGCCTCGGTCGGGTCCGGGTTTTCCTGCAGCAGGCGATGCGCGCGCGTGATCATGCCCGGCGTGCAATAGCCGCATTGCAGCCCGTGGTGTTCGCGGAACGATGATTGCAGCACATGCATGCCATCCGGCCCGGCAATGCCTTCGATCGTGGTGATCGTCGCCCCATTGGCCTGTGCCGCAAACATCGTGCAGGACTTTACCGATTTGCCGTTCAGATCAATCGTGCAGGCCCCGCAATGGCTGGTCTCGCAGCCGATATGCGCGCCTGTCAGGCCAAGATCTTCGCGCAGCACATGCACCAGCAGGGCGCGTGGTTCGGCCAGCACTTCGACAGGTTTGCCATTGATCGTCATTTCCAGATGCAGCTTTTTCATCGGTGCCCCCCCCTCAGGCGCGCGAAAAGGCGCGGGCAATCGCCCGGCCCAGAATGATGCCCGCCACATGGCGCTTGAAATCCACCGGGCCGCGATTGTCGGCCACCGGATTGATATCGCCCAGCATCGCGGTCACCGCCGCCTTGATCGCCGTCACGTCGCAGGTGGTGTCGATCAGCGCCGCCCCAGCCGCAGCCGACCAGACCGGCGTATCCGACAGGTTCGTCATGGCGATTGATGCCTGCGTCACCCGCCCGCCGCTGACCGCCATCTGCACCGCCGCTGCCGCCGTGGCATAATCACCGATCTTGCGTTTCTGCTTTTCATAGGCATGCCCGCCTGTGGGTGCTGCAAAGCCGATGGCCACCAACAGTTCATCCTCGGCCCGCTCGGTGAAATAGGCGCTGTGGTAAAAGCTGCGCGCCGTAACTTTACGCGTACCCTTCGGCCCAGTCAGCGTAAACGTCGCATCAAGGCACTGCATCAGCCCCGGCATGTCATTTGCAGGGTCACCATTGGCCACATTGCCCCCCACCGTGCCCAGATTGCGCACCTGCGGATCGGCGATTTGCAGCGCCGCCTCACGCAGGATAGGCGCTGCCGTGGCAAGGCCCGCGTGGTTGATCAGGTCTGCCTGCGTGGTCATCGCCCCGATGCGGATGGTTTGCCCCACCGTGATGCCGCGCAGATCGGCAATATCCTGCAAATCAACCAGATGGCTGATCGCCGACATCCGCAGCTTCATGACCGGGATCAGGCTGTGCCCCCCTGCCAAGGCGCGGGCCTGATCGCCGTGGTCGGTCAGGATTTTCAGGGCTTCGGGCAGGCCTTGTGGCCGGTAATATTCAAAGGCGGCGGGTATCATCCTGTCCTCCCAAACTGGCTGATGCTGGCATAACGGCATGCTAGGACGCGCCGGGCGGGGCAGGGGGGTGATGGCACGAAAGGCCGCGCAGATTTTACGAAATGCGTCATAGCTGCACGAAATGCGTATGGCCTGCGCGCGCGGCTGCGGTTGGGGGTGGCCCTACAGTTCGACTTCGCCTTCAGGCATGGTCGGGGTCATCTCTGCCGGTGTTTTGCGCCGCAGGATGATATCACCGTTCGGCATCATTTCAGGCGGATGGTAGTTGGTCAGATCATCCATCATCGCCAGCATGTCACGCAGCATGGGTTCCGCCTTGGCAAAGGCATCTGCCATATCCTTTAATGCGGGTTCCATGTCTGACATCATGCCCCGCAGCAGCATCTGCGCGCCTTGTTCCAGCAGGCTAAGGCCCTGATCCACATCGCCTTGGGGTGCGTCCTGCGCAAAGGCAGGCAGCGGGGCAGCAAGTGCGATGATCAGGGCCA
>JAYUZO010000112.1:0-5707 GCA_043751715.1 Rhodobacterales bacterium | reverse complement strand
GCCGCGATGGAGGATCTGGCGCAGGCGATGGAACGCGGCTGGATTGGCCGCGATCTGCGCAATCAGATTACCGCGCGGGTGTTCGGGGTGGGGCAGGATGACCCCAACCTTGGCGATGGGGCGGTGAACCGTGAATTCGAGCCGCGCTTTGCCCGGTTCTGCGGTGCAGTGCTGGGGGCGGCCCAGCAACTGGATTGGGGCGGCGGCGGATCATCCGGGGCGGCAATACGGCTGGGGGTGGCGGCACAGGCGGTGCTGTCAAACCTTGCGCCAAAGATGCAGGGCAACACGCTGGTAGTGACAGAACGCCTGTCACATCAGCTGCAGTTATCATTGGCGGCAATGAACCATCCGGGTCTGGCCATGCTGTTTGATGGCCGCAATGCCTGGGATGTGGTGCGCAACCTGCTGGGGGCCGATACGCCCGATCTGGCCTCTGCAATCACTTTGGCACAGACGGGGATGCGGCTGATCAGCTGGATGGCGGCCAATCTGGCCGGATTGCAAAGCGGTGACAGCGTGGCCCTGACCGAAGCACTGGCGCGTGATGCGGGCGTGGCAGGCTGGGCCGCGCAATGGCTGGAGGCATCGGGCGTACAACCCCAGCCCGGCGCGCCGCCCACTCAGCCCGCATGGGGGGCCTTGCATTGACGTTTCATGACCCCCTTCCCATGCCCTATGACCGCGCACCTGCCACAGGTGGCCCGGTCCCGCAGGCCGAAACGATCAGTCTGGTGCAAAGCCAGATCGACGCGCTTTTGTCACAAACCCCGGCCTATTATGCGCTGCCGGATCATGACCGCGCCCGGTTGCGCAGCGATCTGACCCATATCAGCGCCTATGCCGCAGAACTGGTGCGTGATGATTGGGCGCAATCGCGCAAGCTGGGGCAGCGACCCGTTATCATTCAGGAAAGGACCTTTCGCCCGCAGACCGACAGGCCGCCAAAAACCGCCAGGCCACGCCCGCTGTCGCGCAGCATGGCCGCAAATAACCTGCAAACCAATGCCACAGGCCGGGTGGCCGACATCACGCAATCCACGCTGAAGGCCATCGCATTCCCCACCTTTGTGGCTGACCTTATCAACGGCACGTTTGATGCAATCATCGGGGCCACGATCAAGCAGATGAACGCGTTTATGGATCTTGTGGCGCAGGTGTCCAAAACGGTGAGCGAATACGAACGCGATAACGTGACCGACAATCAGGCGCGTGATTTTCTGGTGCAGCAACTGCCCGGCCTGCTGGAAATCGTGGTCGAAGATGACCAGCCCACGTTGGTGATAACCGAAGCAGGCGAGGCGGCCGAGGCCCCCGCGCTGGCTTTTTTGCAAGCCACGCTTGGCCTGCCTGCACCGGTTACCCGGCTGGAAGATGATCTGATTGCCGAACAACTTGTGCCCGCCGCCCGACGCAAACTGGCACAGTCGCGGCTGCAGATGTTGTCAACCATGGTGATGATGGGCCTGCAACGCATCGTGATCCGGCACGGGCGGCTAAAGGCCACTATGGGCTTTCACATTGATGCATCAGACCGCGCCCATGCCGAACAAGCCTCGAGTTTTGACTTTGCGCATGAAAATTCGGTGTCGGGGTTTTTCTATGTGGCGTTTTCAGCCAAGACATCGGTGGCCTATGTCACGTCACAGCAATCTGACAGTGACAGTGCGATCAACGTGCAGGCCGATCTGACCGGAGAGGTCGACCTGACGTTCGAGACGGATTACCTGCCGCTGAACCGCCTGGCACGCGCTGAAAGCATTGAACAAATTCGCGCCAACACGCCAAACCCCGAAGCGAACGCACCCAATGAAGCGGCCAAGATGACAGCGCGTACTGTGCCCGCGCCGGGCAATTCGGCGGCGGGCATGGTGTCAACCGGCATTGCCGCACACCGTGCCGAACCGGCACCCACCATTGACCAAAGCCTGATCAATGCGGCGGCCAACCGCACGGGCAAAGGGGCGGCCAATCCGGCACCCGGCACGCCTGCACCCAAGGCTACGGCAACCCCGGCACCGGCAGCAGGAGCACCCGCACCGGCACCTGCACCGGCAGTCACGGGTGCAACTCCCCCGTCATCTGCCGCGCCCGCGCCTGCCGCCAATCCGCCCGCAAAAGGCGCGCCAGCCGCAAATCCTGCGCCGGCGCCATCGCCTGCAGCAACAACAGCCCCCGCCCCAGCAGGAAGCGGATCAGGCGGTATCAATCTGGCAGATGCGGCAAAGGCAGTTACATCGGTCGTCGGGCTGGTGGCAGGGGGTGCAGGATGACCACGGACGCACGCCTGACCGCCGATCCGCTGCCCGGCCCGTTCGCAGCACAGGTCGGCCCTGAAATGGCCACCCCCAACGTGGTTCAGGCACTGGCCGCCGGGCAAGTGAAAGCCCTGCTGGAGGCAGCACCGGCGTTTTACCAACTGCCCGAAGATCAGCGCGAAAAGATGCGCAGCGATCTGAACCGCATCACCACCTATACCGCCGCACTGATCCATGATGATTGGTCGCAAAGCGCTAAACTGCACCAAACGCCGATGATCCGCGCACGACATGTGATCGAAGGCGAAATTGCCCCGAATCCTGCACCCAAGCGCCCATTGGTACGCCCCTTGGCGCGCAGCCTTGCTGATGGGTTTCAACGTACCGAAGATGGCGGATTCACACCCGTGGCTGCATCCAACATCGCGCGCATCACGCAGGATACGCTGAATGCCATCGCCTTTCCCACCTTTGTGGCTGACCTTATCAAAGGCACGTTTCAGGCCATTGTCGATGCATCCATCCAGCAGATGGAGGCGTATGCCACCCTGTTGTCCAACGTGGCCAAAACGGTGGAGCAATTCGCCAGTGACAACATCACCGACAACAACGCGCGTGATTGGCTGGTGGGGGCCTATCCACGCCATATCGCGCTGAATACCGCGGGCGATCAGCCAAAGCTGACATTGGCCAAAGGTGCCGAGGATGCCCCGCAGCCAGACTGGCAGGGTGATCTGAATCTAGGGTCTGACTTCTCACTTGATGAACAATCACTGGAGGATTCGCTGGTGCCATCGGCGCGGCGCAAAATGGCGCAGGGCCGCCAGCAGACGCTTGCCACCATGGTGCTGATGGGGATGAACCGCATTGTCATTACCAAGGGCCGCATCAAGGCCGGCATGGGGTTCCGTATTGATACAACCGACCGCAGCACCAGCAAATACGCCTCAAACTTTGAAACCAAGCATGAAAGTCAGGCCAAGTACGGCTGGTTCCTGTCACCGGTATCGGCCTCGGTCAAGAGTTCGGTCACTTATGTCTCGTCGACCAAGAAAGACAGCGAAAGCGCGCTGGATGTATCGGCCGATCTGACCGGTGAGGTCGATCTGCAGTTCAAGTCTGATTACTTTCCGCTGGAACGCTTTGCCTCAACCGGGGTGATTGCGCAGATTCAGGGCAACACCCCCAACCCCGCCGCCAACAAACCCGTAACCGGCGCATCCAATCCGGGTGCCGCTGCCCAAACTTGACAAGGAAAGGAAAGACCATGCCGCACTCCCTTGCCTATCACGCGCCCCGTCGCAACATCGCCGCACCGCATTTCGCACGGCCGTTCAAAACGGTTCTGCCAGTGCTTGATGCAACCAACCCCCTTGATATGGTCCGGCAGGTTCTGGATTTTGTAAAACGTTATCAAGGATATACAATCGGCGTGCCCAACACTTCAGTCTTTCCGTTTTCCGCAATCTGCAGGCTGAATGTGACCTTCCCATCTGGTTCAGGCGCGGGCACCGGCTTTTACATCGGCCCCAATCTGATCCTGACTTGCGGGCATAATCTATATAACAACATATTCTCCGGCTCTGCGCTGGAACATTGCACCGGCATGACCATCAGTGTTGGCCAACAATCAGCAGGCAACTCTCTGGCAACGTTCAACGTGACCCCTGCGGATTTTGATCCGCATCCGACCTGGGTTGCATCCGGCACTAGCAATAGCGGCTTTGACCTTGGCATCATCCGCGTGCCTTACGGCCCGCCCGACGGCAACCACTTTCACCTGATTAACCACTCTCCGGCCGAAGATACACCCATCGCCGTCTGCGGCTATAGCAGCGGCGGCGGCGTCAGCGGCCAGATGCAGCATCTGGACATTGATCGCCTGCGCAACCTGTCGGCGGATTTAGAAAATCTGGAATATAATCTGCAAACGCTGGCAGGAGCCTCGGGTGCGCCTGTCTTTGCCTATTTTGACAATACCGCGTCCGAAATGCCCGAAAGCATTCCAGTCATGGGTGTGCATATCTCCAATGTTTCCGGCAGCAATACCTTGAACCGTGGCGTTTTGCTGACCCCGGACAAGATCAACTGGGCCATGGGGGGCGGCAATAGTTCGGTCAACGTCTTTTCCATGGGCGCGCGGCCAACTGCCTTTGGTGGTCTGCCCCTGACAAGCCGCCCGAACAACACCCTTGGCGGTTTGCCAATGGGGCGCATGTCAGCCCTGCCCATGGCGCGCGCGAAATCCTATATGCCATCTTACGCACAGCCCTTGGAACGGTCATGGATCGTGACCGATGAAGGCGCATCAGGTGGCATGAACGTGGCCCGCCGCACTTTTGGCCACCCCACCCACGATCTGACCGGCAAAACCACCCTCAATGTGCAGGTGCCGAATATGCCACCCGGTGGGTCAGTGCGCTGGAACATTCCCGATGCCGTGCACCGCACAAGGGTGCTGATCGAGGTCAGCGGCGCCACAGCGCAATCTGCGTCCGGCACCAGTATCACGCTGCAAGCGCTGGCGGGGGGTCCTGCGGCAGTGGATTGCATGGTGCTGGACAGTTCCGGCACCATTGTCGAAAGCGATAAATACTGGGTCAGTTCACCCCAATTCGTATTTGTTGCACGGCATCCGTCAGTCGATACCTTTTTTGACAGCATTGGTCTGGGCAGCCGCAAACCCGCCATCTATGATGAAATGCGCACCGTCATGCGCCAGTTGTACCGCAACGTGAACGTGCGGCTGGTATTTCCGGGTGATACGTTGCCCGTTCATCTGGGCATGGCGTCTGATGCCAGCTTTCCGGGTGGCGTGCAGGTGCTGCCGTCGGTTTATTATTCGGAAACCATCGGTGACGAGGCGATGCTGGATCCCGAAGAAACCCGCGATCAAGGCTCACCCCAGATTTATGGTGACGGCATCATGGGCCGCAATCATGAACCGGGTGACATAGGCGGGGCAATGGCACCCTATTCGCTGGCGCGCAGTCTGGTGCACCGGTTCCACTTCATTGATGAGGTAGATCCGATTCAGCAGGCCGCGGCCATGGGCGGGCTGTCGGATGCCGACCTTGATCTTGCCGCTGCGATGTTTGGCCGCCTGATGGGCGAAAACGCCGCACATGAAGTGGGGCATTTCATGGCCAATGCCTTTGTTCCGCATGCCACGTCGGGCTTTATGGAAACCGGGGGTGACCGCAGTTTTGCCCGGCGCACCGGCATGGATGCGCAAGGCACGACTGACCCCATCGTTATCGACAATGGCCGGGCAGGGATCAACGATCTGTCACCCGAACTGCTGCACACGTTCGAAGAATTCCTGCCGATCAACCCACCGATTGATCAGGCAGGGGTGCGGGCGCGTGGCACGGTCGGGACGTTCTCGCATGCGCAGGCGGTGCGCCGCGGTGGGTGGGTGAACGGGGCGATGGGGCGGGCGATGTCGG
>JAYUZO010000111.1:0-4582 GCA_043751715.1 Rhodobacterales bacterium | reverse complement strand
TTGGCGGTTTTCGTCAGCAGCGGGAAGACGAACAGAAAGCTTGCAGCCGCCAGCGCACAGCCTGCCAGAATAATCGGCTTGCGGCCGATCCGGTCAGACAAGGACCCAAAGAACAAGAACCCGCCGGTGCCCAGGATCAACGACCATGCGACGAACACGTTCGCCGAAAAGCTGTCAACCTTGATGACGTTCTGCATGAAGAACAGCGCATAAAACTGGCCTGAATACCAGACCACAGCCTGCCCTGCCACCAGACCAAGCAGCGCAATCAGCGCGATCTTGGCGTTCATGATACCCCAGATCACAGCAATCGCTGCAAAGGCAATGCCCACGTACATGGCCAGCGTGCCCGTCAGGTTTCCGGTCATGAACAGCGCCAGCATCGCCAGTGGTGCAAGCAGCAGCACCATGGCATTGCGGCCCGGACCAAAGGCCTCGGACAGCGGTGCCTTGGAGGCTGCGCCCTCTTCCTTCATCTTCTTGAAGACCGGGCTTTCGTTCATCTGCAGACGGATATACAGCGAAATCGCCAGCAGCACGATCGACCCGATAAACGGAATCCGCCAGCCCCAGGCGTTGAACGCCTTCATCAGCTGCGGTGTGCCATCGGCATTCATCAGCGCCACACCAGCCGCATCAAGTACGGGTTGGTCAGGATAGTTGCCGTTGACATAGCCCTGCACTGAGATGATGACGATCAGGGACAACAGCAGGCCCAGCGTCGCCGTCGTTTGGATGAAGGCGGTAAAGTACCCGCGCCGTCCTTCAGGCGCGTGTTCCGCCACATAGACCGCAGCCCCGCCGTATTCACCGCCCAAGGCCAGGCCCTGCAGCATGCGCAGCGCGATCAGGATGATCGGTGCAGCAACACCCCAGGAATAGTAGTTGGGTAGCAGACCCACAAAGAACGTGGAAAAGCCCATGATCAGGATGGTCATCAGGAACGTGTATTTCCGCCCGATCAGATCGCCCATCGCGCCAAACACCAGCGCGCCGAACGGGCGCACCAGAAAGCCCGCCGCAAACGCGAGCAATGAGAACACGTTGCGCGTGGCCTCGGGGAAGGGGGTAAAGAACTGTGCGCCGATGATGGCGGCCAGTGATCCGAACAGATAGAAATCATACCATTCGAAAATGGTGCCCGCCGAGGAAGCAAGGATAACCTTCCGTTCCTCTGCGGTCATCGGGCGCGCGCGTGCCCCGATGTTTGCGGTTGATGTTGCCATGATTGGCGTCTCCTCCCTGTAGGGCGGCGATGTAGTATCCGCCCCGGTTTCATATTGGCCAACTGCCTTTTGGACAGCCGACTTCGGTCCGGCAAAAGCGCCGGTATGCGTTGCGCCACCATGGGCGTGTGTTCAGATCAGCCGCGGTTCATCCGGTTGCTGATCAGGTCATCCACCACTGACGGGTCGGCCAGCGTGGACGTGTCGCCAAGTGCGGCGAAATCATTCTCGGCAATCTTGCGCAGGATGCGGCGCATGATCTTGCCCGAGCGTGTTTTGGGCAGGCCCGGTGCCCATTGGATCAGGTCAGGCTTGGCAATCGGGCCGATTTCCTGCCGCACCCACGCCTCAAGGCCCTTGCGCAGCGCATCGGTCGGCTCCACGCCGCGCATCAGGGTCACATAGGCGTAAATCCCCTGTCCCTTGATGTCATGCGGATAGCCCACCACCGCCGCCTCGGCCACATCGGCATGCGCCACAAGGGCGCTTTCAATTTCCGCCGTGCCCATGCGGTGGCCCGATACGTTGAGCACGTCATCGACGCGGCCCGTGATCCAGTAATAGCCATCCGCGTCACGCCGGCAGCCATCCCCGGTAAAGTAATAGCCTTTGTACTGGCTGAAATACGCCTCTTCAAAACGCGCATGATCGCCCCACAGCGTGCGCATCTGCCCCGGCCAGCTGTCGGCAATGCAAAGCACCCCTTCGGTCGCGCCATCCGGCTGTGGCTGGCCCGTTGCCGGATCAAGCACCACCGGCTGCACCCCAAAGAACGGCACCGTCGCTGACCCCGGTTTCGTGGGGATTGCACCCGGCAAGGGCGTGATGATGTGCCCGCCGGTTTCGGTTTGCCAGAACGTATCGACAATCGGCAACCGCCCTTTGCCGATATTGGTCGAATACCAGTTCCACGCCTCGGGATTGATCGGTTCACCCACCGTGCCCAGCAATTTCAGGCTGGACAGGTCATGCTTGCCCACCAGATCGGTGCCAAGGCCCATCAGCGCCCTGATCGCCGTGGGTGCCGTGTAGAATTGCGTCACCTTGTGCTTGGCTATCACCTCCCAGAACCGCCCGGCATCGGGGTAGGTGGGCACGCCTTCGAACATCACCGTCGTCGCGCCATTGGCCAGCGGGCCATAGACAATATAGCTATGCCCCGTCACCCAGCCCACATCCGCCGTGCACCAAAAGATATCGCCGTCATGGTAATCAAACGTCATCTGATGCGTCAGCGATGCAAAGACGATATAGCCGCCTGTGGTATGCACCACGCCCTTGGGTTTGCCCGTTGACCCGCTGGTGTACAGAATGAACAGCGGGTCTTCTGCCCCCACCGCCTCAGGTGCGCAATCCGCACTCGCCATGGCCATTTCCGCCCGCAGATCAATGTCACGGCCATCTGTCCAGGTTGTCTGCCCGCCCGTATGTTTGACAACCAGACATTTCACCCGGTCACCGCAATGCAAAAGCGCCGCATCCACGTTGGATTTCAGCGCCGTCGCCTTGCCCCCGCGTGGCGCATGATCTGCCGTGATCACAATCCGCGCGTCACAATCATTGATCCGGCTTGCCAGCGCATCCGCCGAAAACCCGCCAAACACCACCGAATGAATAGCGCCGATCCGCGCGCAGGCCAGCATCGCATAGGCCGCCTCCGGGATCATCGGCATATACAGCACCACCCGGTCGCCCTTTTTCACGCCCTGCGCGCGCAGCACGTTGGCCAGCCTGCACACCTGATCATGCAGCATGCCATAGGTGATGTGGCGCGCGGGCGCCTTTGGATCATCCGGTTCCCACAGGATTGCCGTCTGATTGGCCCGCGCGGGCAGATGCCGGTCAATACAATTGGCGCTGATGTTCAGCGTGCCATCTTCAAACCAGCGGATATCAATATTGCCCGGCGCGAAAGACGTGTTCTTGATCTTGGTCGGTGCGGTGATCCAGTCGATCCGCTGCGCCTCGGCTGCCCAGAACGCCGCAGGATCAGCCACCGAAGCCGCATAGCGCGCTGCATAGCCTGCTGCATCCACATGGGCCCCGGCCACAAAGTCCGCCGATGGTGCATGAACGATAGCATGATCGGCCATGTATTCCCCCCCAAGCGTTGCATCCCCCGCGCAACATCTGGACTGTGCTTAGCGCAATTGTGAAAGAAATGCTAACCCATTTTGCAGCAATGATTTTTTTGTAAATTAATTGACGAATTTTTCATGCCGTCTGTAAATCTGTGAAAATTCACAAGATGCAAAAGGCGTCTGCCCTGCACCGGTCCTGTCGCGGCTGTGCGGCACCGCGGCGCGGCCATATCACCCGCCATGCGCGCATACTGCATGGCCTTGCAGTTGGCCGTTTCATTCGCCAGTTTGATTCGCACCAGATGATGGATCACCCCGTGCCCGACAAAGACCCCTACTTGCCCTGTGATGATACCGCGCGCACGCTTGCGGCACATCTGCTGCACAGCGCCCGCCACGCCGCACTTGCCGTCACTGATACGGCCACGCTGACCCCGCACATCAGCCGGGTCGCCCTGCTTTGCACGCAGGCGGGCGCGGTGTTCAGCCTGATGTCTACCCTGTCTGCCCATACCGCAGCCCTGCTGCAAAACCCGGCCTGCGCGTTCATGGTGGGTGATCCCGGCCCCAAGGGTGACCCGCTGACCCACCCCCGCCTGATGGTGCAGGCCACCGCCTGCCCGATTGCGCGGATCGACCCTGCCCATCTGGGTCTGCGCAGCATGTGGCTGCAGCACCATCCAAAGACCAAACTCTATATTGATTTCGCCGATTTTCGCTTTGTGCGGCTAAATCCCACTGCTGCCGTGTTGAACGCAGGGTTTGGCCGCGCGTACCGGATGGCCCCCGCTGACCTGTTGCCATGAATATGGGCGGCCCACATATGGGGCCGCCCTTTGCCATTGCGTTCAGGTCAGATCAGGCCGGATTATCGCAGCGCACCGTCACCAGGGCCCGCCCCTTGACCGCCACAGGCCAGCGCAGATGCACCTGCTGCAGCGATACGCCCTGTTCAACCAACGCATTGGGCATATCGTAATTCACCACAGCGGCCGCAGTTGTGACCGCCCCTTTGGGGGCCACCGCCTCAACCGTCCGCGCCCGCGCCCCAAACGGCAGCAGCGCCCCGGCCTCTACCACCCATGTCGCGCTTTCCGTGTTCTGGATATGCTCAATCGGCACCGGTGATTGGGTAACCTGCGTCACGCCGTGGAATGAATTCTGCGCAAAGTGAATGTTGCGGAACCGCGAATAGTCCAGGCTGGCCACCGTGGTATCCACCATATCCACCCGGTCAATCACCCCGCTGAACGTGCGAAAGGTGTTGCCCGTCAC
>JAYUZO010000110.1:0-13691 GCA_043751715.1 Rhodobacterales bacterium | reverse complement strand
AAAACTTTGGGCAAGATCACCGATTGAAATCAAAGCCATGGATCAAAGCCTCATCAAAATCTGGATCAGTTCATCCATGGTTTGCACAACCTTTGCATTGGCCGAATAGGCCTGTTCGATGACCAGCAGCTTTTGCATTTCCTGATCGGTATCCACGCCTTGGGCCAAGTGCAGTTCCTGCAGACTGTCAGCGCGGGCGCGGGCAAAGCTCAGGTCGGTTTCCGCATTGATCCGCGATGATGCTACCAGTGACGACAGCTCACCCGTCAGCACCGCAAAACTGCGCGCGCCACTGCTGAACGGGCCGGAAACGGTAGGCTGGCTTTGCGTCATCGCACCTTGCAGTTGCGACAACAGCGCCCCATTGCCGGGTGGGCCCTGCACTGTGGCACCCAAGCCATCCCGCAGCCGCCACAAGGCACCCCCCTGGCTGGGGTCAACCTGCGCGTTGATCGCAAGGCGCGCCGACAGCCCCACCTCATTGGGGGCAACAAACGCGCCGCCAGCATCAGTCAGCAAACCCGCCGCACCGGGCGCGCGGGTGGCATCCAGCGCCGGGTCCTGAAACCGGGCGACCAGATTGCGCGCTACGGCATCAAGGCTGCCCTGCGCATCAACGGCCAGCCGATCCCGCACATCGAAATGCGCCGCAAGGGTGCCGCCATCGACAATCCCCGGTGGCACGCCGATCGCAATCGGATTGCCGTTCAGCGTCAACCCCGACAGCGCACCTGATGCCAGCGTCATATCCGGGGTAATGATGTTGACCGCCGCAAAGCCAAAGACCGATGCCTTGCCATCCAGCAGGGTTGCCCCACCAGCCGTCACCAACGCAATCTGATCATGGTCGCGCTGCAATTCGCGGATGGGCACGATGGTTGCCACCAGATCAACCGCTTGCTGGCGTTGGTCCATCAGCCCTGATGCATCATTGCCGCTTGTCCTGGCAGCACGGATCAGCACGTTCATATCCTGCACGCGCGCCAGCGCATCATTCAGGGTTTTCACCTGTGTCGCGATGGTGCGGTCAGCGCGCATCCGCGATTCCTGCACAGCGCCTGAGGCCTGCGAGAACGCCGATGCCACCTGCCGCAGGGATGCAGCAACATTGGCCAGACGGGCCTCTGAATCCGGCCGGCTTGCAGCCTCGATCAGCGTGCTTTCAAATGTGGCAATGCGGCCAGTCAGACTGCCAGCTTCAGAATTGCTGCCAACCACGGCCTCCAGCCCCGCAAAGAATGACACGCGCAGGCTGCGCCCCGCCGCCGATGCATCGGCCGTGCGGCGGTCTGACAGCAGGGCGCGGTCAACAATACGGTCGACCCCCAGCACGTTCACGCCCTGCCCGGTATCACCCACCACGCGCGCGCCCAACACCAGTTCCCTGCGGGCGTAACTGGGGTTGGTCGCGTTCGCGACGTTGTTTGATACCAGTTCAGCCGCCCGCGCATTCGCGGTCAGACCGGACAATGCGTTGTTAAGGCTGGCGGAAATGCTCACCTGTCAGACCTATCGCTTGATATTCGTGGTTTCCTGCAACATCTCATCCACGGTCTGAATGACCTTGGCGTTTGATGAATAGGCCCGCTGGGTTTGAATAAGCGCGGTCAGTTCGGCGGCCACATCCGTGGTAGACCCTTCGCGCGCAAACCCGACAACTGATCCGGTAGGACCATCACCCGCATCCCACAGAAAGAACGACCCTGATTGTGGCGATACCTGAAAGGTCTGGTTGTTCAGTGACAACAGGCCATTCGGGTTGGGCACATCCACCAGTGGAATCTGGTAAATGCGGCGGATAAAGCCGGTGTCATAGGTGGCCGTCAGATAACCGTTTTCATCAACCTCGACTCCGGTCAGGCTGCCAACGGGTGATCCGTCCTTGCTGATGGCCGTGGGTGAAAACGTATCGGAAAGCTGCGTCAGGCCATTGGGATCACCGGTTCGCCCGATGGTCACAGTCAGCGGGCCACCAGCCACCGTCAGGGCAAGCGTCCCGTCGGTGGGGTTATAGGCCCCCCCCGCGTTCGCCGTGACCGACGCAAGCGTTCCGCCAGCACCGCGCGTATCATCAAAGACCAGCGTATAGTTGCCAACCACCGCACCGCCTTGGGCAGAATCGCGCACCTCCATCGTCCAGGTGTTGGATGACCCGGTGCCCGGCACGGTTGGCGTGAACGTCACATCCAGTGATTCCGACGTGCCAAGGTTGCCAAAGTATTCCACAGACAACGGCAGCCCGGTGCCCGATGCGCCCGCCGCCGTTTGCGTGGCTGGCAGGTTGACACCCAGGCTCATCACCGTGGTCGGATCACCCGCCTGCTGGTTGGCATTCACCACCACAGGCCGCAGCGCGCCCACGGTATCACGCGCGTTCGTTGGAATCGTGCCATCGGCATTGGCCGGCCAGCCCAACAGCACAAGCCCCGAATCCGTGCGCAGAACACCTTCGGCATCCGGGCGAAACGCCCCTGTCCGGGTCATCATCATGGGTTGGTCACCATCAATGCCCACGTTAACGGATTGGATGACGGGCAACATGCCACGCCCTGAAATCGCGATGTCCAGCGCATTGGCCGTGCCAACAAGCGCGCCGCGTTCATCAATCAACCGCGAGGTTGAAGCCCGCACGCCACCGGCCGAATAGATTCCGGCTCCGCGCTGGCCGGTAATCACCATGCTTTCAAATTCAGCCGACGCACGCTTGTACCCAAACGTACCCGAATTCGCGATATTGTCGGAAATTGTTGCCAGCCGGGTCGCATTGGCGTTCAGCCCTGCGACCCCCGCATTCAGCGAAGAGGAAATGGTCATCGTTGGGCACCTTTCTGGGCTGCGACCTATATGTTCGCAACCTGCACCACGTCACCTTAACGTTGACCTAACAGGTAAAATTTGAAGGATTCACCGATCCGTGCGCAGCAGCACAATTTCGATCCGGTTGTTGCGAAGTGCCGTGGGGTCGGTTGTGACAGGCGCCTTGTCGGCATATCCCGTCACCCTTTGCATACGGTCTGACGGCAAGCCAAGGGTTTCCATCAACTGGCGCATGTTCTGCGCGCGGGATGATGACAGTTCCCACACCGGGTTATCAATCAGCGTGATCGGGCGCGCATGCACATAACCGTTCACCGCGATTTCATTGGTCGCAATCTGCAGCACATCTGCCACCACTGCGGTCAGTTCCTGCAACAGCGCAGTCGGTTCTGCTGTTTCACCCGTAAAAAGCGGCGCATCCGGCTGGTCATAGATTTCAATCACCAGACCCTCATCCGTCACACGCGTGACCACATGGCGCAGCAACTGTTGCATCGTCATGCTTTCACCGCCGCGCGCCAGCATTGCCTGTTCAACCACCTCCAGTGCGGCTGTTTCACGCGCTTCTGCCTCGCCCATGGCGGATTCCGTACCCGTTGCCCCGCGTGCCAGATCACTGTCCGACGGCCGCTGCATTGACGCACCTGTACCATTCTGGGTCAGCGTTTCCTCAGAAAACACCGAATTGCCCCCAAATGCCCCGTCCCCGCCACCCGAAATGCGGTTGATCGGGATGGTCGGATTAAAGTAATCCGCAATCCCCTTGCGTTGCTTTTCCGTTGTCGCATTCAACAGCCACATCAACATGAAAAAGGCCATCATGGCCGTCACAAAGTCAGCATAGGCAACCTTCCACGCACCCCCGTGGTGGCCGCCGCCCTGAATGACCTTTTTCCGTTTGATGATGACTGGCGCGGCATTTGCTTGCCCGGCCATCCACACACCCAATTTCTACACCCACCTTGAAACCTAGGCGCAAAGCGTAAAGACCCGGTAAATGTCAGCGTTCCCGCAGCGCCTCACTGCTTTTGTAAAGCGGTTTGAGCATATAGCTCAGGATCGTTTTGCTGCCGGTCTGCAGTTCCACCGTGGCCTGCATCCCCGGCCGTATCTGCAAACTGCGCTGACGTTCGGTCATATCCGACGTGTCCACGCTAAGCGTGACCTTGTAATGCGGATCACCATCGGCCGCGCGTGACCGTTCATCGGTGAACGTATCGGCACTGACAAAATGCACACGGGCCTTAAGCGTGCCGTAGATGGTATAATCATAGGCCGACAGTTTGATCGTGGCATCCTGGCCTACCAGCACTGATGCAATGTCAGCCGGGGCCACCTTGGCCTCGATGAACAATTCATCATCCAGCGGAATGATCTGCATGATCTCTTCGCCCGGCCGCACCACACCGCCGATCGTGGTCACCGATACCTTGTTCACCACACCCCGCAGCGGTGCCGTCAGAATGGTGCGTGACAACTGATCTTCGCCCTGCTTCAGCCGCTGCCGCAGCGATGCGAGTTCATTCTGCACCTCGGCATATTCCCTTGCACGGTCCAGTTCGGTCGCGCTTATCGCCTCGGCCAGCTTCGATTCCGCATCGCTGAAATCCTTGCGCGCCCGCGTGACTTCGATCAGCGGCACAACCTCGGCCTCCAGCATGCGCTCCATCATGTCCAATTCGGCCCGCGCCTGTTCCAGTACCGCAGTCGCGCCGTCCTTGCGTGTGCGCAATTCGATCTGGCGCGCTGACAACAGGCTGGTTTCCGACCGCACAATATCTGGCACCCGCACCGCCCAGGCCTGCGGCACCGCGAACGTCGTCTCACCCGCTGCCTCGGCCTCCAGCCGCAGACGGCGGATTTCCAGCGATGCAATCTGATCGCTCAGGTCATCAACCGCCGACTGGTACTGCGTGCCGTAAAGCCGGGCCAGCGTCTGCCCCGGTTCGACAATATCACCCTCAACCACGTTCAGTTCCGCAAGGATACCACCTTCAAGGTTCTGAATGATCTGCGGGCGCGATGATGGCACCACACTGCCCGGCGCGCGCACGATTTCTTCCAGCCAGGCAAAGGCCGACCAGACGATGAACACCAGCACCGCACAGCCAATCAACCAGATCGTCAGGCTGGGGCCGCGTGTGCGTTCGGCAAAGGCATGGTCATATGTCGTCATTTCGCCACCCCTTGCGCCTTGCTCAAATGCGCCAGCACTGCATCTCGCGGGCCGTCCACCGCCATGCGACCGTTCTGCAAAATCAGCGTGCGCGTGGTCAGTTGCAAGATTGGCACCCGGTGCGTGGCGATAATCGCTGTGCGCCCTTCAAGCCAGCCATGCAGACGGCTGACCATCGTCGCCTCCAGCGTCTGGTCCAGTGCTGCCGTCGGTTCATCCAGAATGGCAACCACCGGGTCTTGCAGCCACAACCGCGCCCAGCCCATGCTTTGGCGCTGACCCACGGAAAGGCCTTCACCCATTTCCTTGATTTCCAGATCAAGCCCGCGCGCATGGCCCCGCACGAACGGACCCAGACCCGCAAAATCCAGTGCGGCCAGCAGCCGGTCATCATCACGTTCAAGCTGAGTCATGTTCAGGTTATCGCGCAGCGTGCCTGCAAACAGGCGCACGTCCTGCCCCAGATAGCCGATGCCACGGCGCAGATCGCGCGGGTGTACCTGCGCCATATCCACGCCATCAATCAACACCCGGCCCGCCTGCGGTTCATACAAGCCCGCCAGCACCCGCAGCAGTGTTGATTTGCCCGATCCGTTTGTGCCCAGCACCGCCACGCGCTGCCCCGCCGGAATTGCAAGCGCTGCAATATCCAGTGTCGGTGCCCCCTTTGCGTCATACCGGAAATCCAGCCCGCTGATTTCAAACGCGCCCACCAGCCTGTCCCGCCGCAGATACACCCGGCCCGGTTCCTCTGCCTGCGGCGCGTTCGCCACCGCATCCAGCGCAATCAGCGCCGCCTTGGTGTTAGACCACCGCGCCATGGTGGCCGAAAGCCCGGCCAGCGGGCCCAATGTGCGGCTGGTCAGAATGCCGATGGCAATGATCGTGCCCACCGTAAACTGCCCCGCGAACACCAGATACGTGCCCACCATGACCGCTGCCACATACGTCACCTGTTGCACGCCCTGCGCCCAATAGCCCAGCATCGCCGTCAATTCACGCTGTTCGCTGGTCTTGGCCGATGTCAGCGCCACAAGTTCAGACCAGACCCGCCCCACGCGGTCTTCACCGCGCGAAGTGGTCAGCGTTTCATGTTCATAGATCGCCTCATACAGCAGCCGCCCCGCCCGCACCGATGCGCCCTGCGTTGCCTGCGTCAGCGCAACGATCCGTTTTTGCAGAAAGAACCCCGGCAGCACCATCAGGATACCGCCTGCAATCAGCACCCAGACCAGATTGCCACCAATAGACGCCACAAGCGCCAGAAAGATGAAGATGAACGGCAGATCCGACATTGCCCCAATGGTCGACGCCGAAAAGAATTCCCGCACCGACCCGAAATCGCGCATGGCCGAAAACAGCTGGCTTGGCTTTCTGTCACCCGGTGCCGCCCGCATGTGCAGCAACCGTTGCATCAGACGGTCCTGTACCGAAAGCTCGATCCGCCGCCCTGAGACATCCATAAGTGTCGACCGCGCCAGTTTCAGCATGCCCTCCAGCACAATCGCCAGAAACGCCCCAATGGCCAGAACCCACAACGTTGGTTCCGACTGATGCGGGATCACCCGGTCATACACCTGCAAAGAAAACAGCGCGACCGATACCGCAAGCAGATTGGCCACCATAGACCCAGCTGCCACCTCGATAAACGCCCGCTTGTGATGCTGAAATTCGCTCCAGAACCAATGCTGCGGCGGCTTGGCATCACTATGGCGGTCCTGCAGAACATCCGCCGACAGAACTGGCGCAATCAGCTTTCCCGCATAGACCGACCGGAACACCTCCAGCGGCACATCGCTGCGTTTGTCGGGCGCTGCCGGATCATACACCACCACATGGGTTGCCGCCTGTGCCAGGATCAAAACCAGCGACCCATAGGTCATCTGCGCCAGCGCCGGCCACACATCCTTGCCCGGAACCGCCACCGCCTCAGCCCGGCAGCCGCATCCGCAGGCCATCAGCGCAGCCGCGACGTGATCGGGCCGAACCTCATCCGCACCTGCCAAAAGTGACAGCTTTTCCATCACATCCTTGGCCGCCAGCACTGTTCCGGTCAGCGCTGCAAACATCACGGCCACATCCGCCGCACTTTGCACGGATGGCGATTGCAGGGGTTCGGGTTCCACCAGTGTGGCCGGGCGCACAGCCGCGCTCACCCCCCGCGCCACATTCATGTCAAACGAAACAACACGGTCATTCATAGCCGCGCACCATCCACCAACTGGCCCCGCGCCCGTGCAATCTGCAACTGACGCAGCGCGATTTCATAGGTCAAGGCCGCGTGTTCACGTTCAAGCCGCGCGAAACTGTCATACTGATTGACCAGTTCCAGCAGCGTGCGACGCCCCACCTCGTACTGTTCCGTGAATAATTCCAGGTTCGCCCCGGTCTGGCGCACCACCTCACCACCATCGCGTTGCCGCATCTGCAGCGTCGCAATTTCGCTTTCCAGCGTGATGATCGCGCGGTTCGCCTCTTCCGACGCTTCCGCAATCCGCCGGTCTGCCACCTCTTCCGCCGCACCCAGGGCCTGCAGGTTTGACCCCAGCCCAGCCGAGATCAGCCCATTCGTGCCCAGCCGCACACCGCTGGCAATATCACCGCTGTCATCTGCCGTCGCCCGCGCCGTGATACCCGGCAACAGCCTCGCCCGCGCCATGTTCGCCTCGGCAATGCTGCGCGCACCCCGGCCCCGTTCCATCACCACCGTCAGCGGTTCGGCCCCGGTATCAGACCCGATCGCCTGCAAACCGCTTTGCCCCGTCATCGGTGTGGCCGACATCGCGTTCAGGCTGGCCATTGCTGCATCAACCGCCGCAAGATCAGCCGCCCGCGTTGATTGCATTTCCGTCAGCTTTTGCCGGATGATCTGTGCTTCCGTGCGGTCAGACACCCCCCCGTCCACCCGGATACCCACGATCCGGTCAAATTCACCCAACCGTGCCACAGCCGCCTCGGCCAGCGCACTTTGCGCCCGCGCGCGCTCCGCCTCGATGTAATGCGCAAGGCCGGTATAGACCCGGTCATTCATATCTTGTGCCAGCGTTACCGCCGCCACTTCCACATCCGCCGCTGCAAAGGCCCGTTCGGCCTTGTTGCGGCCATTGTCGAAAATGGTTTGTTCCAGCACCATGGATGCCACCACCGCCCCAAGCGATGTCAGATCAACCGATGGCCCGATGGACGGCAGCCAGTTGTTTGCCTGCGCCTGTGATTTCAGCCGTGCCACGCGCAATTCTGCAACCGCCGCACCCGCACTGGCCGCAATCACCGCATCTGCAACGCTGGCAAATGGCCCGGCATCCGGCAGCACGCTTTGCCGCGTGCGTAACCCTTCGATCAGCGCAGATTGCGCGGCCCCGTCCTGCGCAAACGAATTCGGGCCTGAAACTTCGGTTGGCGCCAGACCTTCACCTGCGCCAAACCGCGTTGCATCATCACCACCAACGCATCCCGCCAATAACACGGCGGCAATCAGGTGGGCCGGATGGGGGTGCTTCCCCCATCCTGTTCTGTATGTCGGAAAGCCGGGCATTGTCCCGTTCTCCGATCAGATGACCTTGGTGATGTCATCGTCCAGATGGATGGTCGCACCCTGATTGCCCAGCGTGTAGATGCTGTAGGTCTGACCATCGACCGTGACGTTGTTGCCGGTATCCACCGCCCCCGTCATTGTGACAGTATCATCCGCGCCACCCGCAATCGTCAGGGTCTTGTCAGCCCCGGTCAGACTGCGGATCTGCGCCTCGGTGATCGTCAGGCTGGCTTGCGGCGCAACCGACAGATCAATCGTGCTGAAGTCGAACCCGGCAAGTCCGGCCCGGTTCAGATCAACCGTCGTTGCGGTGGTGTTGTTCACGATGAACAGCGTGCTGGATTCGTTGCCCGCCGTATCTTCGGTGTTGATGACCAGATAGGTGCCGTCAGGAACACGCGTGGTGCCAAACGAATAGTTGGTTTCGGTCGGATCATTCGCATTCAGCGTTTCCGTGGCCGCGAACCCTACCGCTGCACCGGTTGCACCTACCTTGAAGAAGGTCAGATCATCATCACTGGTTGTTACACCCACCCCGCGCACACCGCTTGATGCGACGCGGAAATCACGGTCAAAGGTGATCACATCCGGCGCACCCGGTGCGACCGTGTCATAGGCAAAACTGCCGTTCAGGTTGGCCACGTTACCAGCAAGGTCGGTCGCGCGCATTGTGACCGCCATGTTGCCTTCGCCGGCAGGCAGCACGCTGGATGCAAAGGTCGCCGACCACAGGCCGTTGGCCCCTGCCGTCACCGTTTGCGTCGCACCATTTGCCAGGGACACCACCACCGTCGCATTCGGCTCAACCGTGCCTGTCAGCGTCAGGCCAGCGGCCACTTCGGCTGCGTTCAGCGTGCCGTCGCCACCAATCGTGCCACCCGTGCGGGCAAAGTTTCGCACGATGGTGTCAACATTCACCGTCTGCTGCTGCACAGCTGTGTTACCAACCGCATCCGTCGCCGTTGCCATCAGCGTGACTGCGCTTTCGCCCGCCGGAATTTGCCCTGCCGGAATGGCCACTGTCCAGGTTGTGCCGTTGACCACTGCGTTGATCGTGGCGCCGTTGCCGAATTTCACCACAACCGTCGATCCGGCCTCAACCGTGCCCGACACTGTCAGACCCGCCGCTGCCTCAACCGCGTTCACCACCGTATCAGCACCGGTTGCGACCGTGTTCGCCGTGAATGGTGACACCACCGTATCAACCCGGATGCCGTGTGATGCGGTTGCCGTGTTTCCTGCCAGATCCGTCGCCGTTACTGTGACCGTGCTGTTATACTGCCCCGCCCGCACTTCGCCTGCTGACCAGTTCGCGCTCCACACACCGTTTTGTGCCGCTGTTACCGTGCGCGTGATGCCTTCGAACGTGACCGCAACCGAAGCGCCCGCTTCAGCCGTGCCTGTCAGCACAATGCCGTTCACCGCTTCCGCACCGGATTCGATGTTGTCACCACCCAGCTGCTGCGCATCAATCGTCACTGACGTGCCCGTATCAAACGTGATCGTCCGCGTCGCACTGGCCGCATTGCCAGCCGCATCCGTTGCCGTCACCGTCGCCGTCGTGGCAACAGGCAGCATCCCCGTTGGCAATAACGCCGCCGAGAAATTGACCGTCCATGACCCGTCCGCCGCAACCGTTGCTGGCAGCGTCGTGCCATTCCACGCCACCGAAACCGTGGCCCCTGGTTGCGCAGTGCCGGTCAGCGTCACGCCGTCGCTGCGTTCCGCCCCGTTCACAACGTTATCACCTTCAACCGCAGCCGCCGCAAAAGCAACCGATGTGGCTGTATCCACGCGCATTGTGTGCGTTGATGTTTTCACGTTGCCCGCAGCATCCGTCGATGTGGCGCTGATGGTTGCGTCATATTCACCCGGCGTCAGCGTGCCCGCGGCCCAAGCCAGCGACCATTTGCCATCTGCGCCCACCGTCACCGTGCGGGTCGTGCCCTGCAGCGTCACCAAAATCGTCGCATTGGCCGTGCCATTGCCCGTGATGTTGAACCCGGCAGTCGCCTCGGCCCCGTTCACCGTGTTATCCGTCGTCACGCTGTCAAACGTGATGACATTCGGTACCGTGTCAATCACCACCCGGTCATTCACGATGGTGACGTTGCCAAGCGGGTCTGTCGCGCGGATCACCGCAGGCACCGTGTATTCACCGCCCGGCAGTTCCGTGGTCGAATACGTAACGCTCCACGTCCCTGACGCGCCAACCGTGACTGTCTTTGTCGTGCCGCTGACTGTAACAGTCACCGTCGCGCCCACCTCTGATGTGCCTGTCAGCGTCACGCCGTTGGCGTGCTCAACCAGATTTTCCACATCGCCATTCGTTTCAAACCCTGCGGTCAGCGTGACCGGCGGTGGCGTCATGTCGATGATGTAATCCGGGCCATCCAGTTCAATCGGCCCGCCCGTGGGCGGCGTCACAACCACGCTGGAATCATAGGTGCCATCTGATGGCAGGCTGGTGCCGGGGAAGGTAACGCCCCATGTGCCGTTACCACCGATTGTCGTCGTTTGCGTTTGCGTGCCGATGGTCACAACCACCGTATCACCCGGCACACCCGTACCGGTGATATCAAGATCACGGTCCACCGTGTTTGTCGTTACCGTTTCCGTGCGTGTCGGGTTATCAACCGTTGGCGCAGGGCGCGTTGGCACAACCGGAACAACCGGGCCACCACCGCCGCCACCGCCACCACCACCCAGCAGCAGACCGCCACCCAGCAGCCCCGCCGCAAGACCGCCGCCGCCCAGACCACCGCCCAGCAGTGCCGGCGCAAACAGGCCCTGACCCGCAGGTTCGTTCCCAACCACAACCGCTTCGGCAAAATTGTCGCCATTCACAAAGCGCAGATCATCAAGAACGCTGTACTTGTCCCAGCCCTCGGTCGTGCCGTAGGTGGCATAGAGCGGTCCTTCGGTGCCGGTCAGTTCGACCAGCGCGATGTCACCGTTGGTTGAAAGATACAGCAGGTTGCCTTCGGTGCCCGCAAAATACCCGGCCAGCTTGATCTGGCTGCCATCCGTCATCGTGATGACAAGATCGCCGCCGATGCGTTCGTATGACACGACGCTGGCACGCGACAGGTTCAGCGAGATTTCTTCGCCAGACCCCATCTGAATGAAATTGCTGCCCGTGTCACCGCCGACAGTTCCACGTACCATACCGCCCGCAGAATCGCGAACGGCGAAATCAATCGCCTGCACCATGATATACTCCGCCTCAAACGCCGGACTCTGTGTTCCGGCTGATTATTCAGTCCCTTAGACGGGACCATTAATGTAACGCGTAAAAGATTCCGGATCACTTTTCTAGGGGGAGCGTTCGCTGTCGCGCCTCAATTTGCTCTTTTTGCTCCATAATCCTGCCACAATGCGGGAAATGATGTGAATTCTGCCACAGTACGCCCGCCGACATATGCACATCGCGTCCACCAATAGTTGGCAGTCCGCCCCGTGGATGCCAGCATTAGTAACCGCCAAAGGGCCTGCAGGCGCGCCGCACGGCCCGGAAAGCAGGCCCCGACAGGCCTTGACTCCTGCGCATAAATGGCAATTTGCCTAAAAGAAACCCAAATTCAGGTGCGCATGCGCCACGGGTCAGGATACCGCGTGCAACCGGATAACTGCCGCCGCTTTTTCCGTTTTGCCAAACCGGAAAAGCGGCCATTGGTTTGCATCCAGTGCCAGAACCCAGGCCAAAGGTGCCGCAAGCGCAAGGCAGACGGCCGTCGGCACCAGCCACAGGCTCAGGTAGCCCATCCCTGCAAATCCGATCAGGCACACACCCGCTATCGTTTCAACCGCATGAAACCGGAACAGATCGCCCAGCTTTGGCCGCCCGTTCTGGTGCGGGGCCCAGCCCGTGTCAAACCCTGCAAACGTGCGGATAACCGCGCGCAGGTGCTGAATCATCATCATCGGCGCAATCAGCAGGCTGGTCGCCATTTCCAGCGCCATCGTGCCCGCAAATGCCGCGAAAGAGCCCTTTTTCAGCCCACCCCGACGGATGAAATCCGTAGCCCCGATCATTTTGGGCAAAAGCAGCGTCAGCAGAATGACCCCCGCAATCATCGCATGGGTGATCCATGGCACATCTGGCCAGATCGTCATCGGCGCCGGACCATCCGCAAAATAGCGCCAGCCCGAATTTGCCGTTTCATCACCCACAACCACCCACAGCACCAGCAGCAAAAACCATGTCACCGACGCCAGATAGGCCATCGCCCCCTGCATCAGATGGAACCGCGATACCGGGTGCAGGCCTGCCGCCCCGATGATCTTCAGGTGCTGCATGTTGCCCTGACACCACCGCCGGTCGCGCTGAATATAACCCACCGTTGTTTCGGGCGTATCTTCAAAACTGCCAGACAGGTCTGGCAACAGCCGCACACCCCAACCCGCCCGGCGCAACAGCGCCGCTTCGACAAAATCATGGCTCAGGATCACCCCGCCCATCGGCCTGCGGCCCGGCAGTTTCGGCAAACCCGCACAGGCGGCAAAGGCCCGTGTGCGCAGCATGGCGTTGTGCCCCATGAAATTCGCCTCGTCCCCCGCCCAGACCGAAAACCCCCGCCCCAGCGTCACGCCGTAAACATGGGCCGAAAATTCCTGCATGCGCTGCCACAGCGTGCGGCCCGGCAACAGACGCGGAATGGTTTGCAGCAACCCTGCCCCATCATCCAAAGACAGCTCATCCGCCAGATGCAGCACCGTGGCGCGGTCCATGATGCTGTCGGCATCCAGCACGAGCATACCCTCATAGGCATGGCCCTTGGTTGTCACCCATTCTCGCAGGTTGCCCGATTTGTAATCCGTGTTCTGCGTCCGCCAGCGGTAATGAATGGCCAGATGCGGCAGCGTCAACTGCATATGCCGCACAACGCGCGCCTCTTCGGCCCGGTCGGCCGGATTGCGGCTATCGCTAAGAATATGCAGGCTGAAGCGGTGCAGTGTTTCGGCCGCATGCAGGCTTTTCAGCAAGGTCACCGTTGATTGAATGGTCTGCTGCGCAGGCTCTCCGTACATCGGCAACAGAATTGCCACGTCTATGCCGCGCAGCTTTGCCATCATGGGCTTTGGCGCAACTGTCGGCTGCACCAACCCGATCACGGCAGTCCCCACCGACAGGGCCACCCAGAAAAACGTAAAGGCCGTCAG
>JAYUZO010000109.1:0-9595 GCA_043751715.1 Rhodobacterales bacterium | reverse complement strand
TGTTGATGACCAGAACCGTATCCTCAACCGTCGTCAGATCATCATCATTCGCCGTCAGGTTACGGTTGAAGGTGATGTTGACAAGGCTGCTGGAAACCTCGCCGTTATCATTGGTGATCGTATAGCCAAAGCGGGTAGCGGTGGCCGTATCGCTGTTCAGCGTATAGCGCAGCACGGCCCCTGTCGTGCCATCCAGCATTTGCGAGAACGTGCCCGTTGCCGGTGTTTCAACGCCCGGATCAGTGCGTGTGATATTCACCGCGAGCGTACCGCGATAATCCAGCGGCAACCGCGCGAACAACAGGCCCGTTGCCGGGTTCAGCGATAGCCATGCTGGTGCAGCACTGCCATCGGCCATGCTGGCCGACCAGACGGCACCTGCAACCTGCGCAAGGCCCGACAGCGCCGCGCCATCAATCGGGGTGCGCAGGATCTCGACACTGCCTGTCGCAGGCTGGGTAAAGGCCGACAGGCGCAAGCTGTTACCGGGGGCGGCAAAGTCATTTTCCAGCAGCGTTGCCACCGGAATGTCGAATGTGGTGGCCGACGTCATGACCAGATTGTCAGGGATCGCATCCACTATTTCAGGGCGTCCATCGACGTTGACCACAACCAATGCCGCATCCGCCGAAATGGCACCCAGCGTATCCTGTGCGGTATAGTTAAAGACAAAGCTGCCGTCGAAATCCTCAGGCGTGGTGAACACAGGGCGGTTGTTGATGATCTGCCAGCCAAAACCCTGCATTGGCCGCGTATCAAGCACCACATCAACCGCAACTTCGACCACAAGCGAGAACGCAGGGTGATCTGCCGTGGCCGGCATGGCAAACCGCACATCCAGCGCACCGACAAAGTCACCTTCGGGCGGTGTGCCGGTCAGGGTCATGGTGGCCGGATCATAGGTCAGCCAGCCGGGCAAAGCATTGCCATTGGCCAGCGTGACAACAGCCGTTTCATCAAGCGGGCTGGCAAACAGCCCTTGTGCTGCAAAAAAGGCCTGCGTGGCCAGCAACGCATTCACGCCTGCGGGCACGCCAACCGCCGGGTCGATGACCACATCAATGGCAAAACTGCCGTCAACCGTGCTGAGCCCGCCAGCCCGGAAATCCGGCTGTTCCGGCAGATGCATGATCCGCACGGTCACTGGCCCTGCCCCGACAGGGACGCTGGCCGGATCAACGGACAGCACCATGGTGGCGGCGTCGAACGCTATCCAATCCGGCAGATCGCGTCCGGAGGGTTCGCTGGCGGTCCAGATACCGGGGGCGAAATCATAGGTGTCGGGATCAAAGTTTCCGGCAAGGGCGTTGCGGGATTCAACAGCGCCAAACAATGCGCGCGCCTCGGTTTCCACCACCGCAAATCCGGTTTGCAGGGCAAGCCCGGTCTGCAGCGCAACCGCATCAGATGGTGCAATGATCTGCGACACGGTATGGGTGAACCCGCCAAGTGCTGCGGACAGTATAAAGGTGACCTGAACTGGCAGGCTTTCGGTCTGCCCAACAGGCATTGTCCCCGCAAACGCGAGGCTGACTGGATCAAACGACAGCCAGGCCGGCAAAGCCGCCCCACCGTCAAGTGTGGCCAAAATCGTCGTACCATCGGCCAGACGGTCAGAAGTGAGGGCGAGCGACGCATCAGCCGCGCGGTTTGCGGGCATATCTGCAAGCACCCCAAGGAAATTGATGCTGCTGAACGACAGCACGTCGCCGTCCGGATCATAATCATTGCCGAACACTTCGCCCGGAAGAATGACAATCGGCCTGTCCTCAACGCCGCCAGCCACATCCGGACGCACCACGGGTGCATCATTGCGTGGCACGATTGTGACGGTGACTGTGGCCGTATCCGTGCCGCCCTGCCCATCGCTGATGGTATAATCAAAACTGGCCACGCCATTGTAATTCGCGCGCGGCGTGAACACGATCATGCCGTTCGCATCAAACGCCACGCGCCCGTTCAGCGCAAAAGGATCAAGCGAGATGATCGTCAGCGCATCACCGTTTCCATCACGGTCGTTGGCCAGCAATGTGGCCGGATCAATGATGATCACCTGATCCTCGAATGTCTCCAGATCATCAGCCCGCGCGTTCGGCGCATCATTCAGCGGGCGCACGGTTACGCCGACATTGATGGTGCGGCTGGCCCCGAACACATCGGTCAGAACATAGGTGAACGACGCATTTCCTAAGGTATCTGCCGTAAAAAACACCGTCGCACCATCGCCAGACAGGGTTGCCGTGCCGTTTTGGCCAGACAGCACGTTGCTAAAGGTAAAAGCGTCACCTTCAGGGTCATTATCGTTCAGCATTAAACGGTTGACGCTGATTTCACTGACCTGCCCAAGCCGGACTGTCACAGAATCGTCCCCACTTGGCGCGTCATTGACGCCCACAAAGGTCAGTTGCACCTCGCCATAGGCCACGCCGCCGTTGCCGTCTTCCAATGCATAGCGGAACCCGGCAAAACCGAAATGATCGGGGCGGGGCTGAAAGTAGATATAGCCGTTTCCGACCGTCGCCCGGCCATTCGTCAGATTGAACTGCCCCCCGGAATACAGCGGGTTGCCATCCGGGTCGCGCAGCGCGCTAAGGCTGCCCAATGATAGCGTATCGCCGTCCACGTCACTGTCATTGGCCAACAGGTCTGCAATGCGGATGGCAAGGATCGTGTCTTCGGTCCCGCCAAGGCCACCATCATTGCCCGCGACAGGTGCATCATTCACCGGGGTCAGGTTCACCTCGACCCGCGCTGTGCTTTCGCGCCCGTACGCATCGCGCACCGTGTAATCAAAGAACGCATCGCCGTTCTGGTTCAGCGCGCCCTGAAACCGGATCATGCCGTTCGCATCTATGCTGGCTGTCGCACCGCCGATACCTGTCACTGACACCAGTTCCAGATCATCGATGCCTTCGGTCGCGTCATTCAAAAGCAGCGTTGCCGGATCAATGATGGATTGCACATCTTCGATCTGGAACCTGACCAGATCATTCGCCGCATTGAACCGGCCCAGACGCGCCAGATTTTCAATGGCCGCGCGATCCCATATCAGCCCCTCACCAAAGGCAATCGCCTCGATCCCGGCACCGCCTGTCAGGAAATGCCCGGTCACGCGCAGGCTGTCGGTCAGAAAGCCGCCGGTGTTTTCCAGCTCGATCACCAGATCATCGCCATCGCGGATCAGCGATACATCGCGGCGCAAGACCGGGGCCTGCAACAGCACCATGTCAACGCCCACCGCCGCAGCCTCGGTCAGCACATCATTGCCAGACCCAAAGCCGAACAAGTAGGTATCAGAACCCGCACCCCCGGCCAGCGCATCATTGCCAAGACCGCCGACAAAGGTTTCGTCCGCCGCACCACCGGCCAGCGTATCGTTCCAATCTGACCCCAACAGTTGTTCGATACCAGACAGGCTTTCGCCCGCCGCATCACCTGCCGACCCCGTGCCTGCCCCCAGATCAACCGCAATTGCCGCGGCGGCCGTGGTATAGTCGGCCGTATCAAACCCGGCCCCGCCCGTGATTACATCGCCACCGGCCCCGCCGCGCAAGCGGTTATCGCCGGCATCGCCGATCAGCGTATCGGCGTGATAGCTGGCCTCGATGATTTCAATGCTGCTGAACACATCGCCCGCCGCATCGCCACCATTGGCCGCCGCATCTGCCAGATTGACCAGCACCCCGGTTTCCGACCCGGCATAGCTGACCACATCTGTCCCCAGACCGCCGAACAGCGCATCGGCCCCGCGCCCGCCTTCCAGCGTGTCATTGCCCGCGCCGCCGGTCAGCGTATCGGCCCCGCGCCCGCCCAGCAGCCGGTTCGCGCCATCATTGCCTTCCAGCGCATCGTTGCCGTCACCACCGGTCAGATTTTCAATGGATGACAGAACATCGCCTTGCGCATCGCCACCCGATGCCGCCGGCGTTGCCAGCGATACCGAAACGCCGCCGTCACTGCCCGTGTAATCCGCCGTATCCGCACCAGCCCCGCCCGACAGGATATCGGCCCCGGCCCCGCCCGTCAGCGTATCATCACCGTCAGCGCCCAGCAGCGTATCCGCGCCCGCCGCACCCGACAGCGCATCTGCACCTGCGCGCCCATCCAGCAGGTTATCGTCAATCCCGCCATCCAGCGTGTCGCCAAAGCCCGACCCCGCCAGCGCCTCAACGCCAAAGTATTCATCGCCCTGCGCGTCACCACCCTGGCCAAAGCGCGTTGAAATGCTGGCCCTGACCCCAATGGTCGAAGCTGCAAAGTCAACCGTGTCAAACCCGGCCCCGGCAAAGATCACATCAAAGCCTGTTCCGCCAAAGATCAGGTCATCGCCATCATGCGCGCGGATCGTGTCATTGCCCGCCAGACCGCTGATCGTATCGGCCTGCGCCGTACCGATCAGCAGATCGACCAGTGCCGTGCCGTTGATCACACCCGAATAGCCTGCCGTTACGGCGGCTGTGACCCGCGCCGTGTCCGTCAACGCGCCGTCGGACACTTCATAGTCAACCGTTAGCGGCCCGGTGAACCCTGCCCCCAGATCAACCACGATGAACTGGTTCTGCCAGACCTCGATCGTGCCCGCGCTATGGGCAAAGACGCGGGTAAAGTTCAGCACCGCATTTTCGATATCCGTGTCATTCGCCATCAGATCAGAGATGCGCAGCACCAGCGGCACGCTTTGCTGGGTCTGATAACCGGGGTCATCACCGGCCACAGGTTCATCATTGACGGCAATCATCTCGAACCAGATGAAGCCCCGCGTGTCTTCAAAGATGCCATCCGAGATGGTATAGAAAAACCGCGTTGGCCCCGTGGCATTCGCGCCCGGTGTGAACAGCAACGTCGTTTCATCAAACTGCGTCAACGTGCCGTGGCTGGTGGCCAGCGTTGACCCATACCCTGTAAGCGTGATCGGGTCGCGGTCGATGTCATAGTCATTTGCCAACAGCGCGCTGATCGGGATCAGGCGGGGCGTGTCCTCAACCGCGATGATCGTGTCATTCACCGCGACCGGGCCTGCATCATCGACGTTGGCAAAGAACAGCGTCACCTCGGCGGCATCCACCGCACCACCTGCATCCTGAATCAGGTAAGAGAACGTCGCCTCACCCCAGAAATCGGCATCGGGCGTAAAGATGATGCTGCCGTTGCCCGGCATTGTCAGCGTGCCGCCCACCGCTTGCGACGCGGATTGGAAAATCAGCGTGCCCGGTTCCACGTCACGGTCATTGTTCAGCAGATCGGCGATCTGGATGGTCAGCGCCTGATCTTCAAAGCCGCGCAGTTCCTCAAAGCCCGTGCGATCATAGCTGTCATTGCGCGCATCAGGGTTATCATTCACCGAGGCCACGGTGATACCGACCCATGCCGTTGTTTCGCCACCTTGACCATCCGACACTACATAACGGAATCCAGCCGCGCCATGGAAATTGGCGGCGGGAATGAACTCCACCCCGTTCGGGTACAGCTCTGCCGTGCCGCCCATCACAGCCTCAATGCGCAGAATGGTCAGCGCATCGCCGTCAGCATCGCTGTCATTGGCCAGCAAATCGGTGACCGCCACAAAGATCGGCACATCCTCATCCGTCACAAAACTGTCAGCCCCAGCCACTGGCGCGGTGTTGACCGGCGTGATGGACAGGTTCACGCGGCCCGTTGATGTGGCCCCCTGACTGTCTTGCAGGGTGTAGTTGAAGAATGCTGCGCCAAAGAAATTCGGGCGCGGTGTGATGGTGATATCGCCACCTGCACCCAAGATCACCGCCACATTGGCATTGCCCGCAACAGACACCACAGACAGCGCATTGCCTTCGATATCGGTATCATTGGCGATCAGGGTTGCCGCTGCGATCACCAGCGATGTGTTTTCGTCAAAGGCTGCAACCGTATCAACCACCGGTATCGGCGCATCGTTCACAGGTGTGACGGCAATGCGCACAACGCCCGAGCCAACCCCGCCTTCGGGGGTATTAGCAACATAGGTGAACTGGGCGGTGCCGTTGAAATTCGGCGCTGCAACAAAGATGATATTCCCCGAGGTTGACAGATTGACGGTGCCCCCGATGGCATCACGCACCTGCCCAATGACCATGCGGTCACCGTCAGCATCGTTTGACAGCAGTTGCGATGCCCGGATTTGCAGACTGCCGTCTTCGACAACGCTAAAGCCCGTATCATCGCGCACCTGCGCCTCTGGCCGGACGCGCAAATCAACCGTGCCGGTGGCAAATCCGCCGCGACCATCCGATATGGTATAGGTCATCTGCGTGGTGCCGCTAAAGCCCACCACCGGCCTGTAGACGACATTACCATTCACGTCGATCTCGGCCGCGCCGTTTGCGCCACCGCTGACCCAGACGAGTTGCAACGCATCGCCATCCGGATCGAAATCATTGCGCAAAAGCTGTGCCCTGCTGAGGGTCAGCGTCTGCCCATTCACAACCGAGAAATAGCCGTCAGCCGTGGCTTCGGGCGCAGTATTGGCAAGCCTTGTCAGGATGTTGGCCGCGGTCCAGACCGCACCATCGCTGAATTCATAGCGTTCAATGCCGCTGCCACCGGTGGCCAGTGCATTTTCAACAATCAACGTGTCGCCCGAACTCAGGAACCGGAATTCAACGCTGGTTGATCCCTTGAACAGTTGCGTGACAGACACTTCGCTGGACACATAATCAAGGAAACGCACCACATCCACCGAAGTGGCATCAACCGTTTCCACGATCCGATCAGCCCCGTCTGCGCGGCGTACCAGATAGGTATCAGCACCCGACAGGCCATAGGCGATATCATCACCCGCACCCATGGCAATGGTATCAGCCCCTGCAAATCCCCACAGGTTATCGGCCCCCGGTGTCTGCGAATCCAGCAAGGTTGCCGCGCGCATCGCATCGCGGTTCCAGACCGTGCCATCGGCAAAGACAATCTCTTCAACACCCTGCGGGGCGGTGCCAAGCGCACTTTCCAGAATGATGCGATCACGCGTGCCGGGCAGGCGCAGCACCAGATCAAGGCCATCCGCCCCAAGGCGCAGCGCGTAGATCAGATCGGCGGCATTCACATCCAGCACCAGCCGGTCAATGCCCGTGATGCCAAGATCTGAAATCCGGTCGTCGGCATCACCCGTGACAAAACGGTAGGTATCCGCACCTGCACCGCCTGCCAGCAGATCATTGCCAAGCCCGCCGCGCAAAACATCATCGCCAGTGGTGCCCACGATGACATCATTGCCAACCGTCACCTGTGCTGCAGCCAAGGCCGCCAGCACATCGGCAAACACCACCACCTCGGCGGTATCCGTCAGCTCGATGCGTTCCAGCCCCCCGGCCCCGCTGGCCAGCCCGTTGATCACGACAATTCCGTCATTGTCATCAGCAAACCGGATGATCAGGTCGGTTCCCGTGGCCCCGTTCTGAATGAATTCCAAATCAACAGCCGCATAGCCCGCAATGCGCAGCACATCATTGCCACCCGTTTCGCGGATCTGGTCGATGCCATCGCCACGGCTGAACAGATAGGTATCATCCCCCAACCCGCCTGACAGCACATCATCACCACCCACGCCTTGCAGCGTGTCGTTCCCGGCACTGCCGGTAATACGATCATTGCCGCCCGTCTGAATGGATGCCGCAATCAGCCCGCCAAAAGCGCTTCGCGCCCATGTCGTGCCATCATCGAAGATGATTTGCTGAATGCCGTCGGTGACCGGACCAAGGCCAGCCGAAATGACAATCCGCCCACCATCGCCGGCTGTCGGCGTTGTCGGCGCGATCAGCACCTGCAAATCCGTGCCAGCCCCCGGCCGCAAGATCACATCAGCCGCCGAAATGCCGTTCAGGCGCAAGGTGTTGGTCTGGTTCGCGAATGTGGTTTCATAGATGCGGTCGATGCCATCACCGCGCGCATAGACATAGGTGTCGGCACCGATGCCGCCGAACAACAGGTCATTGCCCGCTTCGCCCACCAGCGTGTCAGCAAACTGACTGCCGACTAGACTGTCATCACCATCACCCGCAAGCCCTGCCAAGGCAAAGGTGTAAAGCTGCGCAACTGACCAAGTGATGCCGCCGTCAAACGCGATACCATTGACGCCAAGATCACCCAAGCCCTGCGGATAATTCGCAGCACGGATCAGGACTGAACCACCATCCCCCGCACCGGGGGCCGTTTCAGAAATCAGCAGCAGAATGCCGTTGGGTTCCAACTGCACCGACACCTGCGAAGGCAGAATATTCTGCAACGTCAATGTATTGGCAGGCAGCGCACCACCTGTATATACTTCACCCGATTGCAGTGATGCGATTTCATCATGCCCATCGCCACGCGCATAGATGTAGGTATCATCACCATAACCGCCGTTCAGCGTATCATTGCCAACGCCACCACGCAGCGTATCGGCCAACGAAGACCCCAGCACCACATCGGCCCCAACAGTTGCCGCATCAGCAATCAACACCGCCATCTGATCACGCAGTGACAACGTGCTGCCATCGGCAAACAGCACCTCTTCGACCATTAGGCTGTTCGTCAGCGTTGTCAGAAATGCGCCGACAAGGCGCACTGATCCTGCAAGGATGGCGCGGTCAGGATCGGCCACCACCACCAACAGCAGATCATCACCATCGCGTGCAAAGGTCAGGTCAGTTTCCGCCAGATCGGGCAGCGAAAGAACGTCTTTACCCGGACCGTAGGTGCCGAATGCATCAACTGTATCCGGATTGGCCCCGGATTCTGCAATCACATCGTTGCCGTCACCATTGCGGTAGACGTAGGTGTCATTGAACCCGGCTGTGCGCACAAAATCATTGCCACGCCCAAGGTCATAGGTCTGCTCTTGTGTGGCGTTCAGCACCGCATCATCGCCCGGCGTCGCCGCGTTGCCGTTGACCAGTGCTTGCAGGTCTGCGGCCACCCAGATTGTGCCATCGGCAAAGGTGATGTTGCCGGAAAAATCAAACCAGCCGTCATTCACAACGCCAGCCAGCCGGATACTGCCGCCATCCGTGCCACCGGGCACCGAGGGCGCGACAGACAGCACAATGTCATTGCCTTGAACCAGCGCCGTCACAAAGCCGACTGCAATATTGCTGAACTGCACGGCCACCAGCGCACCCGGCCCGGCGACGATATCATCACCATCACCACGCGCATAGGTCAGCGTGCTGTTCAAGAAATTTCCTGCAAGGATCAGGTCATCACCGGCGCCGCCATTGATCACGACATCGGACTGGGCTTGCAACCCAAACCCGTCGATCGTGTCGTTGCCTGCCGTCGCGCCAAAACCTGGTCCTGCGGCGATACCCGCCAGCGTTGCCACGGCAATGCCGTCAATCTGCACAACCAGACCTGATATGCCTGCCGCATCCATCACGACAATCTGCCCGGCCCCGTTGCCACCCGCATCAGCCGCCACTGACACAACCAGATCGCGCCCGCGCCGGGCATAAGTCACATCCGCCGCAGCAACCCCCGTCAGGTCAACCGTGCGCTGATCGCCCATCGGATCATCAGGATCAAGAACCAGATAACGCACGCCACTGTCAGTGGCCCGGTTGTAACTGACCGTTCCCAAGGCCATAGCCGGATCATTGGCCGCAAG
>JAYUZO010000108.1:0-14157 GCA_043751715.1 Rhodobacterales bacterium | reverse complement strand
GCCAACATCTATCGCGGCTGGCTGGAATATCTGATCCAGTACAACCCCGACGGCACCTTTGAAGGCCGCCTGCTGGAAAGCTGGGAAGCCAATGCTGACGCCACGCAGTATACACTGAAGGTCCGTCCGGGCATCACCTGGAACAACGGCGATGCATTCACCGCAGATGACGTGGTGCGCAACTTTGCCCGCTGGACCGATGGCAATGTCGAAGGCAACGCCATGGCCAGCCGCTTCCCCGGTCTGGTGGATGAGGCGACCAAGACGCTGCGCGAGGGTGCGGTCGTCAAGGTTGATGACATGACGGTGCAGTTGAACCTGTCGGCATCGGATGTGGCCGTGGTGCCAAACCTGGCCGACTATCCGGCAGCCGTGGTGCACAGCAGCTTTGTCGATGGGTCTGACCCGTCCGCCAACGCCATTGGCACCGGGCCTTATGTGCCGGGCGAAGTATCGGTTGGCCAGAAGGCCACGCTGGTACGCGCACCAAACCACACCTGGTGGGGTGGCACGGCACCACTGGACGAGGTGCATTACATCGACTTTGGCACCGATCCGTCCACCATGGTGGGCCTTGCCGGTTCGGATGAAATTGACACCAACTATGAAACCACCGGCGATTTCATTGAACAGCTGGATGCACTTGGCTGGGCAAAGCTGGAAGTGGTGACTGCCGCAACCATCGTTTGCCGTGTGAATACGGCGACATCGGAGCTGTTCAAGGACAAGGCTGTGCGGCAGGCCATTCAAAAGGCGGTTGATCTGCAGGCGGTGCTTGACCTGGGCTATAACGGCCTTGGCACCACGGCGGAAAACCACCATGCCTGCCCGGTGCACCCGGAATATGCCGAAATTCCAAAGCAGGTGGTTGATCCCGCTGCCCTGATGCCCGCACTGGAAGCAGCCGGCCTGAAGGACGCCGAGTTCGAAATCATCTCGCTTGATGATGGCTGGGAGGCGGCGACGACGGCCGCAGTTCAGGCCCAGCTGAAGGATGCTGGCATGAACATCAAGCACACGGTCATGCCGGGGTCGACCTTCTGGAATGACTGGCAGAAATATCCGTATTCATCGACCACATGGAACCACCGCCCGCTGGCCGTGCAGAACATGTCGCTCGCCTATACCTCAACCGGGTCATGGAACGAAACCGGCATGGCGAATGCCGATTTTGATGCGGCGATGGCCAAGGCCCTGTCGCTGGCCGATGCTGATGCCCGGCGTGAGGTGATGGTAACGCTTGAAACCATCCTGCAGGACGAAGGGTATGTTATCCAGCCGTTCTGGCGGTCATTGTTCCGCCATGCCCGTGAAGGCGTGAACGTGGATATGCACCCATCGTTCGAACACCATCACTACAAGTGGTCGGTCACGGCCTGATACAAGCCTGATCTTTGGGCGCGCCTGCACAGGGGCGCGCCCACCCTGCCCTACCATGCGATACAACTTCGCCGCGCCGACACCCGTTGGCGCGCCCTGATGCCCTTTGGCTGCAGAGGTGCCACCCATGCTGATGTTTATTGCCCGCAGATTGGGGTTGATGCTGCTCACCGCCCTTGCGCTGACCTTCATCGTATTTTTCCTGACCAACCTTGCGCCCAACCTTGAAAAGCTGGCCCGCACCGAAGGGTCTGTCCGCATGACGGATGAGGCCGTGGCGCAGTGGATCATCGACAATGGCCACGGCGGTTCGGTCTTTGGCCGCTATGGCCAGTGGATTGGCGTGATGCCGGGCTGGGTGCTGACCGATGAAAAGGGTGTCACACGCGGGCGCTGCGTTCCCGAAGGCACAGATGCCGCCGCCGCCCCCACCTACTGCGGCATTCTGCAGGGCAACTGGGGCTATTCCACATTCTTCAAGGCACCCGTTGCCGCATCGCTGGGCGAAAAACTTGCCGCCACCGGATGGCTGATGCTTGCCGTCATGCTGGTGATGGTGCCCGTGTCACTGCTGATCGGCGTGCTGTCGGGCATGCGTGAAGGGTCACGCCTTGACCGCAGCCTGTCCACCTTTTCCATCGCATCCACCGCCACGCCTGAATATGTGTCAGGCGTTATCCTTGTGGCCTTCCTTGCTTCACCCGTGGTCGGCATCTCACCCATCCTTGCCGAATGGGGCTGGATTGATGGCAAGACGCTGTTTCTGGGCACCGCCACATCCGCGCTGACCGATATCACCTTCTGGAATTTCGGCCTGCCCGTGCTGACCATCGCCCTGTACGGCATCGGCTACATCGCCCGCATGACCCGTGCGAGCATGACCGAGGTGATGACCCAGCAATACATCCGCACCGCCCGCCTGAAAGGTGTGGCCTTTGGTCAGGTCGTGATGAAGCACGCCCTGCGCAACGCGCTGATCACGCCTTTCACCGTCATCATGCTGCAGTTTCCATGGCTGCTGAACGGTGTGGTCATTGTCGAATCCCTGTTCAACTACAAGGGCTTTGGCTGGACGCTGGTACAGGCTGCCGGCAACAATGATATCAATTTGCTGCTGGGCTGTTCGGTCGTGGCGGTTCTGGTGGTTCTGGTCACCCAGCTGATGTCCGACATCGGCTATGTGTTTCTGAACCCACGCATCCGTTTGTCATAGGGGGCCACCATGGACGACGCACTTGCCTGGGGCGCCATCATTGCCCGTGTGATGACCCAACTGCTGCCGGTCTGGCTGGCACTGGTGTTGACCTTTATTGTGTCGATCAAATTCAAGCGCCGCCTTGGCCTGTATGGCAAGCTGTTCGACAGCACGGTGGGCATGATCGGCTTTGGCATCGTGATGTTCTGGGTGTTTACCGCCCTTTTTGCCGATATCATCGTGACGCATGATGCCGTCGCACAGCTCAGCAACAAGAAAAACCTGGCACCCGGATCGCTGATCCCCGGCGTTGAGGATGGCATTTATCCCTATTACCTGCTGGGCGGTGATCATCTGGCGCGTGATGTGTTCAGCCGTGTCATCATGGGCGCGCGGTCGGTGCTTTCCATCGCGCCCTTTGCCACGGCCTTTGCGCTGATGGTCGGCATCACGCTGGGCCTGCCCGCCGGCTATTTCGGCGGTAAGTTCGATACCGTGCTGTCCTTTCTTGCCAACCTTGTGCTGGCCTTCCCGGTGATCCTGCTGTTTTACCTGCTGGTCACGCCGGAAATATCCTCGACCCGGTTCAACCTGTTTGATTTCGCCATCGCCGGTGATGCCAGTACCGCCTGCACCGCACTGGAGGCATGGAGCTTTGCCGCGCCCTGGTGCCTGACCATCCCCGAAACCATGGCCGGGTTCCTGTTCCTGTTCCCGATCATCTTTCTGGTCATCCTGTGGAACAGCCGCTATTACACCCAACCGCCCGTGCGCAACATGTATGTCGCCATCACGCTGGTCATCGGGCTGTGGCTGTATTTCGGGCTGGCCTTTGATGCCGATCCGCTTGGGTTGGTGTCGATGCCCGCCAATATCCTGATCGTGTTCGTGTCCGTCGTGTTCGTGAATTCGCCCAACGTCTACCGCATCGTGCGTGGCCTTGTGCTGGACCTGAAGGCGCGTGATTACATCGCTGCCGGACAAACCCGCGGCGAAGGCCCCTGGTACATCATGCTGTGGGAAATCCTGCCCAACGCGCGCGGCCCCCTGATCGTGGATTTCTGCCTGCGCATCGGCTATACCACCATCCTGTTGGGCACCCTTGGGTTCTTTGGCCTTGGCGTATCGCCTGACAGCCCCGACTGGGGGTCCACCATTGATGATGGCCGCAAACTGATCCTGACCGTTGTCCACCCTGCCGTCACGCCTGCACTGGCCCTGATGAGCCTTGTCCTCGGCCTGAACCTGCTGGCCGATGGCCTGCGCGAAGAAAGCCTGAAAGACTGATGCCCCTGCTCTGCCATTTCATCTGTCCTCAAATATCCCACGGGGGTCCGGGGGTGTGAAACCCCCGGTCCCGCCCTATGAAAGCGAGCATCGCCATGAATGACTGGGATCCCTCCAAACCGATCCTCGAGATTGAAAACCTCTCGATCAGCTTCTTCACCCGCCTGCGCGAAATTCCCGCCGTGATGGATTTTTCCTGCACGGTCATGGCGGGTGAGGCGATGGGGCTGGTCGGCGAATCCGGCTGTGGCAAATCCACTGTCGCACTGGCCGTGATGCGTGATCTTGGCAAGAACGGCCGCATCGTGGCGGGCAGTATCAAATTCAAGGGCCGCGATCTGACCCATATGAATGACGAAGAACTGCGCCATATCCGTGGGTCAGAAATCGCCATGATCTATCAGGAACCGATGGCATCGCTGAACCCGGCCATGAAGATCGGCCAGCAGTTGGCCGAAGTGCCGATGATCCATCAGGGCATGGCTAAGGACGCAGCCTGGAAACTGGCGCGGCAGATCGTGGCCGATGTGCGCCTGCCTGACCCTGATCGCATCATCAACGCCTATCCGCACCAGCTTTCGGGCGGCCAGCAACAGCGCATCGTTATTGCCATGGCGCTGATGTCCAAGCCTGCGCTGCTTATTCTGGATGAACCGACCACCGCCCTTGATGTGACGGTTGAGGCAGGCATTGTCGATCTGGTCAAGGATCTGGGCACCAAATACGGCACCTCGATGCTGTTCATTTCGCACAACCTGGGCCTGATCCTTGATACCTGCGACCGGCTGTGCGTGATGTATTCCGGCGAGGCCGTGGAAACCGGCAATGTGGCCGAAGTGTTCGAAACCATGCGCCACCCGTATACGCAGGCGCTGTTCCGCTCTATCCCGCTGCCCGGCGCAGACAAGAATTCACGCCCGCTGATTGCCATTCCGGGCAACTTTCCCTTGCCACATGAACGGCCGAGGGGCTGTAACTTTGGCCCGCGTTGCGACTATTTTCAGACCGGGCGGTGTGATGCGGGCGATGTGGCGATGTCGCCGCTGCCCGACGGTGACCGCCACGCCAGCCGCTGCGTGAAATGGGCCGAAATTGACTGGGATGCGCCGATTGCCGCGCGTGCCGCCAAGGTAAAAACGCCCATCGGCAAGGTCGTGCTCAAGATGGACGATTTGCGCAAATACTATGCCGTCTCCTCTGGCGCCTTTGGTGGTGGCACGAAAAAGGTGGTCAAGGCCAATGAAACGCTCAGTTTTGAGGCCCGCGAAGGCGAAACGCTGGCGATTGTGGGCGAAAGCGGGTGCGGCAAATCCACCTTTGCCAAGGTGCTGATGGGGCTGGAAACCGCGACCAGCGGCAGCATCATGCTGTTTGATGAAAACGTACAGTCCACGCCCATTCAGAAACGCAACACCGATACGGTATCCAGCGTGCAGATGGTGTTTCAGAACCCGTTTGATACGCTGAACCCGTCCATGACGGTGGGCCGCCAGATCATCCGCGCGCTCGAGATTTTCAAATACGGCAAGTCGGATGCCGAACGTTCGGCACGCATGCTGGAACTGCTTGACCTTGTCAAACTGCCGCGCGCTTTTGCCGAACGCATGCCGCGCCAGCTGTCGGGCGGCCAGAAACAGCGCGTGGGCATTGCACGCGCCTTTGCTGGTGGCGCCAAGGTGGTGGTCGCGGATGAGCCGGTTTCGGCCTTGGATGTGTCGGTGCAGGCGGCAGTGACCGACCTTTTGATGGATATTCAGCGCGAAAACCGCACGACCTTGCTGTTCATCAGCCATGATCTGTCGATCGTGCGGTATCTGTCAGACCGCGTGATGGTGATGTATCTGGGCCATGTGGTGGAAATGGGCACCACCGATCAGGTGTTCAGCCCGCCCTACCACCCCTATACCGAGGCGCTGCTGTCGGCCGTGCCGATTGCCGACACCAAGGTGATCCGCAAACGCATTGTGCTCGAAGGCGATATTCCATCAGCGATGAACCCGCCACCCGGCTGCCCGTTCCAGACGCGCTGCCGCTGGAAAAGCCAGGTGCCAGGCGGGATTTGCGAAACGGACATGCCGCAGGTAAAAATGCTGACGGGCGGCCATCAGGTAAAATGCCATCTGTCTGATGATGTGCTGGCCACGATGGAGCCAGTGATCAAGATGGCCGCCGAATAGCACCCGGTAGGATGGGCAATCTGCCCATCCCCCTACCCCAGAATGGCGATCACATAGGCCTTGGTTTCGGCATAGGGCGGGATACCGCCGTGCTGTTCCACCGCCCCCGGCCCCGCGTTATAGGCCGCCAGTGCCAGCCGCCATGAGCCGAACTTGTCATACATCGCCCGCAGATACCGCGCGCCGCCATCCAGGTTTTCAGTCGGATCATTGATATCCACACCCAATGTCCGCGCCGTGCCCGGCATCAACTGTGCCAGGCCCGTGGCCCCCTTTGGCGATACGGCATTGGGGTTCCAGCCGGATTCCTGCTGCACAAGCCGCAGGAACAGATCCTCGGGGATGTCATATTTGCGCGCCGCCGCCTGTGCGACGGCAAGATATGTCCCCCGATAGTTCCCACGGTAGCGTGGCACCGGGTCGCTTGCCGTTGAAATGGTGATCTCACTGTCCGGGCGCAGGCGTGCCGACCCTTCGTATTGCGTGCTCAGCCGCCCGTCCAGCAGCCGCGTCTGATTCTGAAATGTCAGCGCCCGGTTGCCCGATGACCCTGACAGGTTCAACCCTTCGGCCAATGCAAAATCAGTCGAAATTACAATTGCGCCGGCCAGCCAGACCGACACGCCAAACCGCTTCATGACTGCACCCCAGGCAACATCTTATGACGATACTATATGCGATTTCTTCAATGTTTCCAGCAATAGCTTTTCAGGGCTCAATCGTCATGGGCGCAGGCCTGCCGATGCGTTTGTGGGCCACCTGATTTCAGCCCGGCATCGCTGGTTGCAGTGTGGGTCTGTGGCGGATAATGCTTCATTAACCAAGTCGCGGTCAAACTGCGGCAGAACAATCAGGATTCGGGGAAGGAACGCCAGCATGGCAGGGTCAGTGAACAAGGTGATTATCGTCGGCAATCTGGGGCGTGATCCGGAGGTGCGGTCATTCCAGAACGGCGGCAAGGTGGTGAACCTGCGGATTGCCACAACAGAAAGCTGGCGTGACAAGGCAAGTGGCGAAAAAAAGGAACGCACCGAATGGCATTCAGTCGCCATTTTCAATGAAGGTCTGGCCAAGATTGCCGAACAATATCTGAAAAAGGGCTCGACCGTTTACATTGAAGGTCAGTTGGAAACCCGCAAATGGCAGGATCAGTCCGGGGCTGACCGCTATACAACAGAAATTGTCCTGCGGCAGTTTCGCGGCGAGATGACCCTGCTTGGCGGCCGTGGTGATAGCGGCGGTTCGGGTGGCGGCGGTGGTGGCGGCTATGATGATCGCGACACGGGCGGGTATGACAGCGGACAGTCATCGTCCGGTGGCAGCTATGGCGGTGGCGGCGGTGGCGGCGGACGCGCACCTGCTGGCGGCGGCGGTGGCGGTGGCGGTGGCGGCGGTGGTGGCCGCAGTGACATGGATGATGAAATTCCGTTCTAAGGCCCGACTGGGTGGCGGGGTCTGGACCATGGCCCCGTCATTCCCTATATAAACTGTCAGAAAGCAGTCGGGGTGCGCAATGACAGACAATCAAGCCATCGTTGAAGGCACGCCGCTGATCCGGCCCTCCAGCACTGATCATCCGCTGTATGATGATGTGGTGGGGGCCTGCCGCACGGTGTTTGACCCGGAAATCCCGGTGAATATCTATGATCTGGGACTGGTTTATACCATTGAAATCAATGATGAAAACGCAGTTGAAATCATGATGACGCTGACCGCACCCGGCTGCCCCGTGGCAGGCGAGATGCCGGGCTGGGTGGCCGATGCGGTAGAACCGCTGGCAGGCGTGAAACAGGTGAACGTACAGATGACATTCGATCCGCCCTGGGGGATGGAGATGATGTCGGATGAAGCCAAGCTGGAACTGGGGTTCATGTAGGGCAAGCCATTTGATTTGCTTTTTACGAATGCAAGCCAAAAAGTTTGCTTTTTCTGAATGCAACTGATATGCCTTGCACATGCAGGCACACGCAGCCATCCTTACGGGCGATCTGATCAGATCGACGCGCGGTCCAAAAGACCAGACAGATGCCGCAATGCAGGTTCTGGCAAAAATTGCCCAAGACATTGACGACGACACGCGCTTTACACGCTTTCGTGGCGATGGCTGGCAGATCTATCTTCACAATGCCGGCAATTGCCTATGGGCCTGCCTGCTGATTGCAGCGCGGCTGAAAGCATCCCGCATTGGCCTTTCTACACGCATTTCAGTAGGCATCGGCCCGGTCTGGCATTTGCCGGACCGTGACCTGTCTGCTGCAAGCGGGCTTGCATTCATGGCATCCGGGCGCGGTCTGGACGATATGCCCCCCACGCGCACCTTTGCGATCAATGGAGAGAGTGTTGACCGCATTCAACAATCCATCTTTGCCTTTGCAGCGGACAGGGTCAGCAACTGGTCATTTGAACAGGCCGAAGCCACCGCCATGGCCCTGGCGCATGATATGCCAAGCCGGGCGGCAATTGGCACGACCTTGGGCATCACACGGCAGGCGGTCGATGCAAGGCTTGCAGCGGCAGGATACCGACTGCTGGAGGATGCGCATTTGGCCTTTGTTGAACGCTACACGCAAAGCATGCAGAAGGTTGACCCATGACTGAAACCTTCATCGCCCTGCTCTTTGCCCACGCCCTTGCCGACTTCGTGTTGCAAACCAACTGGATGGCGGCCAACAAGCGTGATCCCCTGCGCCTGATCGCCCATATCGCGGTGGTGCTGGCCACGGCGATTGCCGCTGTGGGCACGCTGCACCCTGCCCTGCTGGCGCTTGCAGCGCTGCATCTGTGCCTTGATGCAGGCAAGGCCTGGCTGCCGTGGCGCGGCGTTGTGCCGTTTGTGGTTGATCAGGCGCTGCATGTTATCACCTTGATCGCCATCACCGTCTGGGTGCCGGACCTGTGGGCGCAAGGCATATGGGCAACACTGCCAGCCCCAGTGGAAGCGGGCTGGGCCAGCAGCCTGTGGCCGGGCAACCCCGACACGTCGCCGGTCCTGCCTTCCGTCTGGCTGGTGCTGACCGGGCTGATCGTAACGGTGCGGGCCGGAGGCTTTGCGATTGGCCTGTATATGGAGCCATGGGCGGGACATTCACCCAAGGGGTTGCCGGATGGCGGGCGGGCTATCGGGCAACTGGAACGCGGGCTGATCTTTTTGCTGGTGATCACGGGCATGCCCGAAGGCATCGGCTTTCTGATTGCGGCCAAATCGGTGCTGCGGTTCGGGTCTGTCAGTGACGACCGCAAGGTCAGCGAATATGTCATCATCGGCACGCTGGCGTCTTTCGGCTGGGCAATATTTACGTCTTTTGCAACGGTCTGGGCGTTACATTATCTCACCCCGCTTGGCATTCCGGACCTGACACCTTAGATTGACGCTAAAGGAGACCCGATCATGTTTGGCATTCCCGGCAAGGCCGCCGTCACGCTGACCCCTGCAGCCACCACGCAAATTGCGCGGCTGATGGATAAACAGGGCTCCAAGGGCCTGCGCATTGGCGTCAAAAAGGGCGGCTGCGCGGGGATGGAATACACGATGGATTATGTCGCAGAGGTGAACCCGCTGGATGAAATCGTGGAGCAGAACGGCGCGCGCGTTCTGATCGCACCGATGGCGCAGATGTTCCTGATCGGCACGGTGATTGATTACGAAGTGGCCCTGCTGGATGCAAAGTTCACCTTCCGCAATCCGAACGTGGCCGAGGCCTGCGGCTGCGGCGAATCCATCAAGTTCAAGGACGCACCTGCTGCATAAAGCGCGGATGCCTGCGGCGCGGATATTTGAACCAGCTTGAAAGCGCATCTTTTCCTTTATTGCCATAGCGGTTAGGTCTGTGCCCACCATATGGGGGGCATCATGCGCAAACTGGCAGCGGGCAATTGGAAAATGAACGGGCTGGCAGCGGATTTGGCCGAAGTGCAGGCGCTGACGGCGGCGCATGGGGCATCCGGTTGTGACATGCTGCTGTGCCCACCGGCCACACTGATCACCCGGATGGCGGATGTGGCGCGGGGCACGGCGCTGCTGCTGGGCGGGCAGGATTGCCACGCGGCAGAGGTGGGCGCGCATACGGGTGATATCTCGGCAGCCATGCTGGCCGATGCGGGTGCAACGCATGTAATCCTGGGCCATTCGGAACGCCGGGCCGACCATGGCGAAACCGATGCGCAGGTACAAGCCAAGACGCAGGCGGCGCGCAAGGCGGGGCTGATCAGCATCATCTGCATTGGCGAGACGGAAGGCCAGCGTGATGCAGGGGCCACGCTGGATGTGATTGCCGGGCAAATGGCATCCTTGCCCACGGATATGACGGCGGATAATCTGGTGATTGCCTATGAACCAGTTTGGGCGATTGGCACGGGGCGTACGCCCACCATTGCACAGATTGCCGAGGTGCATGCGTTCCTGCGCGCGCGTCTGGGTGACCGGATCGGGGCGGCAGCGGCACAAACGCGGCTGCTGTATGGCGGGTCGGTCAAACCATCCAACGCGGCCGAGATTTTTGCAGTGCCGCATGTGGACGGGGCATTGGTGGGCGGGGCCAGCCTGAAGGCCACGGATTTCGGGGCGATTGTGGCGGCGCTTTCGGCAAGCTGATGTCGCAGGCAAGCAGGCATGGCGTGGCACGCGTCAGTAGCGTGCAGGCATGACCACCAGCCCCAGCATCCCGCAGAATCTGGCCAGTGCCAATCTGATCTGCATGGCCTCCATGTTTGTCTGGGCGGCGGGCCTGCCTGCGGCTGACCTAGTCATCCCGCTGATCCCGCCCCTGCCCCTGACCGCGTTGCGCACCGGGATGGCCGCCATCGTGCTGATGGCGTTCTGGTTGCTGATCGAAGGGGTGGCCCCGATCCGGCAGGCAAACTGGGTGCGCGGCATCGGCGTGGGCTTTGTCTGCATCGGTATGGGCGCGGTGTTTCTGGTGATCGGGCAGGCCTATACCGACCCCGTCACCGTGGCGATCATCACCACCAGCATGCCGCTGATCGGCATCGGGCTGGAGGTGGCTTTGGATGGCCGGCGCATCACCCAAGGTCTGATCATCGGCATGGCGCTGTCCTTGTTTGGTGGGGTGGTGGCCATGGCGCAGGGCGGGTTCAGCATGCAGCTTGGCCTTGGCGCTTTGGCGGTGCTTGCGTCCTGCACGGCGTTTGCATGGGGGTCGCGCGCGACGGTGACGCAGTTTCCGGCCCTGACACCGCTGGGGCGCACGGCCATTACCGTAACGGGCGCCTTCATGGCAATGTCGGTGATCAGCCTGACATCGACCGCGATTGGCGGCGCGCCGGTGCAATGGGCGGCGATCGGCTGGAAAGAGGTTGGCGCGCTGGCAATTTTTGCCGTGGGGTCCATGGCGATCAGCCAGATCTTGTGGATCATCTCGATCGAGCGCATGGGTATCGGTGCGGCCAGCCTGCACATGAATGCGGTGCCGTTTTATGTGATGATCATCGCTTTTGCCTTTGGGGCGCAGTGGAACTGGCTGCAGACGCTGGGGGCGGTGATCGTGGTGGCGGGTGTGATGATTGCCCAAGGGCTGCTGCGGTGGCCGCGATGAAGGTGCTGCACCAATCGCCCAGCGACCCTGCCTTTGTGCAAGATCCCTACCCGTTCTACGACGCAGCACGCGCGCATGGTGCGTTCTTTCACTGGGCCGAATATGGCATGGCCTGCACCGGCAATGCCGCCGCCGTGGGTGCTATCTTTCGTGACCGCCGTTTCGGGCGTGAGGCCCCAGCCCCCCTGCCAATTGCCCCGCATCTGGCACCCTTCTACGCCGTTGAGGCGCATTCGATGCTGGAACGGGAACCCCCCACCCACACCCGCCTGCGCGGGCTGGTCTTGCGCGCCTTTACGTCGCGCCGGATTGCCGCCCTTGGGCCGGACATCACGCAACTGACCCATGATCTGATTGATGCGCTGCCCGCAGGCCCGTTTGATCTGCTGCCCAGCTTTGCGCAAAAGCTGCCGGTCATCATCATCGCCCGCCTGCTGGGTGTGCCCGAAACCATGGCGCCTGATCTGCTGGCATGGTCGAACGCCATGGTCGGCATGTATATGGCGAACCGCACGCGGGCGACCGAAGACCGCGCGGTGGCGGCAACGCTGGCCTTTACCGCCTTTCTGCGCGGCTATGTTGATCAGCGCCGCGCCACACCCGCCGATGATCTGATCTCGCACCTGATCGCCGCCGAGGCGGATGGTGAACGGCTGACGACGGATGAGCTGATCTCAACCTGCATCCTGCTGCTGAACGCAGGCCACGAAGCGACAGTGCACACCATCGGCAATGGTGTGAAAACCCTGCTGGAAACCGGCACAGTGGCCGCCTTAACACACCCCGAACCGGCAGTTGAAGAAATCCTGCGGTTTGATCCGGCACTGCACATGTTCACCCGCTGGTGCTATGCCCCTGTTGACATCATGGGTCATACGTTTCAGCCCGGTGACCGGGTGGCCCTGCTGCTGGGGGCGGCCAACCGCGACCCCGACATGTGGGATAATCCCGCCCGGTTCGACCCGACCCGCCCGATCAGGCCGCATGTCAGCTTTGGCGCGGGCCTGCATTTTTGTGTTGGCGCACCGCTGGCCCGACTGGAATTGCAGATCGCCCTGCCCATCCTGTTTCAGCGCCTGCCGGGGCTGCGGCTGATGGATAGGCCGCGCTATGCGGATGTCTATCACTTTCACGGCTTGCAGCGGCTGATGGTGGCCGCCTGACATGGGCTGGCGCGCGCGCCTGTCCACTTGGGCGCGGTCCCTCAAACGCGATGTCTGCACCTTGTGGCTGGCCGCCCGCGACGCACGCACGCCGTGGCCCGCGCGGATCATGGCGATGGCGACGGCGGCCTATGCCCTGTCCCCCATCGACCTGATCCCCGATTTCATCCCTGTTCTGGGCTATCTGGATGATCTGATCCTGATCCCGCTTGGTATCGCGCTGACCATCTACTTGATCCCCGCCCCGTTGCTCGCTGATCTGCGCCAAAAGGCCGATCTTCTGGCCAACCGCCCGCGCAGCCGCACCGCCGCCGCGATCATCATTGCGCTCTGGATCATCGCCGCAACTGCCAGCCTTTACGCCCTGACCTGACCCTTGCCTTTCACATTGGCACAAATATCCTGCGGGGTTTGGGGGTGCAAAACCCCCAATCCGACACCAACTGCCGGGGGCGCGTTAACCATTCGTGCGCCTGCATCACCGCAACGCGGGGAGAGACGGAAAGAAGACAGGATAAAGACAGATAAAAGACCGCAGCCATTTGCCGAAAATGCTGCAAAATGAACAGGTTAACTCAGCGCAATCACAGGGGCAGAACCGTGGTTGATTTGATCTCTTCCATGCTTAAAAGCGCCGTTACGTTATAGATCCGCACCTCTGATATCAGCGCCTGATAAAACGTGTCATAGGCCCGCGCGTTCTTGACCCGCACCTTCAGGATATAGTCAATATCCCCCGCCAACCTGTGCGCCTCCAGTACTTCCGGGCGTTCCTGCAAGGCTTTCAGAAACTTGCGCTGCCAATCCGCCTCATGTTCCGACGTGCGGATCAAAACAAAGAAACACGCCTCCAGCCCCAGTGCCTCGGGGTCCAGAATGGCCGTCGTCCGGGTGATCGCGCCGTCTTCACGCATGCGGCGGATGCGGTTCCACACCGGCGTCTTGGATGACCCCACCTTGCGCGCGATTTCATCCAAGGATTGGCTGGCATCGGCCTGCAATTCCCCAAGGATTTTCCGGTCCATCTCATCCAGCCGGACAGCCATTCTGCATCTCCCCTGTTTCTTGGAACCCTGTTCCACCGCACTGCAGTATCAGAACAAACGTCCTTATTTGCAAGGGCATCTGGCCGAACTATGGGAAAATATCCTATATTAATCACCTCAACTGATGGATTCCCGCAATGACCCGGCCCCAACCCCATCCCGTTCTGTTCGTCGGTGCCGGTCCGGGTGCCGCGGCGCATCTGACGCTGGGGGCCTTGCGGGCACTGCAGACAGCGGATGTGGTGATCCATGACAGGCTGGTGGGGCCCGAAATTCTGGCGCTGATCGCGGCTTCTGCGCGACGTATCGATGTTGGCAAGGAAGGCTTCGGTCCCTCCACCCCGCAAACGGACATTA
>JAYUZO010000107.1:0-2738 GCA_043751715.1 Rhodobacterales bacterium | reverse complement strand
CGAATTTCCTGCAATGGACGCCGTAGAATCCGCCCAACTGCAGGCCATACTTGTACAAATCGAACAAGATGCCGCGCAGGCCACCGACCGTGGGCAGGTTGCCACCTATATCCCCGAGCTGGCCAAGATCGACCCCACCCAATTCGGCATTGCCGTGTCTCTTCCGGATGGCACCACCTTTACCAGTGGGGATGCAGCCACATCGTTTTCCATCCAGTCCATTTCCAAGGTCTTCATGCTGACGATCGCCCTTGGTCGCCTTGGCGATCAGCTGTGGCACCGTGTGGGGCGTGAACCATCCGGCCTTGCCTTCAATTCCATCCTGCAGCTGGAGCGTGAAAAGGGCATTCCGCGCAACCCGTTTGTCAACGCAGGTGCCATTGCAGTGACCGATGCCGTGCTGGCTGGCCATCAGCCGCGCGATGTGCTGGGTGAGCTGTTGCGCTTTATCCGCATGGCCGCCGAGGATGACGATATCCACATCAACAAGGCGGTCGCCGCTTCCGAACAGGCCACAGCCCACCGCAATATCGCACTGGCTGAATTCATGGCCGCCGAAGGCAACCTGCGCAACGCTGTGGCGCTGACCATCGGCACCTATGTGCACCAATGCGCCGTGGAAATGAGTTGCGCCCAACTGGCCCGCGCCGGGCGGTTCCTGACCAATGCACCGGGCGCGCCGCGCCTTGTGTCGGCGGCCCGCGTGCGGCGGATCAATGCGCTGATGATGATGTGCGGCCATTACGATGGGTCAGGCGAATTTGCCTACCGCGCCGGGTTGCCCGGCAAATCAGGCGTGGGGGGTGGTATCCTTGCCATTGCACCGGGGCGGGCGTCCATCGCCGTCTGGTCACCGGGGCTGAACGAACGCGGCAATTCCAAACTCGGGTCAGCCGCGATAGAAACGCTGGTGCGGCAAACCGGCTGGTCGGTATTTGGCTAGGCCAGACACCGCTTGCAGCGGCGAAACCCTTCCGCCTCGGCCGCCGCGACGGTCAGATAAACCACCACATTGCGCGCCAGCGGTACCCGCGCCGGGCAGCCCGCCACACAGACAATACCCGTGCTGACCACGCCATATGCCCCCGCAAACGCCGCCTTGGCCACCATCACCGCATGGCCTGCCTCGGTGATCGGCACGCCCGTCAACCCTGCCCGTTTCATGCCCGCCTCCATATCCGCCCGTCTATCAATGATAGCCCCGCAAGGATCAACGCGAAGCCTGCCATATGCCGGGTTTCCAGCCATTCGCCAAGAAAGGCCACACCCAAAAGGGTTGCCGACACCGGAATCAGAAAGGTGACAAGCGACAGGTGCGTTGGCCCCGCACTGGCCATCAGACGGAAAAAGATCAGGTAGCCCATGGCCGTGGACAAGGCCGCGATGCACACCATCGCCCCTATCACCGACAGCGCGGGCATTGGCACCTGCCACGGCTGATCTACCATCAACCATAGCGGCAACAGCAAAACCGTGCTGGCCGCCACCTGCCCGAACGCCGTCTGCAATGGCGCCACACCCATCACCCGGAACCGCCGCCCCCACACACCCGCCAGCCCGTAAGACAGCGCCGCACCAAGGCAGGCCAGCTTTGCCACATTGTTCCCCGCCATCGCCTCACCCGCCATCATCACCACCACGCCGCCAAACCCGCAAATCACCCCCGCCAGTTTCAGCCCCGTCAGCCGTTCATCCCGCGTCGCCAGATGTGCCACCAGCACTGTAAACAGCGGCGTGGTCGCGTTCAGAATCGCCGCCAGTGACCCGGTGATCTGCCCCTGCGCAAAAGCAAACAACGTGAATGGCACCACATTGTTCAAAAGACCCATCACCAGCAGCACCGGCCAGACCGCGCGCGCAGGCCACCGCCCGCGCAATGCCACCGCCAGAATGACCGCCGCCAAGGCCACCCGCCCCCAGACCACGCTGAACGGCGGCAGGCCCTGCAACGCCACCTCGACAAAAAAGAATGACCCGCCCCACAGCAGGGACAGGGTCAGCAGCAAAAGCCAGTCTTTGGGTGTCATCCGCGCCTCCGTTCCGGCGGGGATAGCCGGGCCACGCATGCCGCGCGACCCGGTTCTTGCGCTATCAGTTCACGCGCGTCCAGGTGCCGCCATCACGGCAAATGCCCAGAACGCAGCCCTTCACGGCCAGACTGTTCCCGGTCAGCTGCATTTCCGAATTATAGGTCTTGTCGCGGTCTGGCGACCAGACCTTGCCATCGTCATATACACCGTCACCGTAGGCAACCATATCCCAGATGATCTGCTTGCCCACATTCGGGCTGTCGATCTTGGTCCCCGTGCCGTCAAACGCCTCAACCAGCACACCGCAGAATGCCGCACCACAGGCCGCAACCTGCACATGGCCAAAATTTCCGTTGTCATCCGGTTTGGTTTTCCACAGGCCTTCCACCGGGTCGGCCATCGCCACACCCGCTGCAAACATCATCGCCGTCGCCAAAAGCAGTTTTTTCATGAACGAACCTCCCTGTTCTTGGCCACCATCCTTGCCACAGTCCCGCACCCGATCAAGCATGACGCCGCGTCTATTGGCAAATCGGCTTCAACCTGCCAAACGGCATCCGCAAACGGAGAGTGCCATGATCCTGTATCCCGCCATTGACCTGAAAGACGGCAACTGCGTGCGCCTGCTGCGCGGCGATATGGCTGCCGCCACCGTGTTTGGCACCGACCCCGCGGCGCAGGCCCGCGCGTTTCAGGATGCAGGCTGCG
>JAYUZO010000106.1:0-5058 GCA_043751715.1 Rhodobacterales bacterium | reverse complement strand
CCCTGCGCCGGCAGCAGGTTCAGCACATCCGTCTTGGCCGACCCGGTATTGCCATCCAGTACGATCACGCGCGCAGGCGCCGCACCATCATACAACGCGTCCGACACCAGCCTGCGCCACGCCTTGTAGCCGCCCGCAACGGTTTCCACCCGCCAGCCGATCTGCGACAGGATAGATGCAAACGACCCTGACCTTTGCCCTCCCCGCCAGCAATAGACCAGTGGCCGCCAGCCCCCCGGACGGTCACGCAACACGCCCTCCAGATGGGCCGCCGCATTGCGCGCCACCAGTGCCGCCCCCAGTTTGCGCGCCAGAAAGGATGACTCCTGTTTGTAAATCGTGCCCACCTCGGCGCGCTGTGCATCATCCAGCACAGGCAGGCTGATCGCACCGGGGATATGGTCATCGGCAAATTCCGCAGGCGCGCGCACATCAATGATATCATCAAACCCAAGGGTTTGCAGATGCAGCAGCGATGTCAGGGTGATGGCCATGGGCGCTTCTTAACGGCGCTTGCCGCCGGATACCAGCCAGCGGGTCTGGCCTTGGCAAAGGCGCGTCACATTGCCCTGCCAAAGCGCATGGTGCCTGCCGTGCCAATGGCCAGCCGCGGCACGGCCCGGTGCGTGGGGCGCTGACCTTCAACTGGTGCCATGCCGCGGTGCGCAGGCGGATCTTGCAGCCCGTCCCACCATCTGCGGGCTGGCCCCCCCTAACTGCACCATCAACCGCACCATCGACCAACGCCGTAAACCCGCCCCGCACCAGTAACCACGCCGTCCTGCACCCCGGCTACCTGGCCGCATCCATGCTGCCCGCAAACCCGCCCTGCATCAGTGTCCTGCCCGATCCATTCCCCCACACCGACCCAATCCCCAATCACCCGCACCGCGCCGCAAAAGCTGTCAGCCCTCGGGCATTCAGGCTGCGCCCCGTGCAAGGGGCCATGGCGACAATAGCAGGGCTACGCCGTGAATATGCCCTTGCACCTGCACAGGTCAGGGCGCACAAGTTGTCGCAGTCTCCCCCCCTGATTTGCCTGACCGGACCGCCCCATGAACACCGCCCCTATCAACAACATCCGCGCTGCGGTGCTGTCCTTGGTTGCCTTTGCCCTGTACGCCACCCATGACGTGGTGGTGAAATTTCTGGGCAGTGATTATTCCCCTATCCAGATCATCTTCTTTGGCGGCCTGTTCAGCTTTCCCATGCTGACCATCCTGATGATGGGCGACCGCACAGATGGCCACTTGCGCCCGCGCCATCCGTGGTGGCTGCTGACCCGGTCTGTCTCTGGTGTGGCCACTGCCGTCGCGGGGTTCTATGCCTTTACCGTGCTGCCCATGGCGCAAACCTATGCCATCCTGTTTGCCGGGCCATTGCTGATTACCATCCTTGCCATTCCCATGCTGGGTGAAAAGGTCGGCGTGCGGCGTGGGTTGGCCGTGGTGGTCGGTCTGATCGGCGTGCTGATCGTGCTGCGCCCCGGTGAGGCCGACCTTAACCTTGGCCATCTGGCCGCCCTGTCAGCGGCCGTAACAGGTGCGCTGGCATCGGTGATCGTGCGCAAGATCGGTGGTGAGGAACGGCCCGTCGTGATGCAACTGTATCCCATGCTGCTTAGCGTGGTGGCCATGGGGTCTGCACTGCCATGGGTGTACAAGCCGATGCCCATTGAACATCTGGGGCTGTTGCTTGTGTTTTCACTGCTGGGGTTCATCGCCACCGCCGTGATCATTTCGGCCTACCGCGCCGGTGAAGCGGTGATCGTGGCCCCCATGCAATACAGCCAGATCATCTGGGCCGTCATCTATGGCGCGCTGTTTTTCAACGAAAGTCCCGACATGATGACGGGTATCGGGTCCGCCGTCATCATCACGTCCGGCGTCTATATCGTGCTGCGCGAAGGCACCGGCCAGGTGTCGCAGAACCGCCCCGTCAGCGGATACAAAAGCCGCCCCGAAACCGGCTATCTGCCGCGCCTGATTACCCGGATGCGGGGTTGATTTTGGCAGCACTTGGCGGTACGTCCGCCGCATCGGTCGGAGCGTGGCGCAGTCTGGTAGCGCACCTGCTTCGGGAGCAGGGGGTCGGAGGTTCGAATCCTCTCGCTCCGACCAGATTCCCGCATGGTTTCAATCACGTAGTGGCACACTTCGGGGCAGCGCCCGGCGTTTAGACATCTGTTGAAAGCAAATCGTAAGCGGACAAGCCCCGCTGCCGCCTCTGTTCGATTAACGAGGGAAATTTTCCTTGTCCTCGGCACGGCAAGGCACTTTGTCCGCGCAACGCTGAGGCTGGGTGTCAGGCACTCCAGCGGATTTCCAGCCCGGCTTCATCCGCCATGCTCCGTGGACCCATCCCCCGTGTAGCGACAGCCCGCCCAGACCCGGTCTGCGTGCCAGCGGCGAAGCGCCGTCAGCACCGCTCGCATGTCATGAAGTTCCCGCTTCCCCTTGTCGATAAGGACCAGCGTCTGATCGTCGAACGCGCCAAAGCTGCCGTAGGTCTGCTCAAAGGGATTGCGGGGCGCAGTGCGTGCGGCCTCCAGCTTGCGCACACGTTCCAACATGGCGCGCTGGGTATTTGGAGGCACGCAAGCGAGGTAAGCTGCGCCAACCGTCGCGCTGTAGACCAACCCGATTGCCTGCCTAACAAAGTCCGGCGGTGACTTGCCCGCATCTTTCATCCCACAAAGGTCACCCCGCTCGTCCACCGACACCCGATAGCGGGCAGTGCTGCATGTCCGGTGCAGCGGCAGGGCAGCAACCCACTGCGCGTCTGGCCGGGCAGAAAGCCGGATCAGCCCCGCAAGTCCCTTTCCCCCGCCCGCTAAGTCGCGCATATGTACGCCATGCTCGCAATCTTCCTGAAAACCCTGCCGTTCTTTGCGCTGATCGCCACCGGCTACATTGCCGGCCGCACGCGGTTTTTCACGCCCGAGGCAACCGCCTATCTGACCAAGTTCGTGTTCTACTTTGCCCTGTCGGCCATGCTGTTCGGCTTTGCTGCCAACCTGTCGCTGGGTGCCGTGTTCGACTGGAATTTCGTCGCGGCCTATCTGGGGGCGTCGCTTGCCGTGTACGCGCTCGCCTTCGCCGTGGGGCGCTATCGCGGCGTGTCGGTTGAGGAAGCAGCGGTCGAGGCGCAATGCGCGGTCATCGGCAATGTGGGCTTTCTGGGCGTGCCGATGCTGGTATTGCTGCTGGGGCCGGCCGCTGCCGGGCCGATTTTGCTGGTGCTGGCCATTGATCTGATCGTGTTTTCATCGCTGATCACGCTGGTCATCACGGCCCGGCGTGAGGGCAGCCTGACACTGGGCGTGGCGCGGGTGCTGATCCTGGGCCTGCTGAAAAACCCGATGATCGTGGCCATCGTGCTGGGCCTTGGGTGGGGGGCCAGCGGGCTGACCGTACCAGTGCCAGTGAACGAATACCTGACCACGCTTGGGGCTGCGGCCACACCGGGGGCGCTGTTTGCCATCGGCGCATCACTGGCAGGGCGCAGTGCGGAACGGGTGCAGGTGGCGGGCTGGCTTGCATTCTGCAAGCTGGTGTTGCACCCGGCGGCGGTGGCAGTGCTGGCGTTCCGGGTGTTTCCGGTGGATGCGTTTTCGGCGGCGGTGATGGTGGCGGCGGCATCGCTGCCGGTGGCGGGCAATGTGTATATTCTGGCCGCGCATTACGGGGTGGCACCGCAGCGGGTATCAACCGCGATCCTGATATCAACCGCCGTGTCGATCGTAACCGTAACCGTGGTGATCGGATTGGTGGGGCCATGACGCTGTATATTGATGCCGATGCCTGCCCGGTCAAAACCGAGGCCGAGCGCGTGGCCACGCGGCTGGGCGTGCGCATGCTGGTGGTGTCAAACGGCGGCATCAGGCCGTCGGCAAACCCGCTGGTAGAATCGGTGTTCGTGGCCGATGGGCTGGATGTCGCGGATGACTGGATTGCCGAACGCGCAGGCACGGGTGATGTGGTGGTGACCGGGGATATTCCGCTGGCGGCGCGCTGCGTGGCGGCAGGCGCGCGGGTGATCAAGCATAACGGCGAAGAGCTGACGGCAGCCAATATCGGCATGGTGCTGGCCACGCGCGATCTGATGACAGAACTGCGCAGCGCCAACCCGCTGCATCAGGGCGGTGGCGGACGGCCGTTTTCACCGGCTGACCGGTCACGGTTTCTGGATGTACTTGACCGGGTGCTGCGCGCCGCCGGGCGGTAAAGTGCGGCCCGTGGCAGCAAAACCGATGTCTGCAAAGACATCGGACCGGAATTTTCGAAAGGTCCGATCTTCGGAATGTCGCACCCAGAACAGACCGCCGCCCTGCCCCAGCGATGATCGGCCCATGACAACCGCGTCGCGTTTCAGCCCTGCCTTGACCGCTATCCTGTTTGCCTTGGCCGGCAGCATGGTGTTTTCGATCAATGATGTGGCGATCAAGTGGTTGTCGGGCACCTATGCGCTGCATCAGGTGATCCTGACCCGCGCCGTGATCGGCATGGCATTTCTGTTTGCCCTGATGGCGCTGCTGCGTGTGCCCTTCCGCAGCCTGATGACCGTGCGGCCACGCGGCCACCTGTTGCGCGTGGTCTTTGTCGTCATATCCAACGTCACCTATTTTCTGGGCCTTGCCGCCCTGCCCATTGCCGATGCCGTGGCCATTTCCTTTGTGTCACCCCTGATGCTGACCGTACTTTCCGTTGTCGTGCTGGGCGAAAAGGTTGGCCCGCGCCGGTGGGCTGCAGTCGGGGCGGGCCTGTTGGGGGTGATCATCATGGTCCGGCCGGGGGCGGGGGTGCTTCAACCGGCGGCCCTGCTCGTGCTGATCTCGGCCATCTGCTATGCCGCCACCAACCTGATGACCCGGCACATGAAGGCCACCGAAAGCGCGTTTTCGTTGCAATTCTATGTGCAATGCGGGTTTATCATCGTGTGCACGCTGATGGGGCTAACGGTAGGGGACGGGCGTTTTGCAGGGTCTGGCAACGCCTCACTTGCGTTTTTGCTGCGCGGTTGGGTCTGGCCTGCAATGGCCGATTGGCCCGCGTTTCT
>JAYUZO010000105.1:0-4660 GCA_043751715.1 Rhodobacterales bacterium | reverse complement strand
GTGGCGCGCACGTTCGGGGTTTGCTGGCCCGGCTCCAACACCTCAACCAGCGCATTCGGCTCCTCGGACCCCGCCGTCATCACCCCGCGCGGGCGGTGGTATTTGAAACTGCGCCCCATCAGTTTGACGCCGTTTGCCAGCAATGCCGACGCCAGAGAATCACCCTGAAAGCCCATGTATTCGCGTCCGTCAAAGCGAAAGCTCACGGGTTGCGCACGGTCAATCAGCCCTTTGCCCTGCACCCTCATGGCTGCACCCCCACCACAAGTTCAGCCTTTTCAATGGCATGGGTCACCGTGTTGCGCGTGACCGCCAACCACTGCGCGCAGCCCTGTTCGTGATACCACAGATCACGCGTCATGCCCGCCAGGTTATCGCGGTTATGCAGGTAATCATCCCAGGCCTTCGGGTCATCGTTGGTAGGACGGTGCAGGTAATCGTCCGACCCGTAGTAGTAGAACTCACGCCGGTCACGCGGGCCGCAGAGGGGGCAGGTTATTTGCATTGGCAGCCCCTGTCAGACAGGACCCCCCACCCTGACCCTTCCCCACAAGGGGGGAGGGAAGCGCCCCCCCTCCCCCCTGTGGGCAGGGGATGGGGGTGGGGGGGCATTGGATCAGCAATCACCGTCATGGTACCCCTCAATGCAGGTTATGCTGCGACCCGGTGCCTTCTTCGTCCAGAAGATGCCCCGTCGCAAAGCGGTTGAGTTTGAATTTCGCCGCCACCGCGTGGCTTTCCGCCGTGGCCATCAGATGCGCCATGCACCAGCCACTGGCAGGCACGGCCTTGAAGCCGCCGTAGTTCCACCCCGCATTAAGGAACAGCCCGTCGATGTGCGTACGGTCGATGATGGGCGACCCGTCCGGTGTCATGTCCATGATCCCGCCCCAAGACCGCAAGACCTTGGCGCGCCCGATCATCGGCATCAGCGTCATGCCCGCCTCCATCACATGTTCGACCATGGGCAGGTTGCCGCGCGACGCGTAGCTGCTGTAAAAATCCAGATCGCCGCCAAAGACCAACCCGCCCTTGTCAGACTGCGAAATATAGAAATGCCCCATGCCAAAGCTGACGACTTGGTTGATCACCGGTTTCAACCCTTCGGTCACGAACGCCTGCAGCACATGGCTTTCAATCGGCAGGCGCATACCCGCCATGGCTGCCACTTGGCTGGACCGCCCCGCCACGATGATCCCCACCCTGGGCGCGCGAATGGCCCCGCGTGTGGTTTGCACGCCCACGACGCGGCCACCGTCCACATCAATTCCGGTGACTTCACAGTTCTGAATCAGATCGACGCCGCGCTGATCCGCCCCACGGGCATAGCCCCATGCCACGGCATCATGCCGGGCAGAACCGCCGCGTTTGTGCCAAAGCCCGCCATAAATGGGGAACCGCGTCTGTTCGAAATCAAGGTAGGGCAGCTGTTCGCGCACGCCTTCACGGTCCAACAGCACGGCATCATCGCCCTGGTTGATCATCATGTTGCCGCGCCGCGCAAAGGCATCACGCTGGCCGTCGGAATGGAACAGGTTGATCAGGCCGCGCTGCGAATGCATCACGTTGTAGTTCAGTTCTGTTTCCATCTGTTCCCACAGCTTCAGGGAGTGGGAGTAGAATTCGGAATTGCCCTTCAGGAAATAATTCGCGCGTACGATGGTGGTGTTGCGGCCAATATTGCCCGACCCGATATGTGATTTTTCCAGCACGGCGATGTTGGTCAGGCCGTGGTTTTTGGCGAGGTAAAAGGCGGTCGACAGACCATGCCCGCCGCCCCCGATGATGATGGCATCATACTGGGCCTTTGGCGCGGGGTCGCGCCAAGCGGGTTGCCAGCCTTTGTTGCCGAACAGCCCTTGGGTAATGACCTTCAGCCCGGAATAGCGCATGTGCACGGCCCTTTTGCGTCGCCCAGTCAGTCAACCGGGTTTCGCGAGGGATAGCAAGGATGGCAGGGGCAAAGATGACCATCCGCGACAAATGGTGTCGCGGATGGCAAGGCAGGCTTACAGCCCCTTGGATTGGTACGCGCCGGCCACCCGGCTGATAGCCACGATATAGGCCGCCACGCGCAGATCTTCCACGTCCGGGCGCCCGTGCCAGATTTCGCGCATGGCCTGATAGGCACCGCGCATCGTGTCATCCAGACCGGAACGCACCAGTTCCAATTCACCCGCGCCGCGCAGATATTTATCCTTGAAATCGGGTGACATGGTCCAGCCCAGGCCCTTGTCGCCCGACAGACGCTCCAGCTCTTCGACCAGCAGGTGGTGGCGGGCTTCCTCGGCGCGGCGCTGCATCCGGCCAAAGCGGATATGCGACAGGTTCTTGACCCATTCGAAATAGGACACCGTCACACCGCCCGCGTTGGCGTACATGTCGGGAATGATGACCGTACCCTTGGCGCGCAGAATTTCATCGCCGCCAAAGGTGATCGGGCCATTTGCTGCCTCGACCACCAAGGGGGCTTTGATGCCGGGCGCGTTGCCCTTGTGGATCACGCCTTCAAGGGCCGCAGGGATCAGAATGTCGCATTCGGCTTCCAGCAGATACGCGCCGTCTTCCACATAGGTGGCCCCGGAATAGCCTTTGATCGTGCCGTGCTTGACCATCCACTGGTGAATGTCTTCGATATCAAGGCCCTTGTCGCTGACCAATGCGCCATCGCGTTCGATGGCGGCGGTGATGATGCAGCCGTCTTCTTCGGACAGGAATTTGGCGGCGTGATAGCCCACATTGCCAAGGCCCTGCACAACCACGCGTTTGCCGTCCAGCGTGCCCGACAGCTTGGCCATCGCCACATCTTCGGGGTGGCGGAAGAATTCGCGCAGGGCGTATTGCACGCCGCGCCCCGTTGCCTCGGTCCGGCCCTGAATGCCGCCCATGGCCACGGGTTTGCCCGTGACGCACGCATTGCCGTTGATATCGGTGGTATTCATGCGTTTGTATTGGTCAGCAATCCACGCCATTTCACGTTCGCCCGTGCCCATATCGGGCGCGGGCACGTTCTGCGCCGGGTGGATCAGGTCACGCTTGATCAGTTCATAGGCGAAACGCCGCGTGATCTGTTCCAGCTCGTGCGCGTCCCATGCGCGCGGATCAATGCACAGACCGCCCTTGGAGCCGCCGAAGGGCGTTTCAACCAAAGCGCACTTGTAGGTCATCAGGGCTGCCAGTGCCTCAACCTCGTCCTGATTGACGCTCAGCGCATAGCGGATGCCGCCCTTAACCGGTTCCATATGTTCGGAATGCACCGACCGGTAGCCAGTAAAGGTTTCGATTTTGCCGCGCAGGCGCACGCCGAAACGCACGGTGTAAGTGGAATTGCAGACGCGGATTTTCTGCTCAAGCCCTGGCGACAGGTCCATCAGGCCCACGGCGCGGTTGAACATCAGATCAACAGACTGCCGGAAACTCGGTTCACCCTGAACGTGCATGCCACTCTCCCTGTCTGGCACGGACCTGCGTTGCACAGGGCCTATTCCGGTTCCCTAGCGGAACTTGGTAAACACTTCACGTCAAAAAGATCAGAAATGCCTAAAATTATTGCAGTTTATAAACGCCTCGAATCACCAAGGCTTTCGGCTGTGAAAACCCGCAGGTGGCAAAGCGCTTATCACGCGGCGATTGCGGTGCGGATGCCGCAAAAAGCCGCCTTTGTGCACGCCTGACTGACAATCGGCAAAGGTGGGCCAGACTGTTTCCAACCCTGTCGAATTCATTCTTTCATTCGTTAATCACGCCACACATTTGCCATAGCGGTCCGGCCTTGCTGCCCCGTGCAATATGTCTTTGCGCCCCGATCTGCCCGGATGGCGTAAACGAAGGGATACGAAGTCATGTCGAAAGCTGCCAAGTCGTTCGTCGGAAAGCCAATCAAGCGCTTTGTGCGCAAGGAAGACGGGAACATCGCCACGTTCTCGATCCTTTTGTTTTCACTGATGGTCATGTGTGGCGGCCTTGCGGTTGACCTGATGCGTTATGAACACGTGCGCACGGCCCTGCAGCAGACGCTGGACCGCTGCACCCTTGCCGCCGCAGCGTTAAAGCAGACGCTGGACCGCAACGCCGTGTGCCGCGACTACACCACCAAGGCCGGGCTGACCATTCCGGAAAACAGCGTGACAGTCACACAGGGTACGAATTTTTCCACCGTGCAGGTTGCGGCCATCATCAAACAACCCACGATTTTTGCAGGCATGCTGGGCATTCCCGAATTTGACGTGCCTGCGCGGTCTTCGGCAACACAGGCCATCACCAACGTGGAAATCGCCATGGTGCTGGACGTGTCACGTTCGATGATCCTGCCAACAACCAAACTTGCCAGCCTGAAGACGGCAGCAAAGGATTTTGTGCAAACCGTGCTGGCCGCTGACACCGAAAACCGCACGTCGATTGCGATTGTGCCATACAACGGTCAGGTCAACCTTGGGACGGTCCTGGCAGCCAAATACAACGTATCACCGCAGCACAACATCGTGTCGAACGTGAACTGCGTCGATCTGCCGCCCAGTGTTTACAGCAGCAACACGTTGTCGCGCACGCTGGCGATGCCGCAGACCGGCTATGTTGATGCGTATTCTGGCACGGATGCACCGAATAACCTCTGGCGGGCACTGACCGACAGCGGCAACGCCCTGCCCAACACCTTGAACCG
>JAYUZO010000104.1:0-22734 GCA_043751715.1 Rhodobacterales bacterium | reverse complement strand
AGGATCAGGTCAGTGCCGCCCACAGAAGCCAAACGCACAATCGCTTCGGTCGAGGCATAATCTTCGATGGTGATCGAACCGGTCGGGGCCTGCGCACTGGCCGTCATCCGGTCAAACCCGTCACCCTTGGCAAAGATGTAGTTCACATGCGAAATGTTCTGGACGGAATCAAACCCGCCACCGGGCCGCAGTGCAATATCGGGGTCAATGGTGGAACCGATGATCAGATCGGTCGACGCATTGCTGGTGGTCGCAAAGATCAGCGTCTGCACATCACCCATGGTCAGGATCGTGCCATCACCAAACTCAAAGCTTTCGATGCCGCGCAGGTTTGACGTGGCATCCGCGCCGCCCAGAATAACCAGACTGTCATTGCCGGGTTGCAACCGGATCACCAGATCCAGCCCGACCAGTTCAAACGTCACCTGATCACGGGTGACACCGGCACCAAAGGTGATGCGATCAACGCCATTGGTATCAAATACCGAATCCTGCCCGTCTCCATGGCCGAACACATAGGTGTCATTGCCCGTGCCACCGATCAGCTCATCCGTGCCCGCACCGCCCGCCAACTGATCATTGCTGGCATCAAAGCCTTGCAGCCGGTCATTGCCCGCCGTGCCGATCAACAAACGCGCGCGGATATCGGCGATGGTCAGCTGCGTGCCATCGGCAAAGCTGAAGTGTTCAACCCCCGTTGTGCCCAGCCCGCCCACAATGCGCAGCACGTCTTCGCCGTTGCCCAGATCAATCAGCAGATCAAGGCCGTCACGCCGCAGCACCAGATCATCGGCCAGAATGCCTTCGCCAAAGACCACCCGGTCATTGACACCCGCCACGTTGGTTTTTTCAACGATCCGGTCAAAATCATAGGCCATGCCAAAGGCATAGGTATCAGCCGCCGCCCCGCCGATCAGCGTGTCATCGCCCTGCCGCCCGTCAAGCGCATTGGGCTGTGTGGCATTGCCCAACAGTTCATTGTCGCCACGGTTGCCGCCGACAATCGCAAGGCGCGCTTCAATGTCAGCAGCCGTTACCGTCTGATCGCCAAACTGGAATGTCTCAACCTCATCCGCGATGCTGCGGAAATGATTGCGAATGGTCAGCGTATCGGGCCGGTTGTTAAACGTGATCACCAGATCATCATTGATCCGCGCAAAATCGGCCGTCGCATAAGACAGGCCCGCACCAAAGATCACCCGGTCCGTCGTTTCCTTTTCCAGCCCACGGCGGCCCGACCATGCCGCGCGTTCCTGGCGGTCGATGATCTGGTCATTGCCGTAGCCTGCATCAAACAGATAGGCATCGCCATCCGACCCGCCAACCAGCGTGTCATCGCCAGCCCCGCCATCAATCGTTTCGGCAAACTGGCTGCCTTGCAGCAGGTCCGCGCCCGCAGTGCCCACGCGGTCAATGTCTTCGGGGTTCAGTTCCGTGAACAGCACCGTGCGGTCACTGAACACAAAGGCCTCAACCGCCCGGCCTTGGGCACTTTCCCGCAGGTATTGCTGCGCCAGCGTGATCGTCTCACCCGAAGACTTCAAGCGCAGGATCAGATCGGTGCCCGTGCGCAAGTAATCAAAATCGCCCGAGGCAAGGTTGGTCAGTTGCAACTGGTCGCTGCCACCCGCGGCATCGAAAATCACATCATTGCCGTCGCCCGCCTTCCAGACATAAATGTCTGATCCGCCGCGCCCTTGCAGCACGTCATCACCCAGACCACCGGTCATCGAATCCGCCGTGTGGAAACCATAGACTGAGTCATTTCCAGCAGTCTGTGCCTCTGTCACGAAATGTTCGAACAGCTTGACATAGGACCATTCCGCATTTCTGAACTGGATCACTTCGATCAGGTTCAAGAACCCTTGGAAAATGCCGGTTTCTTCCTGGCGGTTCAGCACCACCTCATCCGTCGTGCCCGTAACGCGCAATGTCAGCGTGTCTGACCCACCCACGCGCAGATAATCGAAATCATCCCAATCCAGATCGCCGGTAAACCGCAGCGTATCATCAGGCGAACCGAACAGCTTGAACGACAGATCCTCATCATCAACGATATCGCGCCCGTCACCGCGCGCAAATGTGTAGGTATCCCCACCTTCGCGCCCGATCAGCAGATCGTCGCCCATACCACCTGCAATCGTATCGGTGTCAAGAAAACCATAGATCACGTCCGACCCATCGGTCTTGGCATTTTCCAGAATACGCTGCGTGATCTGGTCGTAATCCAACCATGATCCATCTTCGAACAGGAACTTTTCGATCATGTTCGGCGCGATGTAATCCAGTGCCAGGCTTTGATCGATGCCCCCCAGGAACGCCCCAAGGTTGAATCGCATGCCATCGAATTGTTCTTTGACCGTGATCGTATCGCCGGTAAACGCGCCGTCGTCATCCATCAGCCGGATCAACAGATCAGTGCCCTCGCCCTGCCGCGACAGGTGCAGATCATCCGCGCTGATATCGCCCACGAATTGCAGGAAATCGAGGCCGCCCTTGCCCGGCATCATCGCCACCGGGTTCTTTTCCGTCACCACATCCTGCCCGTCGCCACGCGCAAAGATGTACAGATCACCGCCCGAACGCCCCTCCAGCACGTCACTGCCGCGCCCGCCGTTCAGCACATCCAGCGCGCCCGACCCCACAATGACATCATTGGTGTCTTTCGGGTCGCTCACCTCCATCGCAATGCGGAACTGGTCCCACAACACACCATCGGCAAAAACGATCGACTTTATCGACCGGTCTTCGGTATATTTGCCAAAGCTGTCGTTCAACTCACCCAGGAAATGATCCTTGACCGTGATGCTGCCCGCATTGCCGGGTGCCGTCAGGATCAGGTCCTGCCCGATCCGTGTGGCCACCACCTGCTGCGACGTGATGGCAGTAAAGCGCAACTCATCCGGCGCGCCACCGTCGATATCTTCGATCAGCACATGGCCAAAGCTGGCGCCCACGAAATAGGTATCGGCTCCGCCACCGCCCTGATAGCTTTCCGCGCCATCCCCCACGAGGAAAAAGTTCGGCTTGCTGTCGCCAACAGCCGTATCCTGCCCCGCTGTCGTTTCGATCAGCAAATCCTGATTGACCCCAAGCGCATACATCGCCTGCTTCAGCGAAAGATCGCCCGGCACCGTCTGCCATGCTGGCAACATCATCTGGAAAATGAACTTCTGATCCAGCGCCACGGACATGCCGAACAGGTTGCCTGCCCCGCTCATCCGGTAATCCGGGTACATCACTGCCAGGATCTGGTGCCACTTTTGCAGATATTCCGTCGCAGGAATCGCCCCTGCTGGCGCATCCGCGAAAATGGCCGTGAACACCGGCGACAATGCACGATCCGTTGTCGCGTGGAATTGGTCTTTTGCAGCGTCATAGGCCAGACCGTCAAAATAATCCGCCAGCCCACCCTGAAACGCCATCCGCAAGGCAAAGGCCCGCGACGCCGTGATGTACTGATCCATCACTGGGTCCAGCAGCGCGATCATCGCACCCACGCCAGACACATATTCCGTCGTCGAAAGGCTGGGCTGGCCGCTGTCATTGACGCTATAGGCAATCACACCTGACGCCCGGTTCAGCGTCGCCATCAGCATGGCCGGATTGAAGGTGATCCCCGTAAGCTCGGTTGCAAAGTTGAACTGGCCCGGCGTCAGCAGCTCCACCCGCACCACGCTGTCATCTTCGCTTTCCACGATGTCGAGCGTCGCAAAATCCACCGCATAGGCCCGCAGATCGAACCCGCGCGCGTTGCCGTATTTGTCCTGCAACTCCAACGCCTGATCCAGTGCGCGCGCCCAGACGTGGAACCCGCCCAGCTCATCCGTGACATAAACAGTGTAATCAATCACCTTGCCGTTGATTTGATAAACGCCGATCTGGTCAACCGTCAGCGCCACCAATGGGTTATGCCCAAGCGCCTCCACACGCCATTCCTGCCCCGCAAGCCGCGCCTGTGACAGAATATCTGCCTTGGTCGGTGCCAGGATCGCCTGACCTGCAGCATTCAGAACTGGCGCGCCGCTTGCCAGCCGCCAGCTGCCGTCCGCGTTTTCAATCCCATGATCCAGCACAACCGAACGCCCGTTCAGCAGTGACATCAGATAGGGTGCCGCCTCGCGATGTTGCAACGCCTCGGCCCGCGTTGACGGCGACCAGACCTGCTCCAGCCGCCAACCGGCCTGCGCCAGCACCTGCTCCATGCCTGGCCGCGCAATCACGCCACCCGCGTCTGTGATGGCCGCACCGCTTTGCAGCGCCCAATATCCTCCCGCCGCATCCTCCACCCAGATGCCCCGGTCCACCAGTGAAAGCCCGTCTGCCGACAGCAAAACCGGCGTCAGCTCGCGCGTCTGATCCAGACCAAAGCCCCATTGCCCCAACGCATCCGCCGCTTTCGACCGCATGTCGCGCATATCCGGCACGGTCATCGTATCCGCCGCATCCGCCACCGTGCGCGCGAGGTCAAAATCGTTCGACATCGCGATGCCAAGGTCCGCCACCTGACCAAAGCCCCGCGCCGAAACCGGTGCCGCACCCAGCCATGATGCCAGCCCCGCCTCGCCCGCGAACTTGCTGTTCACATCGTTCATCTCAAAAATTGCATCGAACATCCGGCTGACCGACCCGTTCGCAAACGTAATCTCCGCCGACCGTTCCAGCAGCGTGCCCTGCGGTGTCGTCACATTCAATTCAGTCGCCGACAGGTTCAGCGACACGATGTTCAGCGCATCCAGGCTGAACACCTCGCCCGCGTCCGTGACCCCATCCCCGTCAAAATCCCGCCAGACCCGCAGCTCCGACCGTATCGCATCCGCCGCATCAATCCGCCCGTCGCCATTGTCATCAAACGCCGCGAGCATCGCGACCCCCGATTGCCCCGGCCCGCCGAACATCTCGGAAATCCCGTCAATCTGGCCATTCTGGTTAAGGTCCCGCACAAGGAACCCATCATCGCCCGAAAGCCAGCCCGTGCGTTCCCCGAACAGGTCATTGTCAAGGTCGAACCATACATCGGCGTCATCGATGCTGATGGTCTCAATGCCATCTCCGTCGAGGTCGAGGATGAGGGGGTCTGTGCCAGCGAACCAAAGGGCAGACTTAGCCATCAGCGCGGCGACACCTGCCTTTGCCAATATGTCATCCCGCATCTGCCCGGTACGATTAAGTCCACCAGGATACCCAGGCAGCACCGAAAAAAATGCAAGAAGCGGGTTTGCGCGTTTGAACAGCATTCCCATGTCGCTCAATAATGCGTTGTCACCTGTCAATACCGTGTACGCAGCGCGTACTGCGATGCTGGCACCAAAATACGTCTCAACTGCCTCATCATAATTTTCAAAACGCATGACGCCGGATTTCGGCTGACCTGGTTCAACTGTGCTAAAGTCTGGATTGCCAAACAACACACCAAACATATTGACCGCGCTCAAAACCTTGTTCTCACGATCAATGTGATAGGACATGAAGGGAAGAAAAATATCAAAGTAATAAGGATTGAGCAAAGCACTCGCAGAAGTCGCGGCAAATCCAATAATCGGGCCACCCACCCCCGACAAGAAAGACCCAAGATCGTTTGTTGCGCCGACCAGTGGATAGCCATAAAACGCAAGGCTGTCCGCTTTGGTCGGATCCATCATCGTCGTCCCGCCACGGAACCATATCTTGTCGGCACTGGCAGATGATTCCAGAAAATCCTTGTGCACGGGACCGGAAGTCAATGGTGGCAGGCCAGGTACAAGGCCATCAATTGTATCGCCGTAAATCACACCGCCCCAGGAGGTATTAAAAATCCAGTCACGGCCGATGCCCCCAAGTGTAACCGCTTTCTCACCAAGAACTGTGAAGATCCAGTCATTGCCTTCACCACCATCTAGTGTCAAATACTGGTCACCATCGGCACGCGCACTAAGAGGGTTGGTAGGATCGAATAGTTCGCCATCCTTCACGTAATCTGGCGTCCAACCGATCAGGATATCGCCACCTCCTCCACCTCTGACCGATCCAGAGCCAAAGTGAATCACAATATCATCGCCGGCACCTGAAAAAACCTTGGCATTGTCCAGGGCGATGATGTACTGAATTTTGCTTTCGTCTGGAGCTGTTATTGTGCGATCGACGGTCATGGTTCCAGAGACAACGAACGCTTCCGGTATATCATTACCAATTTTAACATCAAAATCATCAATTACAGAATCCAATTGGCGCTGCGCCGATTTGACAACTTCCTCAAGCCCTAATACCAATGGCTCCATCGCGATCAGAAATGTATTATCCTCAAATAGAACACGAAATGCCTTAAAAATCTCGATCAAATCCACGATCACGCCAAGCGTAAAGTCTGTTACAACAAGCGCGACTCCACCAACACCACCAGTAAAAGCAATACGTGCTTTTTGTTCAGTTTCGATCACCAGATTCAAAAGAAGTTCGGATACATCTTCGGCCCGTATCGTGCTTAGAAACACAGAAAAGTCATTTAGCAATGCTTGAGTGGCTTCTTCTGTGTTCTCAGCGCCTTCAGCGTACTGAGCTGCATAAGCCTGTTTTGTTGATGCAGTGGTGACTGCCCCAATTGCAATAATGGAGAAAACCGAGGGCTTGATATCGCCTAAAGCAACTTTGGCGCGCCCGAAGGCCCCAAAGACATCAGGGTTTAATGTCGCGAGCTTGACCGTGCTGCCATGGGTATCAAGTGCATTTGCGTGATTGCGAAGATCTTCATTTGTGCGCCCGGTAAGCAATTCGACCCTGTCAGCGCCAGCGTCGTCACGCGCCAAAGCCCTTTCGAGTGCATCCATCCCGTTGCCGGAAGCACCCATACGTCCAGGATCGTATATACCCGCATCAATACGCGCTTGTTTGATATCGAGGAATTCCTGATCCGACATCACAAAATTACCGTTCGCATCAAGCTGTAAGAACGGATCATTTGCGATCATGTTTCTGTAGGTTAATTGCTCGAACTGCTTGATCCGCAGTTCATCCCACGTCATCTCAGATTTTTGAACAAATTGGTCAGACCCGTAAATCGCGTACTCTGGCTTTGGGTTTGTATTGCTATCATTCGGATCAAAAGAGGCTACGTTTCCATCCTTGAGACGAAACATAAACCGATCAATTATTTTCTCATATTTTGTGTTCAACTGCGCTAATTGTGTATCATAGTCAGCGTCGGCAGAATTCAGGAGCGCTTTTTCTGCAGAATATGCCTGGAATCCAACGGTAAGAAACGCATCTGTGGCCATACGTAAATCAGGATGATTGGATCTGTGTTGATTCATACCAACAGATTCGGCAATACTGCCGTCATTTGATAATGCGATCAGATTATCTACTCCGTTGAGCTTGGCTCCGAACTCAATGAGGCGTCCCTTATAAACAGCGGCAATCAGATCTGATTTGTTGGCCGAAGCAAACGCCAGTGAATGGTGCAAATCAAAGCTTTCAACAAACCCAGAAGGTAGGTTGGGGTTTGCAGCAACCAGTGCCTCAATCGTGCCAAGTAGATCACGCTCAACGCTTACAGGAATATAGCGCGAAAAACCATTGTCCGTAGCCATTCTTGAGACCTTTCATCTATACTATTTAAGCCTCAACCCGGCTTTCAATCGCCAGAAAACTGCCAATCTTTTGCTTCTTCAGCACCGCATAAAAATCATCAGACACAACATTTGCTCTTTTGTAATGCGTATCAGCCCAAAGGTGGCGGCCCTTGATAGCGTCTGCCCGCCACATCAGGCGTGGCGCCTGACTTGTGGGCATGTAGCCCATTAGCTTACCTTGCAGGAACCATGGCGCCACATCTGACTTTTCAACAATGAGACCGTTTTCAACGAACGTTCCCATCTTGAACATGAAACGCGCTTCACCATCCCATAGGGTGCCGTCCGGTTGACGGATATCCAGCGGGATAAAGTAGTGCGGCACAGGATCCCATGCCTCAACAAGGTCCTTGAAGGTTTTGCTGACAACAATAACGCCAACAGAGGGCCCAACGGTAAAATGCGGCAGCGTTTTGCGCGCTTTGCGTAACCGGATCTGCAATGGCCACAGCGATGCATCCGGGATTGTCTCTGGAAGGCTGACCGTTTCCGGCAAACTTTCCCGATCCTCAAAATACCAGTCGGGCTCACCGGTGCGGCCAAGTTCATTAAGATACCACGGCATCATGCATTCTCCTTTGTTCCGTTCAGACCACCCATCATCTTCCCCCGCATCTCCGCGTCCACCAGCCCCGCCACCATCGGATGCACCCGCAAATCGCCCTCCTTCACCACCTGCCGGAAATTCGCGATCACCTGCCCGGTCGCCTTGGCATCTGGTGCGATCACATCCAGCAGCCAGTTCACCTCGCCTGATTGCCAATCCTCGGCCTTCAGGCGGATCGGGAAGGTGCCGGTCTTGATCTGTTCGCGGATTTTCAGATCCACCTCCTGCGACACAGAGGCCCAGATGGCAAAGCCCGCGATATCGACCAAAGCGGTGCGATCGGTGCCTTTTGGGTGGGCAATGGCGATGCGGTCGCGAATCAGCGGCTCCAGCACAAGGGGCTGCAGATCGGCCAAAGTCTGGTGGCGATAGCGCGGCAGGGCCATCATCGCCATCACGATCTTGCCAAAGCTTTCACGCACCTGCGCACGCAGACCCGCGATTTTACCCAACATTTCCGGGGAAATCTGTGGTGCGGCGTCCTGGGAAACCGGATCTGCACCTTGCTGGCTGGCCCAATTGGACCGGACTGAATTCTCTGACATAACACCCTTTCAGCAACTATTCTTTGGACGTTATCCGGCGGGTTTCCGCCAATCAACCTCTGATTAACCTTTCCTAGGATGAACTCGCCGCAAGCATGCAAAGGCCGGGGCGGATTGTCTGTGCAATGCCGTTGCAGATGCGCAGGCCAGACACTGAAGCGCCCTTGCCCGGCCACCTTGCGCAGCAGGCTACGGGCCGTTGGCACATCAAGGTTGCGCCCGATGGCTGCACGGCGCTTGGGCCGCGGGCATTAGGCGTCCGCGTCAAAACGGATCAGCCCGCCAACAATCGTGCCCCGCCGCCAGCCCAGGGCCTGCGCTTTTCATGCCAGCTTTTGAGCGTCGACGGCGCGAAGATCCATCATCGCCTCTTGGGTTGCGATCATTCTCTCCAACTTCCTATCACTGTCCACATCATCCGGGGCGTCGTTGTCGGCCGCAAGCTGCGCCCAAAGTTGCGGAATCGTTGCATTATCGGAAGGGGTCATGGCTATCGCTCCGGGGTTCAAGGTGTCGCATGCTAAAAACCTGGAAACCGCTTTGAGATATATCAATAAGCCATTGTTTTTATGTATTTTTTTGAAACTTTTTTGGCGATGCGCGGGCTTCGGATTGCGGGTTTGTTGGACAGCTTCCAACATCTTAAGGCGCAGTTCCGCAAATCGGGGCTTGGAGAAAGCGCGATGGACGTAAACATTCCAGGCTGCGGCCGTATGGAAGTAATGTTTCGGGCGTGGATCATTTTTTCCGCCAACCGACGAGGGCAAAGGCCGCATCCGAACACTGAAAGCGCGCGTTACCCGAACTGTTACCCAAAGCCCAACGTCTTCGCTCTTGCCGGGGTCGCGCTCATCCTAAGTGCTTGATTTTAATGGTGCCCCCATACGGACTTGAACCGCAGACCCCCTGATTACAAATCAGGTGCTCTACCAACTGAGCTATAGGGGCACTTAGCGTTCGAATACCCCCTGCCCGCTACCCGGTCAAGCCCGCCTATCGGCAAACTTAGGCCCGGTTGGCGCGCGACAGGGCCAGAACTGCCACCAGCCCCACCGCCATTACCAACAGCGCCGCCGGGGCCGCCTGTCCCAACCGCTCCAGGCTTGCCAGCTCAAATACCCGCGTCGACAGCGTGTTGAAATTGAACGGGCGCAGCAGCAGCGTGGCAGGCAGTTCCTTGACGCAATCCACAAACACGATCAGCAGCGCTGTCGCCACCGACCCGCGCATCAGCGGCAGCTGGATATGGCGCAACACCCCGCCCCGCGTCTGGCCCAAAGACCGCGCCGCAAGGCTCAGGTTCGGTTGAATGCGCCCAAAGGCTGTGTCCACCGCCCCCTGCGCCACCCCAAAGAACCGCACCACATAGGCCAGCACAATCGCCGCCGCCGTGCCCGTCAGCATCAGGCCCGGATCCCAGCCGCTGATCGCCAGCACCCCGTCGGCCAGCCAATGGTCCAGCACGGCCAGCGGGATCAGCACGCCCAGCGCAAGCACCGCCCCCGGTGCCGCATAGCCCATCGCCGTTGCCGGCAGCACAATCCGCGCCAGCCCCAGCCCGATATGGCGCAACCCCGCCACCAGCACCGTGGCCAGCACCACCGCCAGCACCGCCGCCAGTCCTGCCACCAGCAGCGTGTTGCCAAGTGCCGCAAACAGGCCCGGATCGGCCCAGACCGCAAAATTCGCCACCGACAGCTTCAGCATCACCGCCACCGGCAACACGAACCCCACGGCAAAGGGCAACGCACAGGCCAGCATGGCCAGCACCGCCCAAACGCCCGTCAGCACCGTTGGCACCACAGGCCGCGCCGCCCGTGCCATGCCATGAAACCGCGCCCGTCTGCGCGCCAGCCGCTCCAGCGCCACCAACGCAAAGATCAGCACCAGCACCACACCGGCAATCTGCGCAGCCCCCCCGGCATTTCCGCCATTCAGCCAGGTGGAAAAGATGCCCGTGGTCAGGGTCTGCACGCCAAAATGGTGCACCGTGCCATAATCGGCCACCGTCTCCATCAGCGCCAGCGCCACGCCCGTGGCAATTGCAGGCCGCGCCATTGGCAGACCCACGCGCAAGAACAGCGCCAGCGGCCCACAGCCCAGGGCGCGGGCCGTTTCATACCCCGCCGCCGAGGTTTCACGAAACGCCGCCCGCGCCAGCAGATAAACATATGGGTACAGCGCACCTGCCAGCACGAGAATGGCCGCCGCATGACTGCGCACCTGCGGAAACCAATAATCCTGCGCTGATTGCCAGCCGAACATGGCGCGAAAGGCCGCTTGCACCGGCCCCGCGTAATCCAGAAAATCCACCAGTGCATAGGCCCCGACATAGGCCGGAATGGCCAGCGGAAACAGCAGTGCGGCACCCAGCCAGCCGCGCCCCGGAAAGCGGTACATCGTCACCAGCCAGGCCGTACCCGTGCCCGCCACCGCCGTCAGCACCGCCACCCCCGCCATCAAAATCAGCGTGTTGGCCACATAGCGCGGCATGACCGTGGCCATCAGATGCGGCCAGATGTTTTCCGCAGGCGTCAGCGCCAGCCAGACCACCGCCACAATCGGTGCCAGCACCAGTGCGGCAATCACCACAGCCGCCACCGCCCACGGATCAAACCTGCGCGCGCGTACCGGCCCGGTGCCCGTAACCTGAGTGTTTTGGTCAACCATCATGACTGCGGTGGCTACAGGAAAGCGGTTTATCTGTCCAGATTTCCCGCTATATTGCCGCAAAATGACAAGAAGGCAGAGCAGCCCATGCGCATCGTCTATCACCTCGGGGCCCATTGCACCGATGAAGAACGGCTGATCCGGTGCCTTTTGAAAAACCGTGGCGTGCTGGGCGCGCAGGGCATTGTGGTGCCGCCACCCTCACGCTACCGCACCGTGCTGCGTGATACGGCGATCCAGTTGAAGGGGGCGGCAGCCACGCCGGAAACCCAGGCCCTGGTGCTGGAACAGATCATGTCCGAAGACAGCGCCGAACGGCTGGTGCTGGGCTGGGATAACTTTCTGTCGTTTCCGAACTGGGCGTTGCAGGGCAAGCTGTATCCGGCCGCGGGTGAACGGGTGCGGGCGTTTTCACGCATCTTCCCGGATATCGAGACGGATTATTTCATTGCCCTGCGCAACCCGGCCACCTTCATTCCTGCCATTCTGGCCGAACAGCCCGGCAAGGATTACGCCGCCCTGATGGCAGGCGTTGATGCACGTGATCTGATGTGGTCTGAAATGATTGGCCGCGTGCAGGCGGCAAACCCCGGCGCGCGGCTGACCATCTGGTGCGATGAAGACACGCCGCTGATCTGGCCCGAGGTTCTGGCCGCGATCACCGGCCATGCAGAAGGGACCGTGCTGGAAGGCACGTTTGACGTGCTGGAACTGATCATGTCGGCGGTCGGGCTGAAACGGCTGCGCGCCTATATCGAAACCAAGGGTCCGTTCACCATTGAACGCCGCAGGCGGGCTGTCACCGCATTTCTGGACAAATTCGCCACGACCGACGCCATCGATTATCCGATCAACCTGCCGGACTGGACGCCCGACATGGTGGCGGAAATGACTGAAACCTATATCGCCGATTGTCAGGCCATTGCCGCCATGCCCAATGTCACGTTCATCGCGCCCTAAGGCGCGTCAGGCCATGCCCAAGGCGGCCTTGTACAGCTCCAGAATGCTTTCCTCTTCGGCAATGTCGTCTGCAGTGCGTTTGCGCAGCGCCACGACCTTGCGCAGGATCTTGGTGTCATAGCCACGGCCCTTGGCCTCGGCCATCAGCTCCTTTTGCTGTTCGGACACGTCCTTTTTTTCGGATTCCAGCTGTTCAAAGCGTTCAACAAACTGGCGCAGCTCTTCGGCTGCCACGATTGATGATTCAGTGATGTCGGCCATGGGTATCGCTCCGGTCAATGGGGTTGGCGTTCCCTACCCCGGCACGGCAGGCGCGGCAAGCCGGGTTGATCTGCCGGGCGCTGCGTGGAATATGCGCGGACTGACAGATGGGGGGAAATCGGATGACCATGGTGATCTGGGCGGGTGCCGCAGTAACGCTGATCGGGGTGGCAACCCTTGTGTGGTGCGTGCTGATGGCCATGCGCGCGCGGCGTGAAGGGCTGACGGGGGCCGCCATGCAGGCCCGGTTGCAGCGCGTGGTGGCGTGGAACATGGCGGCACTGGCCATATCGGGCATCGGGCTGATGCTGGTGGTGGTGGGCGTGATCCTGACCTAGGCAGCGCTCCCCTGATCAAATGCAGACAGCCCCTTGCCCTGTGAAATCAGCCCATCCAGCAGCGCAGGCGGGGTCCAGACCGCGTCATCCTGCTGCCACTGCACCAGATCGCGGCGCAGAATGATCAAGCCGCGCTGATCGGCGCAAAACAGCGGCCCCCCTGTGGTGCGCGCCATACCCAACGCAATCACCGCCAGCACATCCAGCGTGCCCGCGCGTGGCACCGCCCCCTGTTCCAGCAGGCGCGCGCCCGCCGCGGCAATCGCCCCCAGAACACGGGTACGAATGGTATCCGCCGGCATCACCAGCGGCGCAGTGGCAGGGTCAACCGCGGCGGCCAGCGGAATGGGCAGCCGCATGACCGGGGCCAGCGCCCGCCTGATCTGGTCGGCCGCAACCCCCTGCCGGTGCAGCGCCCGGCAGGCCTGATGTGCCGCCATCACCACCGTATGTGCCACGCCCGTGGCAGGCGCATGCTGCGTGATGGCCAGCCGCAGCCGCATCAGCCGCAGCGTTGCCGCCGCCACCCGGCCCGGACCGCGCTGCGCATCGGGCACCTGCAATTCGCCAAACCCCGGTGCCACCAGCAGCAGGCGCGCGCCGTCACCCCCGCCCGCACCGAAATGTACCACCGGGCCCGCCGTCCCCGGTTTGGCCGCCCCCTGTTTGGCCGCCCCCAGCCCGGTCGCCCCCGGTTTGGCCGCAAAAATCAGCGCACAACCTGCCAGATCATCTGCCACCACCGCAGGCCGCAGCCGCGCCCATTCCAGATCGCGCACCGCAGGCGTCAGACGCCCCGTCGCCACCTGTTCTTCATGCGCCAGCGCCACCCGTTCCACCGCCCCAAGCAGCGCCGCGCGGTCATCATCAGCCAACACCACCGCAAGGCCCGCCCGCAACGCAGGCAGGATCAGCGGCCAGGTTTCAGCCCCCCACAGCCCGATCTTCAATGCAGGCTGCCCCCCCGCCAGATCACCCACCATCCGCATGTCCGCAACCATCAGGTGCTGCAACGCCGCAGCTTCGGGCCGGGCCGCAATGGCCGCCGCTGCCTCGGCTTCAAAATCAAGGCCTTGTTCAACCGGCAAAAGCTGTGCCGCCTCGATACAGTCAATCAACGCCACCTGTGCCACATCCGGATCACCCGCGCTGCGGGCCTGCACGATCGCCGCCTGAAAGCTGCGCCCGTCACGCAGCCCCGGCGCGCGCGCAGCCGCCGGCAACTGCCCCACCAGCGCCACCGCCGCCGCTACCAGATCGCCCTCGGCCACCGCATCGACAATGCCCATCGCCACCGCCTCGGCCGCACCCACGCTGACCCCCTTGCCGATCAGCCGCAGCGCCTCGGCAGCACCAATCAGCCGCGGCAGGGTTTGCGTGGCCCCCGCCATCGGCAACCGCCCCACCAGCATATCGCGCAGGCCAAACCGCAGATCCGGTGCTGCAATGCGCGCCCGTGCCGCCAGCGCAATCTCCGCCCCCGCCCCCAGCACCGGGCCATGCAGCGCTGCAATAACAGGCACATCCGCGCCCTGCATCAGCCGCAGAATATCGGCAGGCGTCGCAGCTGTTGCTGGCCACGCCCGGCCCAGATCGGCAAGGTCAATTCCCCCCGAAAACCCCTGCCCCGGCCCTCGCAATGCGCTGGCCAGCACGATGGCCTGTGTGGCCGCATCATCAAACCCATCCCGCAGCGCCGCCATCACCCCCGTGCACAACGCCGGGCCGAACAGATTGCCCGGCGGGGCTGTCAGCCATAACAGCCGCACCCCGCCCCGCATTTCCGCCCTGACCGGACCGGCCTCTGCCACCCTGCACCCCATTGCCCCTGCGTCCACCTTAGCAACCCCTGCCCCACCTGCAACCGTTCTCGCCCACAACCGTTCCTGCCTGCAGGTTGCCGCTTTCGCACCGCGGAATTGCACCCTATGCTGACCGCGCCTTTGCCCATGACAGGACGCCCGATGGATATTCGCCCGATCACCCCAGATTACGCCGTATCGCCGCAGATTGACCTTGCCGATCTGGTGGCCATCAAGGCCGCCGGTTACCGCACCATCATCAACAACCGCCCCGACGGCGAAATTCCGCCCCACCTGCACACTGCCGCCATGCAGGCCGCTGCCGAGGCGTTGGGCCTGACCTTTGTGGTCAACCCGGTGATCAGCGGCGCGATGACACCTGCCAATGTGGCCACCCAGGCCGCCGCGATTGCCGCATCTGATGGCCCGGTGTTTGCCTATTGTGCCAGCGGCAACCGGTCATCCGTGGTGTGGGCGCTGTCGCAGGCCGGGCAAATGCCGGTGGATGATCTGGTGGGTCTGCCCGCGCGCTTTGGCTATCAGCTTGACCATCTGCGCCCGCAGCTTGCCGCACTGGCCGGGCAGGACAACGGCTAAGGCCGCACAGCGGCGGGGCCGCCGTCAGGCCCCCGCATTCGCCTCCAGATCATAGGCCTCATCGAGGGCCGGCAGCTGCGGATCGCCGATATCCGACATCAGACCCGACATCAGGTCAGACATGCTGGCAGGGTCGGTGCTGACATCGGGCGGCAGGTTGCGCGCAGGCGTCAGGGACACCTGCCCGCGCGGTATGAACTGCCCCTGCGCCGATGCCAGCAGCGGGTCAACCGGCGTGTTGCCCGCATCTTCACCGTCCAGTGCCAGCACGCGCAACGCCCGCATCCCCCGCGCCTGCCCCAGCCGCGCCGTGGCCATGCGCCGCCCGTCAACGGTTTCCAGCTGCACCGTCTCAAGGCTTGCACCAAACAGCGGCAGCACGTCTTCGACGCCCAATCCCATCAGTTCCGACAAATCCACCTGCAAACGCACCAGCACCGCATCCAGCGTGGCCGTTGCATGGCCCACCTGTTCACGAAGTTCGGCGTTGAATTTGGCCGCCGAAGCCGCCTGTTTACCCGCATCCGCCACCGCATTGACCCCGCGCCCCACCGCAGGCAGCGCCAGCAGAATGCGCCCCACCTTGGCCCCACCCCCAAGTGATACCTCGGCCTCGGCCACCTGCCATGCGGAATCCTCCAGCATCAGGGCCAACGGGCGCGGGTCATCCAGAAACGATGCATAGCGAAAGCCCGCCGCCCATACCGCTTCGGGCTGGCCCGCCAGCGCCATATCCAGTTCGGTCAACGCGCTGTCAAAAAACCCTGCCACCATGGCGGCGTCCGTGCGCGTTGGTTTGCGGGCCAGCGGCGCGTGGGTGGTGACACTGCCCACCGTCTGCACCTCAACCAGCCCCGATAACACCTCGGGTGACAGCACGATCACGCCCATCGCCTCGGCCGGGCCGTCAAGGATGCCGATCAACGACCGCACGCCCGGCATTTCCAGCAGTTCGGTTAGTGAAAGCTGGCGCAGGCGGCAGGAATTCACCTCAATCCGCAGCGCAATCGTATCCTGTCCCGCGCGGCGCAGCGCCATGTCCCAGGCCTGTTCAACCGTGCCACCAGCCACCGCCGCCAATTGTGTCCGCGCCCGTTCCACCCGCCCGCGCAGCACCCGGTCATCCACCTTGGCACGGGTCTGGTTTGTTGCCCCGCCTGCCGCCCCGTCTGCTGCCCCGTCTGCTGCCATGGCCGCCGATCCCCCACTTTGGTCAATGCCATCAGTGGCAAAAGAAGGTTACGAAGCCCTTAAGCTGATTGCTCCCTAAGCCGCCTCGACCGCCACCCGCAACGGCAGCACCACACGGAAAGCGGCCCCGCCCTGCCCCGGCAAATAGCCGACCGTGCCGCGCAAATTCGCCATCACCTCGCGGCAGATCGCAAGGCCCAATCCCGCACCGCCCGCCCGCGCCTGATCCGACAGCCGCGCAAATTTTTCAAAGATCAGGCCTTGCGCATCCTTGGGAATGCCCTTGCCATTGTCGATGAAATCAATCTGCACCCGCCCCGCCCGCTGCCGCACCTGAATGCGCAGGCGCGGCACCTCGGCATCGCAATATTTGCGCGCATTGGAAATCAGGTTGATGAACACCTGCATCAGACGGTCCGGATCGGTTTGTACATAAAACTGCTCGGATGCCAGATCGCGCTCAATCTCCAATGCCCGTGCCCCACGGCTTTGGCCCGATACCGCAAGCGCCTGATCCAGCAGATCTGACACCAGTTTGGTCTTCAGCGTCAGTTGCACGCTGCCGTTTTCCAGCACGCTCAGATCCAGCAGATCATCCAGCAGCCGCGTCAGCCTGATCGCCTCATCCTGTATCACCCGGCCCGATTGCTGCACCATCGCCTGTGGCACATCACCTTCCGTCAGAATTTCCGAAAACGCCCGGATAGATGTCATCGGCGTGCGCAATTCGTGGCTGATCTGCGACAGGAACGCATCCTTTTGCACCGAAAGCTGTGTCAGCTTTTCATTCGCATCCCGCAAGGCCCGCGCCGTGCGTGTCAGTTCCGATTGCTGCGCCTCCAGCCGCGACTGGTTTTCAATGATCGCTGCCGTTTCATTCGCCATCGCCATCAGGTCTTCCACCGTCACCGTCGCCCGCCCCGTCAGATCGGCAATCATCGCATGCGCCGCCGCCGCCCCGATCGCCCCCGCCAACTGCCGTTCCACCCGGCCAATCACCTCGGGTGTCGGATCCGGCAGATAGCCCTCCTTGCCTTGCAGGCGCGTCTCGCCCTCAAACAATGCCAGCGCATCATCATCGCCCAGAATCCGCTGCGCCAGCACCAGCAGCCCTTCGGCATCCGCCTGCCCCCGCACCCATGCCTGCGGGCCAACCGCATCATCATCAAAGATGTTCACAAAGATCGCGCCCTGCATGCGTTCCACCGGGCTGGGAAATGTCAGGATCGACACCACGCAAAACCCAAGGGTGTTCAGCGCCAAAGACCAGAACAGCGCATGCAGCAGCGGGTCCTGCCCGGCAATGCCAAACAGCGCCTGCGGGCGCAACCATCCCACCCCGAACGGCCCCTGCGCCATCACCGCATCCGGGATCACCGCCCCTGCCGCAAATGATGGCAGGAACAGCGCCCACAGCCACACGCCCGCCCCCAAAAGCAGGCCCGTCGCCGCCCCGGACCGCGTCGCCCCGCGCCAGAAAATCCCGCCCAGCAGCGCCGGCATGAACTGCGCCACGCCCACAAACGCAATCAGCCCCATGGCCGCCAGCGATGCCCCGCCGCCTGACAGCCGGTAATACCCATAGCCCAGCGCCAGCACCCCCATGATGGCCAGCCTGCGTGACAGCAAAACCACCCGGCGCACATCACCCGATTGCACCCGCGCCGGCACCGCCCGCAGCCACAGGGGCACCACGACGTGGTTTGATACCATCGTTGCCAGCGCAATGGTTTCCACAATCACCATGGATGTCGCCGAACTGAACCCCCCCAGAAACGCCAGCATCGCCAGCGCGTTCTGCCCCTGGCTCAGCGGCAGGGTCAGCACGAACATATCCGGGTTGGCCCCCGCAGGCATCAGGTTCAGCCCCACCACCGCGATGGGCACAATGAACAGGCTCATCGCGCACAGATAGGCCGGAAACGCCCAGCTTGCCGGGCCCAGCTGCGCCTCGTCGGTGTTTTCAACCACAATCACATGAAACATCCGCGGCAGACAGACCACCGCCATCGCCGCCGTCAGAATAAGCCCCGCCCAGCGCCCCGGTTGCAGCGTCCATGTCGCCATGGGTGATGCGTTGATCTGGTCAAACATCGGCCCCACACCGCCCGCCAGCCCCCACACCACAAACGCCCCCACCGCCAGCAGTGCCACCAGTTTCACCACCGCCTCAACCGCAATCGCCATCACCACCCCGTGGTGCTGTTCGCGCGCATCCAGCTTGCGCGTGCCAAACAGAATGGTGAACAGCGCCAGCCCCATCGCCACCCACGCCGCCGTGGACAGCCCCATTTCGACAGGCGTTTCCGATGCAAACACGCCAAAGCTTTGCGTCACCGATTGCAGTTGCAGCGCGATATAGGGTGTCGCCGCCAGCACCGCGATCACCGTGACCATCGCCCCCAGCAGGTTTGATTTGCCATAGCGCGATGAAATCAGATCCGCGATCGATGTAATCTGGTTCTGGCGCCCGATCCGCACCAGTTTACGCAACAGCCACCACCAGCCCACAAAAATCAGCGTCGGGCCAAGGTAGATCGTCAAAAACTCCAGCCCCGACCGCGCCGCATAGCCCACAGCGCCGTAAAACGTCCAGGCCGTGCAGTAAATCGACAACGACAGCGTATAAATCCACGGGGACCGCAGCCACCGCGCACGGCCCATGGCCGCCGATCGTTCCGCCAGAAACGCCACGGCAAACAGCAATGCCACATACAGCACGCAGGCCAGCACCAGCAGGTTGAACGGCATCGCGCTATTCCTCCGTCCGGCGTGCGGCATAGGCAGGCTGATCATCCGCATCCGCTGGCACAGCGCCGGTGCCGCCACCCGACAGGCGGCGCGACAGGATCACCGACAATGCGATCAGCCCGCACCAGACCACGAACAGATAAATGCCGTCCCATGCCGTCAGCCGTGGCTGGCCTGATGCGTCAGGCCCCCAGAACAACGGCAGCAGAAACAGCACCAGCCCCAGCACTGGCAACAGCCGTGCTGCATCGCCAAGGCGGCGCAAACGGTAACTGCGACGTTCCAGAAACACCTGATTGCGCGGGGGTTTCAAGGCCGCACCATCCGGCGCACCTGCGCCACGATTTCGGCATTGGCAAAGGGTTTGGTCATGAAACAGGTCACCCCGGCCTGTTCAGCCGCCGCCCTGTCACTGCCCTGCCCCTTGGCCGTCAGCATCAGCACCGGCAGGCCTTGGGTGGCCGGATCAGCCCGCAACCCCCGCAGAATATCCAGCCCGCTGGCCCCCGGCAGCATCAGATCCAGGATCACCACATCCGGCCTGCGCAGCGCCACCTCGTGCAGGGCTGTCGCCCCATCGGCCAGCGTGGATACATCCCAGCCATCACGCGTCAGGATAAACCGCAGCGCCTCGGCAATGTTGGGTTCATCCTCGATCAGCATCACATGGCCTGCCATGCCCGCCCTCCCCAGCCTGCATGCCACCAACTGTGACCGCAATCCGGCCGCCTGTCAAAACGCACTCAGATCACCGCTGACAGGATTGATGGCTCGCGCCGCACATCGCAGCCTTCCACCGGGCAAATCCGGCAGGTTGGCCCCACCACGGCCTGCGCCACAGCGTGCAGTGGCGCAGGCAAGATCAGCATCGCCGCCGTGCGCCGGTCCGCCCCGCCGAACCGGCTGGGCAGGCGCGTCTGGCAAAACGCCCGCAGCACAAACCGTTGCGGTGGCTGACCCGTCGTTTCCACCACCGCCTCAACCGGCTGCATCGGCCGCCCCAGCGCCGTGTACAGCGGCCACAGCGTGCAGCCCGCCCCCGCGCGTGGCAGGGCAAATCCCGGCAACGCCCGGCGGTGCGTAATCGCCGCCGCCCCGTCACAGACCACCAGCCCCACCGCCAGCCCCGGCAGCCCCGCAATCCGCCGGCATGCCGCGATCACATCCGTGCCAAACATCTGCGCAATCTGCACCGGGTCCGGCCCCAGCGCACTGATCGCAGCCTGCACCGCCTGCAATGGCATGGCCGCTGCATCCTGTGCTGCCAGTTCGGCCACGCCCCGCGCCAGGGCCTGCGCCGCCGCACTGGCCAGCGTTGCAATGCCCGCCTCATCCACCCCGCCCGCCTCGGCCGCCTCCAGATGCCAGCCCTGCGCTGCCAGCCAGGCCATCACCTCATCCTGCGGCGTCACCGAAACCTCGGCCACCGCCTGCCCCGCCGGATCAAGATAGGCCACCAGCGCCTGCGCCCCCGTGGTCAGCCGTGCGCTGTCCTGCGCCAGATTGCGCTGAAACCGCGCGCGCCAGTCGGCATCCAGCTCCTCCGTGTCATTCAGGATATCCGCCGTCGCCCGCACCGCCGTGGCCGCCGACAGCAGCTCATGCAAGGTGGCCGACAGGTGCGGGTCATGGTTGATCCGGTCATTCAGCGCCCCCACCGCGCGCTCAAGCCCCGCCGCGCGCTGCGCCAGCGCCAGCACCGCCCCCGCCCAGTTCGGAAACCGCGCCAGAAACGCCTGCAACTGGTCCGGGTCAGCCGCCACCGCCGCCGCCGCCGCCCGCAGATCATTTACCATCGCCCCGTCGCTGGCTTCTGAAAACGCCACCGCATCAAGGCCCAGCACCGCCGTCAACCGCACCAGCACATCGCCCGCCACGGCCCTGCGGTTATGTTCGATCAGGTTCAGATATGACGCCGAAATACCCGCCGCCCCCGCCACCTCACCCTGCCTGCGCCCCTGCGCCATCCGGCGTTCGCGCAGCCGTGTGCCCATCAAGGATTTCATACCGCCCGCACCCCCTGTAAAATCCTTTACAGCCCGCGTCCGGCAAAAACCAATGGAAACGGGCGCATCCGGTCTGGATGCGCCCGCAATTTACCAAAGTTGACCTTAGTTTGCCAAAGCCTTGTCCGTGATGGCGCTTGTCCACGCCCCCACCGGTGCCGCCGTGATCACCGGATCAGACCCGCCCGCCATCAGCGTAGCCACCGTGCGTTCCGCCGCCGCCACGTCCAAAGCACCATTCGACCCCGCCGTCAGCAGCGCCACTTCCGACATCATCCGCTTTTGGTGTTCTTCCGTCTGCGCCCCCGTCTCATCGTTTTCCAGCACGATCATCGCCGCTTCATCCGGGTTTGCCTCGGCGTATTTCCAACCCTGCATCGACGCCCGCACAAACCGCACCATCCGGTCTTCAAACGCCGGGTCCGCCAGATTTTCCTCCAGCACATACAGCCCGTCTTCCAGTGTTGCCACGCCCATGTCCTGATACTTGAACGTCACCAGCTGCTCTGGCGTCAGGCCTGCATCAATCACCTGCCAGTATTCATTATAGGTCATCGTCGAAATGCACGCCGCCTGCTTTTGCAACAGCGGGTCCACGTTAAAGCCCTGCTTCAGCACCGTTACCCCGCCCGCACTGCCATCTGTCGCCAGCCCCAGCTGTGACATCCAGCTCAGAAACGGGTATTCATTGCCAAAGAACCACACCCCCAGCGTCTTGTCCGCAAAATCTGCCGGTACCGTGATCCCCGTCTCCGCAAGGCAGGTCAGCATCATGCCCGAACTTGCAAACGGCTGTGCGATGTTCACCAGCGCCAGCCCCTTTTCCCGCGCCGCCAGCGCTGATGGCATCCAGTCCACCACCACATCCGCACCGCCCCCCGCAATCACCTGCGTTGGCGCAATATCCGGCCCACCCGGCAGGATCGTCACGCTCAGACCCTCAGCCTCGTAAAACCCTTTCGCCTGCGCCACATAATAGCCCGCAAACTGCGCCTGCGTCACCCATTTCAGCTGCAGCGTCACCTCATCCTGTGCCTGCGCACCTGTTGCCATCAGCGCCAGCAGCGCCCCTGTCAGAAACTTGTTCATCGCCGTCTCCCTTGTTGATCCCCTGCAAGCAGCCTTGGGGATTTGGTTTAAGTCCTTTGCGACGGGTGCCAGAATGTCACCCCCCGTTCGATCAGCGCAATCGCCCCGTAAAACAGCGATCCCGCCAAAGCCGCCACCGCAATCTCGGCCCAAACCATGTCAAGGCCAAGCTGCCCCACCTCGGTCGATATGCGAAATCCCATGCCCCGCGTCGGACTGCCAAAGAATTCAGCAACAATTGCCCCGATCAGGGCCAGAGTCGATGCAATTTTAAGCCCGTTGAACAGAAACGGCATCGCCGCAGGCAGCC
>JAYUZO010000103.1:0-11088 GCA_043751715.1 Rhodobacterales bacterium | reverse complement strand
GCAATAAAGGGCGTGCCATCCTCGGCCATCTGCATGGTCAGATAGCGCACCATGGCTTGGGCTGCGGTCAAACGAATCGTGGTCATGCTATGGCTCCTGCGCGGGCTTGGTCCCAGATATTGCAAAGACGAGTGTAGTTGGCGGCCATGGTGGCAACGGCAGTCGCATCATCGATGCGCCCAGCCATCCAGTCACGCCCGACATCGCCATGAATCGTGCGGCCCACGGCAAAGCCTTTGACAAGCGGGTATTTGGCCGCCAACCGGAACGCGCTGGCCAGTTCCGCCTCTGATTGCCCCAACCCCAGCACGACAATGCCTTGGGTGTGCGGATCGCGGCTGTTGATGGCATCGCAGGTGGCGGCCCATGCCGCATCGGTCTGCATCGGCTCCAGCTTCCACCAATCTGGGTAAATGCCGATATCGTAGAACCTGCTGATCAGTTTCGCCGTGGTCGCATCACCCACCGGCCCCACCTTGGACGGGATCACCTCCAGCAGCATTTCCAGCCGGTTGCGGCGGCAGGCGTGGAACAGGCGGGTGATCGTATCTTCCTGTTTTGCCTGCATATCCGCCGCGTCATCCGGGTGGCAAAAGCACAAAACCTTGACCACATGCTCCAACGCCCATTCCGACAGCCCGCCGAAATCGGGGCCCAGTTCCGGCTCAAGGCTCAGGGGGCGCGATCCCGGCCATTCCACTGGGCGGCCAATCCAAAGACCCTGCCCCGCCGCGCGGTGCAATGCCTTTTGCCCCAACCGATTGTCACACAGCAGCCCGTATCCGTCGCGCCCCTGCGATACCGCCAAGGTCGCATCAAGGCACAGCTGTTTGAACGCTTCAATCCGTGCGGGCGTGGCCCCAGCGATGTCTTCCAGCTGGCTGCGGTGATCAAACGCAAAGGCCCGCACTTCGGGCCAGCCCTTGCGCCGGTTCGTGGACCAATGAATTTGCTCGAGCGCTGTATCATGCCGCAAGGCAGGCACCTGCACGCCGCGTTTCAGGAAAAACTGCAATTCCGCCCAACTGGGGTAGGCCGGGGTGCAGCCGTGGCGCGAAACCGCAAAGGCCCCGCAGGCATTGGCGTATGTCAGCGCCACGGGCCATGCCTCACCGTCCAGCCAGCCCTTCAGCAGGCCCGACATGAACCCATCGCCTGCGCCCAGCACATTGAACACCTCAATCGGGAAACCGGGCCCAGACTCGCCATCATCCAGACTGGCCGGGATCGCCCCCGTAAACGCCACGGCCCCCATCGGCCCGCGTTTGCACACCAGCACCGCCTGTGACACTGCCCGCACCGCGCGCAGGGCAGCCATCGTATCGGTCGTCCCCCCTGCGATATGGAATTCCTCTTCCGTCCCCACAATCAGGTCGAACAGCCCAAGCGTTTCCTGCAACCGCGCCGTCACCGCCGCCGATGCAATGAACCGGTTTTCCCCATCTCCATGCCCCGAAAGCCCCCACAGGTTCGGCCGGAAATCAATATCCAGCGCTGTCTGCGCCCCACCTTCCCGCGCCAGCCGCAAGGCCTTTAACACCGCCGCCGCCGTGCGCGGATGGCTTAGATGCGTGCCCGTCGCCACAACGCTGCGCGACTGCGCGATAAAGGCCGGGTCAATATCAGCTTCGCACAGCGCCATATCGGCGCAGTTTTCGCGGTAAAAGATCAGCGGGAAATGCGTGTCATCCCGGATGCCCAGCAGCACCAGTGCCGTCAGACGCTCTGCATCCGTCACCACGCCCCGCACATCCACGCCTTCGCGCTGCAATTCCTCGCGGATAAAGCGGCCCATATGCTCATCGCCCACCCGCGTGATCAGCGCTGATTTCAGCCCCAATCGCGCCGTGCCAGTCGCCATGTTTGTAGGGCTGCCCCCCACATATTTCTGGAAAGATCCCATATCTTCCAGCCGCCCGCCCACCTGCGCGCCGTACAGATCAACCGATGACCGGCCTATGGTAATCACATCAAGCGTCTTCATGCCGTCCCCCGCCGCCCATAGCACAGACTCAGCCATGCCAGCCGTTTTGGAATATTTATTCTGTTTTCGGATGCAATGAAAGCCCTAATCACCGTGCACATTGCGCGCAGCAGCCACCGCCACCGCAAGCGCCACCGCCACAGCAATCGTGGCTGTTGGTGCACGGAACGCGCCAAAATCCACTTCCGTGATGGTCAGCACCGCTGCCGCATGCCGTGACAGCGGGCTGGTCAGGCGGTCTGTCAGCAGCACAACCGGCACATCGCGCGCAAAGGCAATCTGCGCCAGCGTCACGGTTTCCTCGGCATAGGGTGCGAATGTAATCGCGATCAACGCATCGCCGGGGCGCAGGGCATGCTGGTAATCCAACTGCCCGACCCCATCATGCAAGATGGCCGGGACTGCAAGCTTTTCAAAGATATAGGTGAAATAGGCCGCAATCGGAAAAGACCGGCGCCGCCCCACAATATGCACCGTGCCCGCCTGCGCCAACACCGCCACGGCGGTATTCAATGCCGCCTCGTCCAGCGAATGCGTCAGATTTTCCAACGAAAGCCGCCCGGCATCCACAAATTCGGCCAGAATCGCCGATGGGCTTCCTGCGGCCCCGGTCTTGAGGTTGCGCAGGCGCGTGGCATAATCGGGAAACCCCGGCGCGAACGCATCACGAAACAGTTTCTGCATCTCGGAAAAGCCCGAAAACCCTAGAATCTGACAAAACCGCATGACGGCAGACGGCGGCACATCTGCCCCGTTGGCGATATCGGCCACGGTTGATACGGCAATCCGGTCGGTATTTGATGCGATGTAATCGGCGCATTGCCGCATCCGGCGCGGCAGGCCTGTGCTGACGTCGGCCAGACGCTCGCGGAACGCGTCAATCGTGGCGGGGGCTGCGCGTTGTATGTCCATCTGCGTATCCACTGGTTACGCCCCAAAGCATGGAACAAATATTCCAGTCCACAAAGGAAAATCTGACACCGCCGTCACAGTTGCACCAGCCCCGCCCGAAAGCGCCGCGCATTTGCAGCATAACCCGCCGCCGATGCCAGCAGCTTTGCCCGGCCCGCGTCATCCAGCATGCGCACCACGCGGCCCGGCGCGCCCATCACCAGTGACGCATCCGGAATATGCTTGCCTTCCGTCACCAAAGCACAGGCCCCGATCAGGCACCCCGCCCCGATCACCGCCCCGTTCAGCACGGTGGCCCCCATGCCAATCAGTGACCCGTCCGCAATCGTACAGCCATGCAGCATCGCCTTGTGGCCAACCGTGCACCGCGCGCCAATCGTCAGCGGATGGCCCCAATCCGTGTGCAGCACTGCATTTTCCTGAATGTTGGTGTCTTCACCCAGCGTGATCCATTCATTATCCCCCCGCAGTACCGCCCCAAACCAGACCGACGCCCCCGCCCTGATCCGCACCCGCCCCATCACATGCGCGCCCGGTGCGATCCAAGCCTCCGGGTGAATCTCTGGGGCCACACCATCAAGCGCATAAATCATCTGGCGGCAAACTCCTGCTGCAAACCACGGATGAAATCGGGCAGGCCCGGCTGGCGGTCACGCCGCATGCGTTCCGCTGCAAGAATGGTCGTCAAGGCGTTGAAAGACATGTCGATATCATCATTCACGATGACATAGTCATATTCGCCCCAATGGCTGATTTCCGACTCTGATTTCGCCATGCGCCCGGCAATCACCGCAGCACTGTCCTGCCCCCGTGTGTGCAGACGCCGATCCAGTTCGGCAATGGATGGCGGCAAGATGAACACTGACACCACATCGCGCGCCAATTGTGACGCCTTGATCTGCTGCCCGCCCTGCCAATCAATATCAAACAGCGTGTCGCGCCCTTCCGCCATTGCCGCCTCGACAGGCCCACGCGGGCTGCCATAGCGGTTGTCAAATACCGTGGCATGTTCCAGCATCTGGCCACCGGCCACCAGGTCTGCGAACTGCGCATGGGTGCGAAAATAATATTCCCGCCCGTCCACCTCACCCGGCCTTGGCGAACGCGTGGTGGCCGATACCGAAAACCGCATCGTCGGATCCCACGCCATCAGCTTGCGCGCCAGCGTGGATTTGCCCGCACCCGAAGGTGAGGACAGGATCAGCAAAAGGCCCTTACGCTGCATGGTCATTCCACATTCTGCACTTGTTCGCGCAACTGGTCGATCACCACTTTCAGATCAAGCCCGATCCGCGTCAACGCGATGTCTGATGATTTGGCGCACAGCGTATTCGCCTCGCGCATGAATTCCTGCATCAGAAAATCAAACTTGCGCCCCACCGGGCCCGCCTCGGCCAGCAGGCTGCGCGCGGCGGTGATATGCGCATCCAGCCTATCAAGCTCTTCTGTCACATCCGCCTTGACCGCCAGCAGGGCCAGTTCCTGCGCCAATCGTGCCGGATCAACCGGGTCAGAAATCACGCGGACCACGGCCTGTTGCAGGGCCACCTGCACGGCGGGGCGGCGCGCCTCGGCTGCCGTTTTGGCCGCACTGGCCAGTGCTGCAATCTGGTCAATCTGGCCTGCAATCAGCGCGTAAAGCGCGGCCCCTTCGCTGCGGCGCATATCCTGAAACGCGCCAATCAACCCCGGCAGATCAGCCAGAATCGCTGCGCGCAGCGGTGCCGGGTCGGCATCGGCCACCCCGGTTTCCACCACACCACGCAGCGCCAGCACATCGGCAGGCGATGGTTGCGCCAGGGTCACCCCCGCCGCCATTGCCGCCTGCTCTACATCGAAAAACGCCCGCAAGGCTGCCTGCAATGCCACCGGGTTCAGGTGAATTGCCCCATCACCATCGCCATCACGCGCCACACGCAGCGTCAGGTTGATGTTGCCACGCGCCAGCGTTCGGCCAAGATCAGCGCGAATGGCCGCCTCCAGCCCATCAATCCAGTCTGGAACCCGCAGGCGCAGATCAAGACCCTTGCCGTTCACCCCGCGCAAATCCCACGCCCAGCTGGCCCCCGCCCCCTGCCCACGCCCTGCGGCAAAACCGGTCATCGACACGGTCATGGCCGGCTTTTCCTTGGCAGTCGGGCGGGCATCATGCTGCGTTTACCATTTTGTAACTTTGTTCCCCAAAAACCGGTCAAAACCGCTATGTTAAGATTCTGGTAACCGTAAGCCGCCCGATCACGCCGCCTTCTCCGTTTAGCAGAGGGTGACGCAGGCGACAACGGGCAGCCACGGTGCGCAGGCGCTGGGAACAAGGATTTCACGGGTGGTCATCAACATGGAAAAGATTAGCCGTCAGGATGGCCCGATTGCAGCCTTTGCCGAAATGCGCGGCTATTGGGAGGCGTTGCGCACAGGCGACAGGCTGCCACACCGGGCCGATCTGGATCCACGCGGGTTGAAGAACTGCCTGCATCAGGCGCTGATTGCCGAACAGATCGCACCGGGGCTGGCGCGCATGCGGCTGGCAGGCGCCACGTTCACCGATATCATGGGAATGGAGGTGCGCGGCATGCCGCTGTCGGCGCTGTTTGATCCGATGGCGCGGGCGGAACTGGAAACAGTGGTGGGTCAGGTGTTCAACGGCAAACTGGCCGTGACCCTGCTTTTGGAGGCTGAGCGTGGCCTCGGCCGCCCGGCGCTGACGGCCCAGTTGCTGCTGCTGCCGATGATCGGTGATCTGGGTGAGGTTGACCTGATGCTGGGCTGCCTTGTGCTGCGCGGTACCGCCGGGCGCACGCCGCGCCGGTTTCACATTCTGCACACGCTGCGCGAGGCGATTGGCGTGGCACCACAGGCCAGGCCCGTGGTACCCACCACCTTTGCACCCGCGTTTTCCGAAGACGCACAGGTGTTTCAGGGCGATCCGGGGTTTCAGGGCGATACTGCGCAAACGCGTGCGCCCTATTTGCGGCTGGTCAAATAGCAAAAGGCCGGGCGGCATGCCCGGGCTTTATGCCAATCACAATGGATTACAGCGCGATGCGCTGCCCTGGGGCGCGAAACGAAGACAGCTCTTCCGCCACCAGAAATGCCAGTTCCAGCGATTGGCTGGCGTTCAGGCGCGGGTCACACGCCGTGTGATACCGATCCGACAGATCCTCATCCGATACTGCACGCAAACCGCCCGTGCATTCGGTCACGTCCTGCCCGGTCATTTCGAAATGCACGCCGCCCGGAATGGTGCCTTCGGCCTTGTGGATACCAAAGAATTCCCGCACTTCGCGCAAAACGCTGTCAAACGGCCGCGTCTTGTATCCCGATGCCGCCTTGATCGTGTTGCCATGCATCGGATCGCAGGACCAGACCACGTTCGCGCCCTCTTCACGCACCGCCTTGATCAGACGCGGCAGATTTTCACCCACCTTGCCCGCCCCGAACCGCGCAATCAGCGTCAGCCGCCCCGCCTCATTGGCCGGGTTCAGCTTGGACATCAGCACCTTCAGATCATCCGCCGTCGTGGTCGGCCCGCATTTCAGCCCGATCGGGTTTTGCACACCCCGGCAGAATTCCACATGCGCGCCGTCAGGCTGGCGCGTACGGTCCCCGATCCACAGCATATGCCCCGACCCCGCCACCGGCAGGCCCGTAATGCTGTCAATCCGGCACAGCGCCTCTTCATATTCCAACAGCAGCGCCTCGTGGCTGGTGTAGAAATCCACCGTTGACAGGGCCGTGCTCGTCTCGCCGTTCACCCCCGCCGCGTTCATGAAATCCAACGCATCCGAAATGCGGTTCGAAAGCTCGCGGTAGCGTTCCGCCTTGTCATGTTCCGCAAAGCCCAGCGTCCAGGAATGTACCCGGTGGATATCGGCAAAACCACCCGTGCTGAACGCCCGCAACAGGTTCAGGCTGGCCGCCGCCTGCGTATAGGCCTGCAGCATCCGGCCCGCATCCGGGCGGCGCGAATCTGGCGTGGCGTCAAAGCCGTTGATGATATCGCCCCGGTAGCTGGGGTATTCCACGCCATCAATCACCTCTGTCGCAGCAGAACGCGGCTTGGCAAACTGCCCCGCCATCCGCCCCACCTTGATCACCGGCACCTTGGCGCCATAGGTCAGCACCACCGCCATCTGCAGCATCACGCGGAAGGTATCGCGGATATTGTCGGCACTGAATTCCGCGAACGATTCCGCACAATCGCCGCCCTGCAGCAAAAACGCCTTGCCCTCCGCCGCAAGCGCCAATTGCCGCTTCAGCTTGCGCGCCTCGCCTGCAAACACCAGTGGCGGATACTTGCCCAGCTGCGCCTCAACCGCGACCAAGGCCGCCTGATCCGGATAATCCGGCATCTGCACCCGTGGTTTTGCGCGCCAGTCTGATTTGCTCCAGCCCTTGGTCATGGTCCTGCTCCGTCCGATTACCGCACCGATATACGGTGACACCCGCGCCTTGGCTAGTCATCGCTGCACGAATCACGCAAAGACCCGCTGCAGTCTGCCGCACCACAGACCAGTCTGCCCCCGATAAATCGGTGAAACCGATCAGGATCGCGCTTGCGGCTGACGGGGATTTGCTGTTTGCATGCGCCATTACCGACGCAATCAGGTCGCACAATGCAAAGTCCGCAGCGCAAAGCTACGCAAGTCACCAAACCCGACGCCCCGCGCCGCTTTGTGTTTCTGCTGTTGGACCGGTTCACCATGATCAATTTCGCCGGTGCAATTGAACCCCTGCGCCTTGCCAACCATGTGGCCGGGCATGCGCTGTACAACTGGGTGCTTGCGGGCGAAGGCGGGGTGGAGAAAACCTGCTCCAACGGTGCTACGTTCCGGCTTGACTTCGGGCTGGATGAGGTAGACCGCGATGATACCGTACTAGTCTGCGGCGGGCTAGATATTCAGCACACTTCGACCAAAGGCGTCATCAACTGGCTGCGGCGCGAAGCGCGGCGCGGGGTGACAATCGGGGGCCTGTGCACCGGGGCCTATGCCTTGGCCAAGGCGGGCCTGCTGGATGGCAAAAAGGCCACCGTACATTGGGAAAACCACGATGGCTTTGCCGAGGAATTCGAAGAGGTCAAACTGTCAAAATCGGTCTTTGTCATGGATGGCAACCGCTGGTCCACCGCCGGGGGGATCAGCTCCATCGACCTGATGCTGCGGATTATCGCGGCGGATCATGGTGAGGATATGGCCAATAACGTGGCCGACCTGATGATCTATTCCACCATCCGCACCGATCAGGATACGCAGCGCCTGTCCGTGCCCACCCGCATCGGCGTGCGCCACCCAAAGCTAAGCCAAGTCATCCACATGATGGAAGGCAACATCGAAGACCCGATGTCGCCCGCCGACCTTGCCGAAGATGTGGGCATGTCGACGCGGCAACTGGAACGCCTGTTCGCGCGCTATCTGAACCGCAGCCCCAAACGATACTACATGGAACTGCGCCTGCAAAAAGCGCGCAACCTGCTTTTGCAAACTGATATGAGTGTCATCAACGTGGCCCTCGCCTGCGGTTTCGCCAGCCCGTCGCATTTCTCCAAATGCTACCGGTCGCACTACAACACCACCCCTTACCGCGAACGCGGATCGCAGGGTGGCGGCACGGGGATCAGGCTGTCGATCTGACACTCAGCACTTGCCGCCGTCTTGTGCCAGTTCCAGGAAGATGCGGCCAAACACCCATTCCCTTCAATAAGCACACTTCTATCCAGTTTCCTGCAATTATTTGGGTTTTTCTTGCATCCGCTTTATAACGGTAAACAACGGTGGCAGCATCAAGCAAGCCATAAAAAAAGCCCAGAAACTAAAAAACATCCCCCAAAAATCAGATCTATCGAACAAACGAGCGAAGTCTGCCCAACCGAAAAACCACATCGTTGAGCACAACCAATGTACAAAAAATGCCGGAGCTGGGTCAAGTTTTGCAAGAAGACTCTCATAAGCTTTGACTACTGAAAAGTATTCATCCTTCATTTTCTTTTTCAAGCCGCACCTCCTACGCAATCATACAGGCAATTTGACGGGTCCATGGCCTACATCATTTGAAAGATTGGAATAGCGAGCATTACTAACAAACTCACAATCATCAATATTTGACCATTTCTCGTTATCCGATTGTCGCCAGAATGAAATGCTTGCGCCCTAAGATGAAAGTTTTCCGGACCGATTTTAACACCGTTTGCTTGACACCATAGTCCGGAAAATATAACGAAAAAGACTGGCATATCCACTTTAAGGAACCATCGCTTCGTCGTTATGCGGAGCCCAAGTGTTCTCGCAAGAGCCAGAAAGAGCGCAATCGACAAAACAATCTGGTATATAAGTCCGCTATCGCCCATACCAACCACCACGATTTTTTATTCTTATCTATCGTTTCGTCATGATGGTCCAGCAATGAAACCGATGGTGCTTCCACAGCCCCGTAGGTCGGGCTTCAGCCCGACTCCGCCGCCATACCACCCATCACCGCCCGCAGCATTAACCCACCCAATTCCTTAACAAAACATGAAATCGAATCGGTCATCCCATTGATTTCATTCATATCACAAAGCGCCCTACGCAGGGATGCTTGCCTAAACCTTCCGCGTCCGGCGCGATAATCCACAGTCCACCCCATCCAGCCCCACCACCCGAAACTGCCGGTATCCCAACCGCGCGGCCAGCCGTTCGGATGCCACATGCCCCACGGTGATCAACGTGCGGCTTTCGCTGTGCCCATCATCAAACCACCGGTGCAGCGCCACCAAGGCTTCCGTCGCAAACCCCTGCCCCTGATGCGCAGGCGCTATGACCCAGCCGCATTCCGGCACCCCGTCAAAATCCGCGCCCACCCCCCGGCGTGCATCAAAAAACCCCGCCTGCCCGATGAACACCCCCTGATGCGTGATCGCCGATTGCCCGATCCCGTCCACCGCCCAGCTGCCCGCATTCATCAGGAACGACCGCCAGCTTGCCGTTTCATCCCGTGGTTCGCGCAGAATATGCGCCGTGACCGCAGGATCAGCCCACAGCCCCGCAAAAGCCGGAAAATCCGCCCGCGTCATGGCCCGCAAGACCAGCCGTTCAGTGGCAATCGTCGGAATGATCATCGCGCCCAACCTGCCCCAAATGCAAAAGGGCACCCCGCAGGATGCCCTTTCGCCAAAATCACATCAAAGCGCCTTAGGCCGCTTCGGTGATGAACTTTACCGCGTCGCCAAAGGTCTGGATCGTTTCGGCCGCATCATCCGGAATTTCGATCCCGAATTCCTCTTCGAACGCCATTACCAGTTCGACGGTGTCCAGGCTGTCAGCGCCCAGATCATCAATGAACGAGGCGTTCTCAATCACCTTGTCTTCTTCCACGCCAAGATGTTCGACCACGATCTTCTTCACGCGGGCTGCGATATCGCTCATGTCATTCCTCGTTCTGTTGCAGGGAAAACCCCCGATCACGTTCAAGCCTGCACCCACACTAACGGGCATCCCACCGCCAATTCAAGCGGCTTTGAGGTTCGGCGCGGCTATAGCAAGGGTCGCCTCATATGGCAAACGGTTTCCCTGTTTGCCGCGTGCTAGCTGCCCGTGCGTGCAAACCTGCCCGCCTCGCGCGCATTCAGCGCCGCAAGCAGCCCCCGCAGGTAGGGTTCAGATTGCCAGCGATGCGCCACCTGCGCGCCCCGCACGATTGCCGGCGTCAAACTGCCCGATATGGCCGCCCGCAACAAACCGGGGTAGCCATCGCCACGCATCACCACATTGGTCGGCGGATGGCCGGAAAATGGCAGGGCCACAATATCCAGCCCCGGCGCAAACGCCTGTATTGCCCGCGCGTGCCTGCGTTCGGCCGGATGCGCAAACGGATCACACAGCAATGTGCCGCGCAGATCGGGGCACAGGTTCAGGCGCACCTGATCGGCCACCGCATCAATCTGCCGCGCCTCGGGCCGGAACCGCGTTTCAAATGGCGCCACGCGTGACCGGATAGACACTTGCGGTGCCCACAGCGTGGCAAAGGACAGGCGCAGGGTTTTGGATAACAGCAGCGCGCCATACCCCCCCATGGAAAACCCGATCGCGCGCACAACGGCAAACCGGGCCGCAACCCCGGCCACGGCCGCCCGCAACTGCGGCAAATCCGGGTTCAGAAACCAGTCATTCGCGGCCGTGCTGATCACAAGGCTGGCATAGCCCAGATCAAGCGCCGTT
>JAYUZO010000102.1:0-2603 GCA_043751715.1 Rhodobacterales bacterium | reverse complement strand
TCCCTGCGTCCGCAGTTTGCCGATCTGCACGGTGATGCAGGCGGTGAGGCCATCGTCAAACCTCTGCGCGCCCGCACTTGGCTGCACCCCCTGCCCCATGCCCGCGCCGATCTGGATACGCCCGAGGATTGGGCCCGCTGGCGTGCCACGCGCACCGCCCCGTCCCGCTAAAGCGCCTCCCCTCCCCCCGGTGGGAAGGGGCTGGGGGTGGGGGTGGGGGGGCCTGTGCAGAGGTGCTGCCCCTTCAGGCCGCCAAAAGCACCCGCGCTTCATGCGCCTTCAGGCTGCGCCGGGCTGCCGGAAAAGATGGCTGGTCGTAAAAATCGGGGAACAGGGCCAGCAGTTCGGCGCGCTGTGCAGCATCCATCTCGTCCAGCATCCGGGCGGCCGGTTGAAAGCTTTCGGTCCACGCCCCATCAGCACGGATGATTTCATGCGCATCGCACATGATGTGGATATAGGACACACCCTGCGCCAGCACCTGCGTCACGCCCGCCATACCCACCATGTGCAGCGCTGCCACCAGCACCTCATCCGTGCCGAACCACATTTCCGGCCCCGTCCCCTCAACCAGCATCCGGTGTTGCGGTGACACCAGCATGTCACGCCGTGGCAACCCATCGCCCAGCGCCCCCGCGGCAATCCGCACCGGCCGCAGCGCGGGCTGCACAATCAGATCGGCCACGCCCAGATCGCGCCGCCCCGCCCAGCGCACCGGTTGAAACCCGTGATCGCGTGTCAGCACCATGTCGCCCGCGCGCAGGCGTTCCACCGGCACATCGCCCCGGTCCGTGGCAATCAGCGTGCCGGGGGTAAAGCAGGGCACAACCTGTTCGATCTCGCTGAAGGTCAGCGATGTGGTCGGCGCGCCGCCCGCGTCAAAGAACTGAATCACCCCGTTCTGCGGATTGCCCGGTTCATAGGTGATCGTATAGGCCACGCCCGATGCTTTGATCGCGGCCAAATTCAGCCTGTCAAAATCATCGCCACCGTTGCCACCATCCACGGTGCCGTCAAAGCCCGCATAAAACAGATCGCGGTCATCGCCACCAAACAGCGCATCGCTGCCGGTGCCGCCATCCAGCGTATCGTTTCCGGTGCCGCCATAGGCCGCATCATCCCCGGCCCCGCCAGACAAGACATCAGCCCCGGCATCACCAAACAACGCATCCGCGCCATCATCACCCGCCAGCGTATCATCGCCATCGCCGCCAAACAGGCTGTCGGCATCCGCGCCACCCTGCAGGGTGTCGGCATCAGCGCCGCCATACAGCGTATCGGCCCCGTCATCGCCCGACAGGCTGTCAGCCGCGTCATCCCCGTTCAGCAGATCATCGCCCGCACCGCCCGAAAGCGTATCAGCGTCAGCGCCGCCTGAAAGCGTATCGGCCCCGTCATCCCCAGACAGACTGTCAGCCCCGGCCCCGCCGTTCAAACTGTCCGCGCCGGTGCCACCCATCAGCGTATCGGCCCCGTCTGCGCCCACCAGCGTATCGGACCCGGCATCGCCTTGCAGCAGATCGTCGCCCTGCCCGCCATCCAGCACGTCATCATCCGCGCCACCAGACAGGGTATCGGCATCCGCACCGCCAAACAGCGCGTCATTGCCTGCGTCACCTGTCAGCGTATCAGACCCGGCTTCGCCCAGCAGCACATCGTTGCCACCACCACCTGCCGCACTGTCATTGCCGGTGCCGCCGAAGACCTCATCATCGCCCGCGCCCGCTGTGATCGTATCGTTGCCGTCACCCGCCAGCACGATATCATCATTGCCAACTTCACCCGGCAAAATCGCGTCATTGCCGTCAATCTGGTCGCCGGCCGTATCGGTAAAGCCAGCGCCGATCACATCATTCCCGGCGGTGCCGTTGACGATGCCATCACGCCCGCCGAATTGCAGGGTTTCGATATTGCTGAAGGTCAGCGTGGAATTGTCATTGAACGTCACCGTGCCGGATTCGTTATTGCCGCCGCCGTAGACCACATTCAGCACGTCTGACAGCACCAGCACGTCGGCATCCACGCCGCCTTCGGACCCGTCGATCACATCGCCCGCGCCGCCGTAGAACGTATCCTGATCGTCACCGCCGATCAGTGTATCAGCACCGGCACCGCCAAAAAACGCATCCTGCCCGATTCCGCCTGTCAGGCTGTCATCACCGTCGCCGCCATTCAGGCTGTCGTTGCCCGCATCACCTGCAAGCGTATCATTGCCCTGACCGCCATCCAGAGTGTCATCATCCGCGCCGCCAGACATTGTATCCGCGCCGTCACCACCGAACAGCGCATCCGTTCCCGCACCGCCCGCCAGCATGTCATCGCCCGTGCCACCGGTCAGCGTATCGGCACCGTCACCACCTGACAGCGTGTCATTGTCAGCGCCGCCGTCCAGCACATCATCGCCGCCATCACCACTAAGCTGGTCATTGCCCGTTTCGCCCAGCAGCGTGTCATTGCCATCACCACCAAACAACGTGTCATTGCCTGCGCCACCAAAGATGATGTCGCTGGACGCGTGCCCGCCGCCCCAGTCATTGCCATCATGCGCAATGATCAGCGCCGCCTCACCATTTGGCCCCTGAAGGGCCGGGTTGGTGCCATCA
>JAYUZO010000101.1:0-3985 GCA_043751715.1 Rhodobacterales bacterium | reverse complement strand
GCGGGTGCAGATCTGTGCGGTCGGCCGGATGCGCGCCGACCAGCCGGAGCGCGCGCTGTTTGACGATTATCACACGCGGTTTGACCGGACCGGGCGGGCGCTGGCGCTGGGTCCGTTGCAGGTGATCGAGGTTGAGGACAGAAAGAACGCAGGCATGGCGGCAGAGGCCGCGCTGCTGGCGCGGGCGGTGCCGGCGGGTGCGCTGCTGGTCAGCCTTGATGAGCGTGGGCGGATGCTGTCGTCGCCGGAATTTGCCGCCCATCTGGCGCGGTGGCGCGATGGCGGGCGGTCTGAGGTGGCGTTTGTGATCGGGGGGGCGGACGGGATTGATCCTGCCTTGCGGGCGAGGGCCGATTTTTCGATCAGTTTTGGCGCGATGGTCTGGCCGCATATGTTGGTGCGGGTGATGCTGGCGGAACAGCTTTACCGGGCGGCGACGATTTTGGGGGGTGGGCCGTATCATCGGGCGTAAGGCAGGGGGGCCTTCAGCCCCCCCTCGGCGCTGCGCGCCTCACCCCCCGAGGATATTTCTGGACAGATGAAGGGTGTCAGATGCTGAGGCTGGAGCGGCGGCCTTCGCCATCGCGTTTGTGGTCGGCGGCAACGCCGGTGCTGGCGGTGATCCTCACGATGATCGCGGGCGGGGTGATGTTCTGGCTGCTGGGCAAGGATCCGTTCGTGGCGATACGGACGATCTTTTACGATCCGCTGTTTGACCCTGCGCTGGCGAGTTATTCGCGGCCGCAACTGCTGGTGAAGGCGGGGCCTTTGGTCCTGATTGCGATCGGGCTTTCGTTGGGGTTTCGGGCGGGGATCTGGAATATCGGGGCGGAAGGGCAGTATATCATGGGGGCGATTTGCGGGGCCGCTGTTGGCCTTGCGTTTTACCCGACTGAAAGCCGCCTGATCTTTCCGGCGATGGTGATTGCGGGGGCGTTGGGGGGCTGGGCCTGGGCGATGATCCCGGCTGTTCTTAAGACGCGGTTCAACACGAATGAAATCCTTGTGTCGCTGATGCTGGTCTATGTGGCGCAAAACATCCTGTCCTCCATGGCTTTGGGATTGCTGCGCAACCCCGAAGGCGGCGGGTTTCCGGGCAGCCGGAATTTTCGCGATTATCCGGCGGCGGCAAACCCGGAGCTGATTGCGGGCACGGGGATGCATTGGGGGGTGGTTGCGGCCTTTGTGGCGGTGATTGGCGCCTATGTGCTGTTGCAGCGGCATATGCTGGGGTTTCAGATCAAGCTGTCGGGGCAGGCACCAAAGGCAGCCCGCTTTGCGGGGGTGAACCCAAGTGCGCTGGTGGTGCTGTGTCTGGGGCTGTCGGGGGCCTTGGCGGGGTTGGCGGGGGTGTTTGAGGTATCGGGGCCAGCGGGGCAGATCAGCATTGATTTCAACGTGGGCTACGGGTTTACGGCGATTATCGTGGCCTTTCTGGGGCGGCTGAACCCGGTGGGCATTCTGCTGGCCGGGCTGTTGATGGCGCTGACGTATATTGGCGGGGAATTGGCGCAATTCGGGCTGGGGCTGCCTGCGGCGGCGATACAGGCGTTTCAGGGGATGCTGCTGTTTTTCCTGCTGGGGGTGGATGTGCTGACCAATTACCGCGTGCGGTTCGGGCAAGGGCGGGTGGCGTGATGCTGGGCGGGATCGATCCCTTTGTGCTGATTGCCTCGCTGATGGTGGCATCGGTGCCGATCATGCTGGCGGCGATTGGCGAGTTGGTGGTGGAGCGTGCGGGGGTGCTAAATCTGGGCGTGGAAGGGATGATGATCGTGGGGGCGGTCTGTGGGTTTATTGCGGCGGTGGAGACGGGCAGTGCGTGGCTGGGGTTTGTTGGCGGGATGGCGGGGGCGGTGGTGCTGAGCCTGATCTTTGCATTTCTCACACAGGTTCTGCTGGCCAATCAGGTGGCCTGCGGGCTGGCGCTGACCTTGTTCGGGTTGGGCTTTGCCGCCCTGCTGGGGCAGGGCTATGTGGGGATCAAGCCGCCGGTAACGGGGGATGTGCCGTTCGGGCCGCTGGCGGAGTTGCCAGTAATTGGCGGCATTCTGTTCGGGCATGACCCTGTGGTGTACCTGTCCATCGCGATCATTGCGGCCGTCGGTTTCATGCTGGTGCGCACGCGGGCGGGGCTGATTTTGCGCGCGGTGGGTGAAAGTGCGGAGGCCGCGCATGCCTTGGGCTACAAAGTGGTGCGCATCCGGGTGATGGCGATCATGTTCGGGGGGGCGATGGCGGGGTTGGGCGGAGCCTATGTCAGCCTTGTGCGGGTGCCGCAATGGACAGACGGGATCACGGCGGGTGCGGGGTGGATTGCGCTGGCGATTGTGGTCTTTGCCAGCTGGCGGCCATGGCGGGTTCTGATCGGTGCCTATCTTTTTGGCGGGATCACGGTTTTGCAGTTGAATCTGCAGGCGGCGGGGGTGGCTATTCCGGTGGAATACTTGTCGGCCTCGCCGTATCTGATAACCATTCTGGTGCTTGTCATCATGTCGCGCGGGCGGTCGGGGCTTGGCGCACCTGCGGCACTGGGACAGACTTTTCACGCCTCACGCTGATGTGGGGCGAAACAGCGGGCCAGCCACTGGCCTGACCCAAGGGGAGACGATCATGCAACGCAGAACGATTTTGAAGGGCGGCGCGGCCATGGGCCTGACGCTTGCGGCCGGGATGCCGGCCTTTGCCCAGGATGGCCCGCTGAAGGTGGGCTTCATCTATGTGGGCCCGATTGGCGATGGCGGCTGGACGTTCCAGCATGATCAGGGCCGCCTTGCGGTGGTTGAGGCCTTTGGTGACAAGGTTGAGACGGTGTATCAGGAGACAGTGCCGGAAGGTGCGGACGCCGAGCGTGTGCTGACGCAGATGGCGCTGTCGGGCTGCGGGCTGATCTTTACAACCTCGTTTGGCTATATGGACCAGACGGTGGCGGTGGCGGAAAAGTTCCCGGACATCAAGTTTGAACATGCGACGGGCTACAAGCGGGCGGCGAACCTGGCCACTTATGATGCGCGCTTCTATGAGGGGCGGGCGGTGCTGGGCCATATTGCGGGCAAGATGACGAAGTCGAACAAGATCGGCTACATCGCGTCTTTCCCGATTCCGGAAGTGATTCAGGGTATCAACTGCAGTTTCATGCATGCGCGCAAGGTGAACCCGGCGGTGGAGATGAGCGTGGTCTGGGCCTATACCTGGTTTGACCCGGCGAAAGAGGCGGATGCGGCCAAGGCGCTGATTGATCAGGGCGTGGACGTGATTTTGCAGCATACGGATTCGACAGCCCCGCTGGCGGAGGCTGCGAAAACGCCGGGGGTGATTGGTTTTGGGCAGGCGTCGGACATGGCGGCGTTTTCGCCCAGCCCGCGCGTGACCTCGATCATTGACAACTGGGGCCCGTATTATGTGAAGCGCGTGCAGGCGGTGCTGGATGGCACATGGGCCAGCGGGCACACCTGGGGCGGCATGAAGGACGGCGAAGTGGTGATGGGCGAGATCACGGATGCGGTGCCGGCCGATCTGAAGGCAGAAGCGGAAGGCATGATCGCGGCGATCACGGCGGGGACATATCATCCGTTCACGGGGCCGATCAACAAGCAGGACGGGTCGGTGTTCCTGGCGGATGGTGAAGTGGCAACGGATGAGCAGCTGGTCACGATGAACTTTTACGTCAAGGGCATGGTGGGCGATATTCCAAGCTGATTGGGCCAAGCTGAACTGTGGGAAGCGGGGGGTTTCACACCCCCCCGCACCCCCTGTGGGATATTTATGGACAGATGAAAGGGGCATGGGAGGCTGTGCCCCTTTTTGAATGCGAGGGTGAAATGGACGCGGATTTTCTGATCATCGGCGGCGGGATTGCGGGGGTTTCGGCTGCGGCGGAACTGTCGGGGCTGGGGTCTGTTGTGCTGTTGGAACAGGAAGCGGTGCTGGCGCACCATGCATCGAGCCGGGCGGCGGCGCTGTATGAGCCGCATTATGGCGCGGG